>CAYJKP010000012.1:0-1032 GCA_964371245.1 uncultured Gammaproteobacteria bacterium | reverse complement strand
CTGGTCCCAAAAGTGCTTGCGGAATATACTGCGAAATCTATGACTGTCCCCAGGTCAAAATATTTTTCAATGAACACAGTGATTTGCGGGCGGAACAAATATAACCCTGCCGCCAGGATCGGCAGGCGCAACAGCGCCCAGATTGTCAGCCCTGATTTCTTCATAAATTTAAAGCACAGCCAGTTTCGGTTTCAGCATGTGTCATTCGGATACAACTTGAAGAGTATATACAGTCCTCAGTACGGTCTCTTCATACCACGTACACGAAACGATCTGCAAGTGACGGAAAATGCAAACCTTCCTTTTCCGGAAGATAAACCGCTGGGAATCCATATTTTTATCCAATGGGATCATCAAAATGCCATCTCGGCTCTCATTATCAATATTTGGCTATATCTTTTAGATTGCATTCAGATTATAATCCTTTCAATGTAAGCGTTACTGATATTTTTCAAACTACAAAACAGAGAATAAGAAATGAAAAAGATGCAATTCAATTTTATGCTTTTGTTGTCCATGCTGGCAATGCTCACAGGCATAGCCGCCGCACCGCTGGCAGGCACTGCCAGCTCCCTGATCGAGGTCAGGAGTAACATGCACGGAAGCGTAGTCTTTGTCTTCAGTGTCAGCGGTCATTTTTCCAAGGCTGAGTTAAAAGGCTTTGTTCAGGTTCAGGGAGAGGATGCCAATTACATTTTGCACTGCTCACAGGTGGATGAGAACAAAGTTCAGTGTACTACTTCCAAAAAAGTGGGCGGCAAAAATGTAGTGGTGACCTTCGGCGGCTCTACTTTTTGGATATATGTCCCACCAAGTCATCACGATGACCACGATCACCAGCATTGAGTGATTCACCTGCAGTTCCGCTGATAGCATTCAACAGCTAACATTGTCATAAAATAACAGCCCCAAGTTTTATCCTTGGGGCTGTTTGATTGTAAAAGGGCTTTTGTCAACTTACTCACAAAGCGATCTTGGGTTTCATCTTGTGCCACTCGGTTGCTTCCTGAAAGGCATATCCGGCCCTCAGCG
>CAYJKP010000011.1:0-1235 GCA_964371245.1 uncultured Gammaproteobacteria bacterium | reverse complement strand
GTAGGGCAATTGCATCTTATTCTAAGGCGAGAACCTTGAGCAGGTAACTTTCATCCCACGCGGCTTTGTGACGCTTAGCTTTGATGCCGACCTTGGCAGATTGTTCCTGCTTGAGCAAGTTCATTGCCATATGGCGAAGAATAGCCAGATTTTCAGCACCGAAGCCCTTACGCACGCGGCAGTGATCTTCGCGGAAGGCGATATCTAAACACCAATGCAGCCCATTTTCAATGCTCCAGTGAGAGCGTTTAGCCCATAGCAGTTTCTTGGCATTGTTCCCAAGGCTAGAAATGAAATAACGGGTCTTGATGGATTTGGTTGAGCCTACTTCACGTTCAGAGATAATCATAGCAATGGTGTGCAAGTTTCTCCAGTTAGCTGCACCACGCAGATGGCGAATGTAATCATCGCCAGAAATTGTCCAACATTGTCGAACTTCATGGCGCCCATGAGTATGATTTTCGGTGCGATGATAATCATGCTGAATATCCCCCCAACCATTGTTCAAAGCATCCTGAAAGGCCAGTTCTACATCTTCGTACAATCGCCCCTGATTCTCTTTCAATGCCAGTACGTAATTGGCCCCTTTTTCAACAATTTTTTCAACGATCTCAGTTTGACAGCCAATGGCATCGATGGTTATGATGCACCCTTCCACTTCAAGCAACTCCAGTAACTTCGGAATAGCTGTGATTTCATTCGATTTCTCATCCACTTTTTGTTGTCCAAGTACAAGCTGGCTGGCTGTTGCCCAGGCACTTACCATATCGATTGCCCCTTTTCCCAACCGGCCATCCTTTGATCCTCGCAGGTCTTTGCCGTCTATGGCTACTAATTGCCCATTCAACACTTCCCGCGTCGCTTCCACCCATTCCAAGAAGCTATTCCGAAATTCCTCCGGGGCGATCCGTGCAAATACTCTTCCAAATGTGTCATGCGAGGGTATTCCATTCGGTAATTCTAGAAACTTTCGCAACCAAGCTCTTTTCGCCCGCCCATACATTTCCACTTCTACCCAATCATCCGCTCCGCAGATCACCGCACAGATCGTTATCACCAATATATCCAGCAGCTTATGCCGCTTTGTCCGATTGATGCGCGGGTCTTTTACACTCGACATGTGTTTTATCAGCGATTTCCCTTTGCTTTCCATCTGCTTTTCTCCTGTTCTGCAAAGGATACCCGCTTTCTTTTCCCCTGTCATCCCCTTTCCCTATTTAGATGCAATTGCCCTA
>CAYJKP010000010.1:0-1384 GCA_964371245.1 uncultured Gammaproteobacteria bacterium | reverse complement strand
ACGGCGAGGGTATCGAGGAACCTGCGTTGTCGGGTGCGGGGCCGATCGCACAGGAAGCGATGGAGGGTGTGGAGATGAGCATTCAGCGATGCCAAGGGGATGGCGCCCTTGATCGCTCTGAGCAGGGCCTCAGTCAGTAGTGCCTGCAAGCGCCAGCGAGAGAGCGGCGTCCGGGAAGATGGGGTAGCCCCAGGGGAAAAAAGCGACTGCGCTCGCGCACAACTCGTCGAGGATCAAAGCAGTGAGGAGCTTCCCAAAGAGATAGGTCTTGGCGAGCCGAGGCTCGTGGGCGCGCAAGCGATCGAGCTTGAGGATGCTCTTGAGCCGCTTGAACGCGATCTCGATCTGCCAACGGAGGCGATACATCTCTAGCGCTTCGGCAGCAGGCAGCACATCCGGCGGCAGATCCGTGATGACGTACACGTAGTGCGCGGCTCGCAGGCTACGCGGGTCCGGGCGTCGCTGCTTGCGGTGCGCCTGAGAGCGAATCCGCTTGTGCTCACGTAACGTCGCTGCGCGGGTCTTCTTGAGTGCGATGAGCCGCACGGGGTAGACCTTTCCGTGGGCACGAAGCTGCACCGCCCAGTCGCCGATTTCGGCTGCGGCCAGGGTCTCAAGACAGGCGACGATGTCCAACGGCGCACCCGAACGCGTTTCGAGAGGGAAGCTCTGCCAGTTCCCGCGAACGACCACGTGGGCACCACCGTCTATCGCCCCCGCTACAGCTTCGCGGTGGGCGTATCCTCGGTCAGCGAGAACCACCTCTCCCGGCGAGAAGGCGTGACGGTCAAACGTTTCGCCGCCCTCGGGGCCGGTGACCTCCAACCCTGCCAAACGCTGTGCCGCCAAGTCCAGTCGCGCGTGAACTCTCCAATCCGTCCCCCTGCCGCCCGGCGCCAGGACCACCGAGGCGTCCACTACTCGCACGGTAAGAGGCGGGAGATGGCTCGTCAGGCCCCGATCACGAAGCCACGCCATGACCAGATCGCCGAGCCACTCGCTGGCCCCCTGCAGGCGCTTCATGGCGGCCACATCCGAAAGCTCAGCGAGACCAGTCACCTTGGCCCACGCAGCGAGCTGACGCAAGGAGAAATCACAGGCGCTATAGGCGAGCACAAGCCGGAGCAGCTCTTCGGCGCTGGTGATGTTCCTTCGGCGCTGGATCGCTAACTTTCTTGTTGCCAGACTTTCAAGATCCTTAGGCAGCAGAGAGACCACGTACTGCCACTCCGACTCGACAACAGAGCGCTCATCCATGACGGACAAGGTAAGTTCCCGCGCGCAGCGTGTCAACCTACTAAGTTAGCGCATATGGGTCTCGCGACCTCCCCTGGGGGGGGGGGGGGGGCCCGCGCCGGGCCCCCCCCCCCCCCCCCGCCCCCGC
>CAYJKP010000009.1:0-1463 GCA_964371245.1 uncultured Gammaproteobacteria bacterium | reverse complement strand
CTCTGCCATGTCCGGATGCCGGCGCGGAGCGCCGGCCCCACATCGGCTCTGCAAAACGCGACGGTGACTCTCATCGTCCAGTCGGCGTCCCTGCAGGGCTGCACCACGGCCGCCCGGCGGGCGGCCGCTAGTGCGCCGGTGAGTCTGCCTGGCCGGCGAGGTGGAAGTCCTCGCCAGGCCTGCACCCGGTCTGTAGCCGAAGGTAACTGCGTTCTCGTGAGAGGAGGTGGAGAGCAACCGGAGGCGAACCGCTGATCCGCAGGAAGACGAACCCGATTCGGCCGGTCACCGGGGCCAGCCTGCTAGCGATGGTGAAGCCAGGGTGCACACAACCGGTGGGCGGTGGTTGGGGGCAGAGCGGCGGGAAGACCAGGCAGATGAAGCCGGGAGACCTGACACCGGCATGGACGGTGTCAGGAGTCACAGCCCGCATACGAGCGACGAAGCGCCTGTAATGGGCGTGGAGCAAAGGCGGGGCAGGAAGGTGGATGCGTGAGGGACACGGCGACCGAAGACAGACCGGCGACAGTGGCAGAGCCTACACAAGCCGGAGACACCCAGCAGCGGTGGGACTGGGTCGAACGGTCGGTGTGGACCGAGCGCATGCTGACAGCCCTGGAGACGGGGGTGAAAGGAGGCAAGTGGTTCAGCTTGATGGACAAGGTGTATGCGAGCAAGAGTCTCAAAGCCGCGTGGGAGACAGTACGGAGCAAGCGAGGGGCCGGCGGAGTGGACGGGCAGACCATCCACCACTTCGGCCTCCGAGCCGAGGCCGAACTCGCGTGGCTGGGGGAGCAGCTTCGCAGCAACACCTACACGCCCGAGCCAGTCAGGCGTGTGCGCATACCGAAGCCCGGGAGTCCGGAGGGAAGGCCGCTCGGGATACCGGCAGTCAGAGACCGAGTCGTACAGACAGCACTGCGCAACGCCCTCGAGCCGATCTTCGAGCATCGGTTTGCACCGACGAGCTACGGGTTTCGCCCGCGGCGAGGGTGCAAGGGGGCGCTCAAGCGAGTCCAGGCGCTGCTCGACCAGGGATACACCTGGGTGGTAGATGCGGACATCGAGAGGTACTTCGACGAGATCCCGCACGAGCCGCTGCTGGCCGAGGTCGAGAAAGAAGTCGCGGATGGGCAGGTGCTGTCCCTGGTACGAGCGTATCTGAAAGCCGGCATCCTGGAGGGGACACAGAGCTGGACCCCGGACAAAGGGACGCCACAAGGGGCTGTCATTTCCCCGTTGCTGGCGAACATCTATCTCCACCCGGTCGACGTCGCGATGACCGAGGCTGGGCATGAGATGGTGCGCTATGCCGACGACGTGGTAGTGCTATGTCGAACGGAAGCCGAAGCCACTGCAGCGCTGGAACGCCTCCGGGGGCTCATGACGGCCCGAGGGCTCAGCCTGCACCCGGAGAAGACGCGGGTCGTTGACGCGACGCAGCCGGGAGGGTTCGACTTTCT
>CAYJKP010000008.1:0-1513 GCA_964371245.1 uncultured Gammaproteobacteria bacterium | reverse complement strand
GGGACGCCCTCTACGTCGGTAGCATCAACGCCGAAGGGAACATCGTCCCGACCGTCACCGGCAACTACGACCTCGGCACCTCCGCCCTCCGTTGGAACTCCCTCTACGTGGATTCTATTACCGCTTACGGCGACATCGTCCCAGGCACCGACTCCACCTACGACCTGGGAACCGACACCACTCGCTGGCTCAATGTTTTCTCTGACAGCGTCGAAGCTACCACTCTAGTCATCTCCACCGCTGGCTCCGTCCAAATTCCCGTCGGCACCGGCCCCACTGTTGATCTTTCCGGTGAAATCGCCATCGACACCACCGCCGACCAATTTGTCTTCTATGGCGCCTCCGCCAAGCAAGTTATCACCCCTAAAGAATACAAAAGCATTACGCTCGAAAGCCCGGCTGATACTGACAACTTTAACCTCTTCAAAGCTCCTTATCCTCTCACGATCACCGACATCGAATGTGTCGTTGATCCGGCCGACGCGGCCGAGTCCGTCGTCGTAGACGTGCAGGAACGCGACTCAGCAGGGGACAACCCGGCCTCTGTCGACGCCACCATCTCTTGTGATAACGATGGCGCCGCCGATGACGGCAGCCTCTCAAACGGCTCAGTGGACTCCGGTGACTGGGTATCGCTAGATATTGGCACAGTTACCGGCACAGTCACGCAATTGACGGTAACAGTGACTTATACCGCTGACCCACAATAATAATTTTCAATTTCCAAATACCAATTTTCAAATAAACCTCCAATGACCAAAACCTCCAAACAACTTAAAAGACAGACTAATCGACAACAAT
Organism: uncultured Gammaproteobacteria bacterium; assembly: GCA_964371245.1. GTDB lineage: Bacteria > Patescibacteriota > Patescibacteriia > JAHIZJ01 > JAHIZJ01 > JBAZLK01. The sequence continues at coordinate 712 of CAYJKP010000008.1, read as the reverse complement.
TGCTTCGTTTTGAAGTTGATCAATCCGTCAAAATCGAACAACTCAATCAAGATACAGTCATAGGTATTGCCAATAAAAAAGTATCAATTGCCTATGTTATTCCTAGAAAGATAAAAAGGCATTTTAACGAACACTTTAGAAAGCTGGGGCAACCAAAAAAATGCGCCCCCACATTATTTGCTGCTGCTATAGTTGCCATATTAAAAAAAGAGAACATTATTCCAAGCTCTTTGATTATAGATACTGAATACAATCGGTACGAAAAATTTATTATAAACTTTCTACAACACTTTTTATCAAGAACCGTAATTTATATCCAACGTGTAGGCAAAAATTCACCAGCTCATTCTTCCGCCTATTATACCCACACAGGGCACAAACACCCAGTTGGCGTTATCAACCGTCATGATATTCAGGAGATTATAAACAAAAAGACGACCGGAGAACCGCAGCACCTCGAGTTTACGAGGATTCACAAGTCCAACCGGTCTGTCAACAGAAAACATAGCAAAAGAAAATAGCTATGTCAAGAAAACTTACAAGCCATAAAAACAACAAACATGACGTTTCACCCCTATGAATAGCCTATTCATACAAAAAAATCCCCCGCTAACTGAGGTATATAAACCTCGGGCCGGGGATCTAACCATCAGAATACCAAAACCTACCTCTATGTCAACACATCAATCACTAAAAATGGCCCCAGAACTGT
>CAYJKP010000007.1:0-1600 GCA_964371245.1 uncultured Gammaproteobacteria bacterium | reverse complement strand
CGCTTTTTGCAGCCCGTTTGTGGGGCGGGCGCCCCGCGCGGGCTGCGCGCGCGGTGCGCGCGCCCCACATCCGCGCTCTTCGTCGCGGAAGTCACCGACCGAAATCGGGCGTATCAGCGCTCGCAAAGAAACTGCTGGCAGAGGGGACTTCCAATGCGCTGACCGGCTTTCGCCGTGTCTTTCCTTCAGCAACTTACCCCCAGGTAGATTTCGGCGCCCACCTCACCGGCGCCGAAATCTACAGCCCGAACCTGTCGATGATCTGCTGCTTGTTGAGGCCGAGGATGCCGTGCTTGGCGCCGACCCGCCTGAACGCTTCGATGGCCGTGTCCAGGTGGCGCTTCTCGTGCGCCGCCGAGAGCTGCGTGCGAATGCGAGCCTGTCCCTTGGCGACAACGGGGAAGAAGAACCCGACGACGTAGATCCCCTCGGCGAAGAGATCGCGCGCGACGTCCTGGGCGAGCTTGGCGTTGTACAGCATCACCGGGACGATCGGGCTGGCCCCCGGCTTGATGTCGAACCCGGCGTCGACGAGCAGCTTGCGCCAGTAGGTTGCGTTCCACTCGAGGCGGTCGCGCCGCTCGGTGTCGTGCGAGATGAGCTCGAGCACCTTGAGCGCGCCGCAGACGATCACCGGCGCCACCGTGTTCGAGAACAGGTAGGGCCTCGCTCGCTGCCGGCACATCTCGACCAGCTCGCGGCGCCCCGAGACGCAGCCGCCGGAGGCGCCGCCGAGCGCCTTGCCGAGCGTGGTGGTGATGACGTCGATGCGGCCGACGACGCCGCAGTGCTCGTGCACGCCGCGGCCGGTCCTGCCCATGAACCCCGACGCGTGCGAGTCGTCGACGAACACCATCGCGTCGTACTTCTCGGCGAGCGCGACGATCTCGTCGAGCCTGGCGACGTCGCCGTCCATCGAGAAGACGCCGTCGGTGATCACCATGCGGAAGCGCTTGTCCTGGTGCTCCTGCAGCTTCTCCTCGAGGTGGGCCATGTCGGAGTGCTTGAACGTGTCGGTCATCGCCTTGCACAGCCGCATGCCGTCGACGATCGACGCGTGCACCAGGCGGTCGGCGATCATCACGTCCTGCTCGCCGAGCAGCGCCTCGAAGACGCCGGCGTTGGCGTCCATGCACGACGGGAACAGCAGCGTGTCCTCGGTGCCGAGGAACTCCGTCAACCGGCTTTCGAGCTCGCGGTGGATGTCCTGGGTGCCGCAGATGAAGCGCACCGACGACATCCCGTAGCCGCGGCGGTCGAGCCCTTCGTGGGCGGCCTGCAGCACCTCCGGGTGGCTCGAGAGGCCGAGGTAGTTGTTGGCGCACAGGTTGATCACCCGCTTCGGCGGCACCCCCTGGCCGACCGGGAACTCGACCTCGATGTCGGACCCTTGCGGCGAGTGGATGGAGCGCTCCTCCTTGAACAGCCCCTGGCCGCGGATCCCCGCGAGCTCACCCTGGTAGAAGTCGCGTGCCGTGTTGCTGTAGGCCATCTCTCGCCCCCCTTTCAGAGCTTGTGAAGGTACCCTTCACAAGCTCTGACCACCTCTTGGGGGGGGGGGGGGGGGGGGGGGGGGGGGGGGGGGGGGGGGGGGGGGGGG
>CAYJKP010000006.1:0-1643 GCA_964371245.1 uncultured Gammaproteobacteria bacterium | reverse complement strand
GGTTCTCCTCAGATTTGTGGGAGAGGATAGGGTAGGTTTCCATGTTCGACCAAGACATGCAAGCGGAAATGCTCAAACACAAGGAAGCCAAAAGCCCGGCGGATTGTGCCACGGATGGCATTGTTCAAACCTTCGACGACAGCACTGGTGAAACCTTCGTTGAAGTAGTTCAAGAACTCTTCCCACCAGTTTTGTAATGTGTGAGTGAACTTTACCAATTGAGATAAGCCAGAGGCTTGGGCTTCGTAGATCCAGGCGCGCAAGAAGCGTTCAGCCTGTTTGCGGTCTTGGATTTTGTTGGCAATAGTGACAAAACGTTCTTTCAGCAGATAAGCAATGCGCAGTTCTGGAAAAGCCACCAATGCTGCTTGGAGTTTGACATCTTCTTCAGGTGTCAAGTCGGTGCGGTTTCTCACCAATACCCAGCGCAGACCTTTGAGCAGTTGGTAAGTGGCCTTGTCGGTTTTGGTCTGTAAGTTGCGGCGGATTTTGGCAATGGCGTCATTCAATTGCTTCATCACGTGAAACCGATCAGCTACAATCTCGGCATGTGGCAGTTTGGCTTTCACCACACCCCGATAGGGGCCCCACATATCCATTGCTACCAAGCGAATAGTTTTACGTTCCGCATCACTCAAGCCATCCAACCAGACTTCCAGAGCCTTCTGGCTGCGTTCTTCTAATACGGCGATCACACAATGTCGCTCCAAATCCGACAACACCAGCACAAAATGCTGATGACCCTTGCGTAAGGATATCTCGTCGATCCCCAGACAGCGCACGATCTTCCGTTGCTGCCGCTCTTCGGCTCGTTTGGCCCAACGTTGAAAGATCGCACTCACCGTTTCAGGATGCAGCCTTTCCTGTTCTGCTATCGCTGACTGGTCAGTGTGTTTGCATTGCTCATAAATATGCAACTCATAGGCTGTGCTTTCCCGTCGCTTGCTATCTATCCATGTCAGGCTCTCTGTAAATGGTTTCTTGCATGGCTTGCAATCAAATCGTCTCATCGGAAAGTGCACGTAGGTCGCCTTTCCCCAGATGTCCAAATGCCGAATACACCGCTCTTCTTCCTCATGCAGACTATCACTCACCTGTCCACATCTCGGACAGATGGCAACATCGTGCTCATGCTGACAGAATACATGCAACACTTCCCGCCCTTCTTGTTGCTCCAGTGCATACTCGGTCACGATCATGCCAGGCAACCCCAGCAACTCGCTCAACGTGCTTGCTTTTACTCGTTCGATCATCAGTTTTGCCGTCCGTTTTACTGCCCGTGCTGCATCTCGCACTACTTTGATTGGGCCACTTGCCAACAAGGGTATGTTCATGCCTACCTCCGTGGCCCAAAGATAATTCATTTATTTCATCTTTCCCCCACTAATCTGGGGAGAACCACTTTATCTTGCAGTACCACCGCGAATAAATTCCAGCGGATGCCCTGCGCCACGCTTTCGTTTAGCTGGGTGAGGAGGGTCTGGCGGGTTGGCATCTAACACCCGCCTTTTTCCTTTTTGCTTGTGCTTTGCCATTTCTGCGCTTCCCAGATCAAGCGCCAGAAATTTTCAGCCTGCTTTTGCCCTTTTTCTGTTTTGGGGTCAATATACATGCGGACTGTGCGTGTGTTCGCCCCGATGATG
>CAYJKP010000005.1:0-1762 GCA_964371245.1 uncultured Gammaproteobacteria bacterium | reverse complement strand
CAATACCTTCGCCAAAAAGTAGGCTGAATTGAGAGGGTTTTTGTAGTAGAGTTGTGTTTCTCAAGACAACAACTCAAAAGGCAAAAACCCTCCGATGAACATTTTAGCACTTTTCCAGCCGATACAGAACAGCGTTTCCAAAACGACTTTACGGCAGATGAGCCGGATCGTGGTAGCCATGATCGCAATGACAGGCCGAGTAACTATGCTAGGTCTATCACGATGGACAGAGAAAGGTGGCAGCTACCGAACGGTGCAACGTTTCTTTTACACAGTCATTCCTTGGGCGCAGATATTCTGGGCATTCTTCCGTGGGCACCTGCTGGATAATCAGGATACCTATTTGCTGGCGGGAGATGAGAGTGTGGTTACAAAAGCAGGCAAGCAAACGCACGGTTTGGATTACTTTTTCTCCAGCTTGATGCAGAAAGCCGTACCAGGGCTGTCCTTTTTCACGCTGGCCTTGATCAGTACCCAACAACGACGGTCTTATCCTGTCTGTGTGGAACAGATGATCCGCACAGCAGAAGAAAAAGCCGCCAGCCAGGCAAAAAAGCAAGCCAAGAAAGCCAAAACGGCAGGTCCCAAACGAAAACCTGGACGACCAAAGGGCAGTCGAAATAAGAACAAGGCGGAAGTGGTGCTCAATCCAGAGTTACAACGCATCCAGAAGATGCTGCAAAGCTTTCTGGAGACCATTCAGGGCACACTCCATCTGACTTACCTGGTACTGGACGGTCACTTTGGCAATCATCCGGCTTTCCATATGGTGCGCCAATGCCATTTGCACCTGATTTCCAAGCTGCGCTACGATGCTGCATTGTGCTTCCCGTATTCCGGCCCTTCCCCAAAACGTGGCCCAACACCCAGGTTAGGCGAGCAGGTAGATGTTCACAAAATACCGGATCAGTATCTGAAGGAGACCAAGGTCGAAGATGGTTTTGAGACCCGCACCTACCAGGTGCAGTTGCTCCACAAGGACTTCCCAGACCCTTTGAACGTGGTTATCCTGCTGAGAACCAATCTGACAACGGGAGCTTGGGCGAATGTGTTCTTGTTCAGCAGCGATTTGGAACTGCTTTACGATCAATTGATCGATTTCTACAGCCTGAGATTCCAAATCGAGTTCAATTTCAGGGACGCTAAACAGTTCTGGGGCCTGGAAGACTTCATGAATGTTACCTCAACTGCCGTGACCAATGCCGCTAACCTTGCGCTGTTCATGGTCGATGTATCTCAAGTGTTAATGTGCCAGTACCGCCAAGACGACCCAGATTTCAGCGTCCTGGATCTCAAGGCATACTATCGAGGCTACCGATATGTGTCGGAGACAATACAAATGCTTCCGCAAAAACCCGATGATAATTTAGTTTCTCAGCTTTTCCTCAAAGTGGCCGCTTTGGGCCGCATTCATCCTGTCAAAGTGCCTGTTCAGCCAGGCTAATTGGCGAAGGTATTGGATATAGAAACAATACGTTTCATGGAATAAAATCAATTCAGAATTTGCCCAAACAGAACATAAATTTCGAGGTAATCAATCAGGTTCTGATGAAATTTTTGGAGGCAGCTAAGAATTTTAGCTTTCGTCGGTAGTATATCCAACAGCACAATAGGAGGCTCGAATGCTCAAAAACGGCTTATGCACCACTGGCGAGACGGCAGGCATGGTCAATATATCCGCCGATACCATGCGGCGCTATGTGCGCACCTTTCCCGAACACTTCACCGAGCAGGCCCGCAAAGAGCGCGGGCGGCGCTATAC
>CAYJKP010000004.1:0-13799 GCA_964371245.1 uncultured Gammaproteobacteria bacterium | reverse complement strand
ATGTTGAATTTATGACAGTCGACTGCGCCGGGATATGCGGCCTTGACTCAGATATTCCATTGTAATAAGTTTAGTAGCGGTTGTCGAGCGGTGCGAGAACGAGGCATGAGAGGAGGCTGCTATGTTGACAGAAGCTGAAGAGATTCGCGGGCCGGCAGTACTGCTATTGGGGCCGGAGTATGAGGTGCTTGATCCGGCGGGCTTGCGGGCGCGCAACCTGACGGTCATTCAGCTGAGGGTTACCGGCGACCTGGGGCCATGCAGTCGGCCTAACTGCGATGGCCGGATTCTCGAGATATCCGTGCCGGTGACTCCGTTTCCTCCCGGTTCAGGCCCGACGAGTCTGCACACCCGGCGAATGTGTTCTCATGAAGGCTGCTGGTCGATCATGGCCAGGAGCGACGGCACGGCTCGGCGGGAGTTTATCGCCGGACAATGTCGGTATCTGAAACGGATGGGGATGCCGAGAGAGCAGATTCGGCGATTGCACCTTCTTCGCGCCGGCTAGTCCGGTGGACGGTTTCGTATGGGCCCGCTTGGTCAGAAAACCACGGGCTTTTTCATTCGACCACCAGTTCAAGCTCGCCCCAATTCGGACCAGCCTCAACCTCGACATTAATCGGCACACGAAGCTTATAGATACCCTCCATGACTTCGTGGATGTGAGCGCTCACTTTTTTTACTTCTGTTTTTGGCACTTCAAAGACCAACTCGTCGTGGACTTGGAGGATCATCTTTGTTTTTGGGCTGAGGGAGGGAAGTTTCTGAGCAATTTCGATCATGGCAAGTTTCATCAGGTCCGCCGCCGTTCCTTGGATCGGCATATTCACCGCCATCCGCTCGGCCGCCGCCCGGACCTGCTGCATGCCCGATTTGATCTCTGGCAGATAGCGGCGCCGGCCAAAGAGCGTTTCAACATAGCCGAGCTTGCGCGCGAGCGCCTTGGTCTGTTCGATATATTCGCGGATGCCTTCGTGGTGATCGAAATAGGCCTCGATGTAATCCCTGGCTTCGTCGAGATCGAGGTCGGTCGAGCGCGCCAGGCCGTAGGTGCCCATGCCGTAGATGATGCCAAAATTAATGGCCTTGGCCGAACGACGCATGTCCTTGGTGACGGCGTCGATGTCGCAGCCGTGAATTTCGGCAGCGGTACGGGCGTGAATATCCTCGCCGTTTTGGAAAGACTCAATCATATTTTTATCGTTGGCCAAGGAGGCCACGATGCGAAGCTCGATCTGGGAGTAGTCAGCCGAGACAATGACGGAACCCGGCGGCGCGATAAAGGCTTTGCGGATCTCGCGGCCCAGCTCGGTTCGGATTGGGATGTTCTGAAAATTTGGATTTGATGACGAGAGCCGACCGGTTGTCGTGATGGTCTGATTAAAGCTGGTGTGGACACGCCCCGTTTTCGGATTTATCAGTTCGGGCAGTGACTCAATATAGGTTGATTGAAGCTTGGCCAGTTCGCGGTATTCGATGATCAGGGGAACAATCGGGTGCGCGTCCTGGAGCTTTTCGAGTTCAGAGGCGGCGGTTGAATAGCCGGTTTTTGTGACGCCGATCCCTTCGGTATCGAGATCAAGCTTGTCAAAAAAGATATGCTTCATCTGCTGCGGCGAATTGATGTTAAATTTCTCACCCGCTTGCTTGTAAATGCTTTTTTCTAACGCCTGAATCCGTTTGCCAATCTGTTTTTGCATCCGGCCGAGAAAGGCGGTGTCGATCAAAACGCCAACCTGTTCCAAATCGGCCAAAACATTCACCAGCGGCATCTCAATGGTTTCAAATAACTTTTGCTGAGCGTTATCGGCTAGCCGTTTGCCCAAGGGTGCCACCAGGCGGAACGTATAATCCGCGTCCTCGCAGGAATATTCAGCCAGTTCCTCGACCGGTACATCAGCGACGGAACGCTGATTCTTGCCGCGTTTGCCGATCAGCGCTTCGATTGGTATCATCTCGTGCCCGAATTCGTTGAACACGACTGTATCAAGGTTGTGCTGCCGGTTTGACGGGTTCAGAAGGTAGGAAGCGATCATGGTGTCGAAACTGAGCGGTTTCAGATCGATTTCTACGCTCCGGAGAACGAGCTGGTCGAATTTCATGTTATGACCGCATTTTTTAACGGCTGGATTTTCCAGGAATGTTTTTAACGGTTTCAACCAGAGCGCGCGATCTGGGAGATCCGGTCCGACGTTACAGTAGTAGGCCTCGCCGGTCAGCCAGCTCAGGCTGACGCCAAGTAAATCGCAGGTCAGTGGGTCGAGGCCGTTTGTTTCGGTGTCGACCGCCACCAATTCTTGCTCGGACGCTGTGGCGAGGACAGTCGTGAGTTCGGCGATGGTCTTGATAAGATGATATGTTTTTGTCCGCGCACGTTGCTTCGGTTGCGGCGCGCCTGCTAAATCAAGCGCTCCCTGGACGTGCGTTTCGGGCAATTTTGAAACCAGGCTTTTAAATTCGAGTTCTTGGAAAAGGGCCACGGCTGCCTCACGGTCGTAGCCTTTCTGGAGACAGTCAGCGACGTGGAAATCCAGCGAGACATCGGTTCGGATGGTGGCTAAATGCTTGCTGAGAAAGGCCTCATCCTTTGATTTTTTTAATAACTCAAGCACACGCGGTCGGAAATCTTGAAACCGCGCATCGTCTTTCGCCAGAGCCGCATACAGCTTCTCGACCGTATCGAATGTTTGCAGTAGCTTGGTCGCGGTTTGGGCGCCGATGCCTTTTACGCCCGGGATGTTATCGGAAGAATCGCCAGCCAGCCCCTTCAGATCGATAATCTGGCGCGGCTCAAGGCCGAATTTCTCTTTCACCGTGGCCCGGTCATAGGTAATCGTGTCGGCAAAACCTTTTCGCAGTGTGTAGACTTTCGTATTCGCATCAATAAGCTGAAGCGTATCGAGGTCCCCGGTGACAATGATTGTTTCGCGGTCTGGCTGATCAACCTCTTTATGAGAGACGATCATGCCGATAACGTCGTCGGCTTCGAAATTCTCATGTTCGTAAATCGGTATATTCAGCGCCTTCACGATCGTATGGGCGATCGGAATTTGGTCATACAGCTCCTGCGGCTGTTTGATACGCGTTGCTTTGTAGGCCGTGTATTCTTTGTGGCGAAACGTTTTTTTACCCATATCGAACGTGACCGCGACGTGAGTTGGTTTCAGATCGCGGAGCACTTTCAGAAGAATTGAGGTAAAGCCGTACGCAGCGTTCACCAGCTGGCCCGTTTTTGTCGTGAGCGGCGGTAAGGCGTGGAAGGCGCGATGAACGAGTGCGTTTCCGTCGATCACAATAAATTTCATTTTTTTCGTTGGCATCGTAGCTCCATTGTACACTACCTGTTTAAAAAAAGAAACGCACGGATTTCAGTAGAAAACCGTGCGTTATTTCTGGCTCTGAGGTTTAAATTATCAAGCCCTGTTCGACGACTGCGCCGAGGCGTGGAAACGATAGTAAAAATGTTTAACGATCTCACTTAAGGCAAAGTACACCGCCACGATGCCGAAAACCAAAAATAGCTTCGGCCATTCCGGCTCAATGAATTTGAAAACACGCTGGGCCCAATGGAAAAATGGAATGGCGACGGTTATGACGGCCGCGCCGACGGCCAAGCCGGCGACGATTTTCGCCGGTCGTTTTGCCCGGAAAAAAGGAAAACGCGTCCGCAGACAAAAGATCAGCGCGAGCTCAGTCAAAATGCTCCCGATAAACCAATAGGTATAGAGCGTTTCAGGGTTATGGGTCGAAAATATAGCAAAGAAAATAAAGTCAAAAATGCTACTGATCGCGCCGAGGACGGTCGCAACCAACACCACTTCGCGAACGTCATAGACTTTTGGTCGTTTCAATTCGTCGTCGTCCGTGGCGTCAGCGGCGATCGTGATCATTGGAAAATCCGATAGTAAATTCACGAGCAATATTTGCAATGGCAGCATCGGAAGGTAATTGATCAAAAGCGAGGCGACGGCAATCGCGTAAAAATTGCCAAAATTGGAGGCCAACGTCACCTTCAGATATTTAATTGTGTTGGAAAATACTTCGCGTCCTTCGCGGATACCGTCGATGATTACTTCCAAGCTCTGTTTTAAGAGGACCACGTCAGCGGCGTCGCGAGCGATGTCGGAAGCGCCCTGGACAACGAGTGCGACGTTGGCGATCTTCAGGGCAGGGGCGTCGTTCATCCCCTCGCCGAGAAAGCCAATCTCATGATGCTGCTGAAGCAGATGGATGATCTGATATTTTTGTTGCGGCGATACTCGCGCGAACACGCTTTTTGTCAGAACTGTCTCAAGCTGTTCGGCAGCCGACAACGAAAAAAGCTCTTCACCGGTGAGAACATTGTCAGGCGTTTGGATTAATCCGATCTCATGCGCGACTGCGCCAGCCACCTCTTTACTGTCCCCAGTTAGGATTTTTATTTTGACGCCCAGTTGTTTTGCTTTTTTCACGGCGGAAAAAGTAGATTCCTTAATTGGATCAACGAACGAAATCGCGCCACGCCACGTCAGGCCCGATTCCTCGTCCTTTGGCTGGTACTCCGCCGGTCCTGTCATTGTCTTGGTCGCGACCGCGATCGTCCGTCGTCCACGCTTTCCTTCCCGTGTCAACCAATCGTTCAGTCGTGACTTTTCGGTCGCTGAAAGGTCGGCGACAAATTCAAGAATGAGTTCTGGCGCGCCGCGGACGATAAGCGTGTGTCCGCGATCATGTTTCACGAGCGCGCTGTTCCGTCGCCGCTCCGGATCGAACGGTATTTCTTCGAGCGTCGTATATTCGTCCAAGTGTTTGTGTTGGCTCGCCGAAAGGTATTGCCAAACTGCCAGATCGAAAGCGTTATTTGGCTGGCGCGTTTTATGACGCGTCTCGTCGGAACTGGCTAGACACGACCAAAAGGCTGTGTTTTGGGGATCGACTGACTGCACCTCAGCTACGCGAAGCTGGTTCTTTGTTAGGGTGCCGGTTTTATCAGTGCACAACACCTCAATACTCCCGAGGTCTTCAATCGCGGAGAGACGCTTGGCGACCACATGGTTTTTCGCCAGGCGGAGAGCGCCGCGTGATAAGGAAAAGGTTGTAACCACGGGCAAGGCCTCGGGAATTACACTGACGGCCAGGGCGATGGAAAAAACAGCCAACTCGGCCACGCTCACGGTACCGTGTTTGATGGCCAGGTTTGTAACAAAAAGGAAAACAAGTGTCACCACGATCATCCGCAGGATAAAGTTACTGAATTTACCGATACCCTTTTCAAACGTGCTTTCCCGCTTCGTTTCGCTCGTGAGATGGGCGAGGTTACCGAGCACAGTCGAATGACCGATCGCAATCACAAACGCTTCGGCGCGACCGCTTACCACCGACGTTCCGCTAAAGCCGATGTTGGCGGCCTTATAGATTTCCGCCGTGGCGGGAATTGCCTGCGCGGTTTTTCGTATCGGCGCGGACTCACCGGTCAGCACCGACTCATTGACGACGAGATCGTGATCCATCACAAAACGCACGTCAGCCGGAATAATATCGCCGGCTTCAAAAATCACCAGATCGCCAGGCACCAATTCACTGGTGGGGACATGTCGCTCCTGATTATCGCGCCGGACATGCGCCGTCTGAACGGTGTATTTTTTCAGCAACTTGATCGTCTTTTCGGAATGGTATTCTTGGTAGAAACCGAGCGAGGCATTAATCAGAACGAAGAGCAGGATCATGCCGCCGTCAATAAACTCTCCGAGCAGAAAGGCGATGCCGGCCGCCGCGATTAATAAGTAAACAAAGGACGAACGGAACTGACGAACAAGAATCGTCAGGGTTGTTGTTTTTTGTTCACGCACGTCGTTCGGTCCATACTGTCGCTGTCGCGCAGTCGCCTCGGCGGAAGGTAATCCGGTCTGAGCTGTCCGAAGTTTTTTTTCTATCCCCGAATGGTCAAGGTCGGTATATGGGAGAAAATCACTTTTTTCGCCGCCGGAATCCAGAGTTATTTTTTTTGTTGTAGCAGGCGCTTCGTTTTTCTTCATTTGGTTTGCGACAATAAAAATCAGCCAACAACGATCTGGCTGAATTGCGTATTCTTCATGAGTTGCATATGAGTATGATATTTGTTTGTATTTCTAAATACATTGTAACAGAAAATTAACAAAAAGTCAATGAAATACTGGCATTTTGTCGGTTGTCGATGCTGATATAAATTAGCGCTGGATCGGCGCACGCTCTCGTTTGCGCCGCCTGACGACCAGCGTGACAACGACGCCGACGATGATTAGCCCGACGGCGTATAAAAACGCACTCGACGATTCTCCGCGGGCTGTCACCGATATATTGCGGTCGGGGTCATTGGTAGCGCCGTCTTGCATTGTCCCAGTTTGTTCGACAGCGGCCTGAGTTTTCTTGATATCGTCTTGAAATCTTGGCAGTACTCGAAGTCCACCCGCCTCATTGATGGCAACAATGCCGGTAATTGTGACAGCGTCGCTCTCGTTGAGGTCTTTCATTGAGAGGTTCGCTGTCCGTTTCAGGTAGATCAGTGTTTCCTGGCCGTTGCCATTGATCGTGAGATTCTGACCTGATTTCGATAGAACCGTGCCGCTGATCGAAATCAATCGGCTGACGTGACGGGCAAGATCCGTTGCGGCAATCAATGTTGGCAGCGGCGGCTCGCCCGAAGTAATGACGGTAATATCTTCTGGCTTTGAGACGGAAAATTTCTTTTCCGCGCCGGACTCGCGCCAAGTTCCGGTTATGGCCACGCGGTCGCCGACCGACAGAATGGGGAGATCGCCCTTCGTCAGCGTCATGAGTAGGCCATCTTCGCCGGCCTGGAGATAGGCGGTTCGGATGCCGAAGATGTCGTTTGGTGCTGTAACAATCGCCTCAAGCGAAATTTTTTCTGATGTAGCTGCTGAGACTGGCGAGTTATTTTCAGCCTCCTCCGCCTCAACGAATTCATTCGGTTCGTTTGGCGTGGTCGCGCTAGACCAGAGCCAAGCTGTTGTTTGATCTCGCCGCGACCAAGACTGTCCCGTACCAGCCTTTTGATAGGATACGCCACTGACGATTTTATCACCCGGCCCGACCAGGAAAACTTCATCACCTGGATTATTCAGGGCAAGACGGGTTTCTGACCGGTACAGGGCAAGATATTCACCCGGCTCGATAACGGTAGATTTGTCAATTTGGTAGTAGGTTTTTTTATCGGTCAGCTGCCAGCCAATCAAATTGATTTCGCGGGTGTCGAAATTGCCGATTTCGATGAATTCTTCCTCAGCTTCTTCGCCGTCGGGATTTGGCAGCAGTTCGGTCAACATAACGCGGGCAGAAAAATCACCGGTTGATTTTTCCGGCTCAGCCGGCGGCCGATCTTGGTCCGGTTCTTGGTCGTCGTCCGTTGATGCCTTCTTTGGCGCGGTGATGATATTCTCACCACCCTGGGTGATGGTGGCGCTCCACAGCCAGCCGTTCTTGGTGAAATTATACGATCGCCCTTCAGCGACGGGCGGATCATACGCCACCTCGTCCAGGATCGCATTGTCTGGTTGGCTGAGTCGAATGGTTTCGGGCGAGGCGTTATTTAGGGCCAGCCGGGAAATACTTCTCGGCAGCACGAAGAATCCGCCAGCTTTGATTATGGTGGTGGGCAGATCGTCGGTATGGATCGTATACGAGCGGCTGGTATCTGCAATTTTCCAGTCGACCAGGTTGACATCAACAGAGCCAATATTCTTCAGTTCGATAAATTCGGTTTCGAGGTCGCTGCCTTCGGGATTTGGCAATAGCTCGTTTATTAGAATCATATTTGAATATTCGATCGTCTCATCAACGTCATCGCCCGGCGCCGGCGCAGGATCTTCAACAGTAACCGTGAGCATGTCGGTATTCTCGAGTTCGTCGTCTGCAACCGTCAGACTGACAGTATAGTCGCCGGGCTCGGTATACACACTGGTGGTGATTGACTCGGTATCGGTGCTACCGTTGCCAAAATCCCAGAGATAGCGCAATTCGTCGCCATCTGGATCAGACGATTCCGACCCGTCAAAATGTACCGTTTCACTAACCGCGACAGTTTGATCCGGACCAACGACGGCGACTGGCGGCTGATTGGGTATGGAGTTTACTGATAGCGGCGTACCGTCGGTTAAAGCGCTGGCATCGAAATTAATCGATTTAGTCGCCGTATGCCAAGCAGTTGGCAGTGCCCCGTCTTCGTATACGTCATTTCGTTCCATTGATTTCCAGGCCGTTCCGGAAACATAGGCGCCAGCCAGCGGTTGGCCGGTACCGTCGTCGGCCGTGTCGATCAATTCGCCGGTACCGGAATACAGCTTTATCTGGAGATTCGTATTTGTCAGCGCCATTGCCGTGTCGACGATATCCGGCTGGATATTGAGCGTTGACTGGGCTGACTCGGCGGAATAATTGCTGATCAGGAAAAAACCAGACGGTGCAATCATTTTCCCGCTCGGGATGGTCAGCATTGTTACGTCCTGGCCGTTGCTGAGCTTGGTTAATCTCCAGCCGGACAAATCGATTGGCTGGTCGGAGAGATTACGGAGCTCAAGCCATTCGTCGGACGCGGACTGCGACGAGCCCATCCACATGAGCTCGTTTATTACGACTGTCGGCGCGGTAGCGCTGACCGGAGGAATAAAAAAGCCTCTCGTCAATAAGAGGATAAGTGTGAGAATTTGCCCCGTCATAACTAGGCGCTTCATAACACTGCCTTTCGGGCAAATCTCGCCTGCCGGATATGACGAGTGTAGCAAAGGCAATATTTTTGTCAAGAAAAAATGCCTGGTGCTGTCGATGCAGTCTGTGAAAGCATATGATAACCGTTTGAGGCCAGGTTTCTTCTATGCTAGGATGGGGGTATGACAGAACCGGCGAAAAAAGCGAATAAGCTAAAGTTACCCGGAACGGTTATTTTTTTTATGGCAATGGTGGTATTTGGCTTGATCTATTTTACCTCGCGCCGCTTAACGTCGACCGAGACAAAGAATACGAACGGGAATACGAACATCAACCAAAATCAGCAAAACGTAAATACCAACAGCAATCGTAACCAGGTGATGAATCAAAATGCGATCAACCAAAATGCCAATCGTAATAGCAATGCGAATACAAATACAAAAGACGAAAATAGCAATTCTCGTCCGTAGAAAACTACATACTCACTAGACCTTGGGGCGTTGCTTCGTGCGGTCCGGGCGCAATATCGTCAGTGCCAACTTCCAAGGTATACACGAGACTGTAAAAATTGTATGGCGCCGTTCCAATCGGCGTGTAGACATATGGTTCGCCGCCGGGACTAGGATTTTCAGGTAAGAAATCAATCCGATCCGGTAAAAGCGCGGTCAAGGCTTCGGGATAGTTTCCGTTCTCATTGAAATAGGCGGTCAGAGCGTCCATCAACACGCGCATATCGGCGACACGTTTTGTGTCACGGGCGAGGGCTACCGGATACAGCGGGCTGTCTTTTGAAATTGACGGCTCACGGTTAACATTGATGTTTGCATTGTCATTTGTACCAGCCGGCAGCGAAATGTCATCATTGATATTCTTGACGGTGTTTTTTGAACTGTTCTTCGGGGGGTAAACAAGGAAATAGGTGAGCACCAATGCTCCGCCAATAATAATCCCGCCCAGGAGATAAAGTTTCTTCGCGTTTCCTTTCATATGGTAAGTATAGGGTGAATGAATATTTTTGACAAATTCTCTTTCCGGACGTATTTTGCTATATTACCTATATAGGCCGTCGTGGCGGAATTGGTATACGCGCTAGGCTTAGGACCTAGTGGGAGCAATCCCGTGTCGGTTCGAGTCCGACCGACGGCACCAGTTGATATTAAGAAGCATTGTTATAGTAACGGAAAAATAAAATCCACCCATACGGATGAGTGGACACGAACAGACGAATGATCAGACTCGGCTATGGAAGGCCGAGTTTTTCGCGCAATCCCGGCACGGAATGCTTCTGACGGGCGTCGCTCGGGGGTGGAAATGCGCCAGTAACAGCGAGGTCGCAGAACGTTTCAAAAAGCGCTCCTCCAACTTCACGCGCGATCCGTTCGATCTCGTCCTGGTCCGGATGGACGGCCAGCGAGTCAGTGATGATGGCGGCAGAGGTATACGGGTATTCGAGCTCGTAGCTGCAGTACGCTTCCGGCAGAGCCGTATGCATACCAGCTATTGTCACGCCTTCCGCACGCAACTTTTTCGCATCGACATCCGACTCGAAGCCGGGTCCCCGAATAATCCTGAGTAAGCCGTTCGCGACCGTTACATGGCCTCGCTGGTGAAGCGCTTCGACAAGCACCGGATGCAGGTCTCCGCAAAAGACGCGTCCTTTAGGCTGATGGAACTCAGGGCCGGAATCCTCGCTGGCAAATGTGAGGATGCCGAATTCCGGGGTGCAGTGGTCGCTCGGCAGGACAATCCCTCTGATCGGGAGATCCTGCGGCGTGCCGACCGCGGTTGTCGATAGGATGCGCTGAGGACGGAAGCGGGCCAGTGCGAATATGAGCGGTCGCGGATCGAGGAAGTGTTCGCCGCCGGACAGGTCGTGGTACATGGGGAGTCGCCAGCGTCGTCGCGCAATCGGCGCGTGCGCGGCATGGCGGTTCGCATGGACGAAGGCTGTGCCAGAGCGAGTAAAGCGCTGGACGTAAACTGTGCCATACGGCGTGGAAACCGACTCCTCTGCGAAGTCGGGGACGAGCTCGGTAAACCGGTCAAAGCCAGTGCCGGTAATGATGGCAAAGGACGAAGCAACGGTTGTCGGCGGGTTCATCGATAATCCTCCCCTTGGGGTTATCAGAACGTGGTTGTTTCAATTTCTGAGGACAGCGGCTGAGTATACAAAATCCTTTTATATTTGTAAAGAGTTGACTGTAGAAAAAGGCAGGCGTATATTTTTACTGTGTCACGACAGCTTGCGCTGCAGCGAATGGAAACTATACCCGCGGTTTTGGGAGGGTACGACGATGAAACGCTGGTTGACCAGCAGCAGGGAGGCGACGACGGCGTGAAGAAGAAGCCGGACTACCCATGGATCAGAGCGCCGGACGCAATGACGATTCAGCTGACGAGGACGGCTAGCCCGTGTGCTAGAACGCGTCCTTGTCCGGGCAGCGGCGAGAGTGATTCCCGGCAGTTTCTCGTGCTGCCCCTTTTATTACCTAAAATCCAGAAAAGACCCTATTACCGCCCGGTTGACACCCATTTTCAAACCTGCTATGATGAATGTGCAAAAATAAACAGTTTATCCACAAAATACCTATTATGACAAAGAAAACCTTAGTATTTACTTCACCAGGCGGATAGCTTCGTTAGCCTGTTATTGGTCGAAGGACCAAAACATCCGCCTGAAGGCGGTTTTTTGTTTCTCCGGGCACTTTTTACTAGCAATTAACAGACTACAGCATACATTTGAACCGAGACCGGAATGAGCGAGCGATCGTTCGTTCCTGCCTCTGCTCAAACAGAGGAATGAACATTGACAAGTGAATAGAGGAAACAACGATATATTGCAATTCGCAAGAAAGAATCACAATTTCCGATTGTGGTTAACCCGAGTAAATCGGGATATCAACAAGGGCGCACGGTGGATGCCTAGACACTAAAAGCCGACGAAGGACGTAGCAGCCTGCGATAAGCCCCGGGGAGGTGGCAAGCAACCTTTGATCCGAGGATTTCCGAATGGGGAAACCCGTTTTGACAGAAGGTCAAAACATCATGCACTGAATCCATAGGTGTATGAAGAAGACCCGGTGAATTGAAACATCTTAGTAGCCGGAGGAAAAGAAATCAAACTCCTTCACTAAAGTTACGGCCAGCAGGACGTCCGTTTACGGACGACTTGTGAACCGGAGCTTTAGCGGAGGTTCATTCCCTGAGTAGTGGCGAGCGAAAGGGGAGGAGCCCAAACCATTGAGGCCGTCTCGCGCAAGCGGGACAAGGGGTGCAAGCCCTAACGCAGCAGTGGGGTAGTGAGATATTATGTCTGGAGCTTGTTTTTCCAGGATGGAGCATACGAACGAAACTTCCTTAGAAGAATCCGCTGGGAAGCGGAGCCAAAGAAGGTGATAGCCCTGTACTCGAAAAGGGTTTCGGCTCCATGGTAATATTCTCGAGTAACACAGGACACGTGAAATCCTGTGTGAAGTCGGGACGACTATAACAATCTTGTCACCCTTTGCTTCGGACTCGTTCCGAAGTCTAGGGTGATGAGGTGTCCCAAGGCTAAATACTTTTAGTGATCGATAGTGAACCAGTACCGTGAGGGAAAGGTGAAAAGCACCCCGATGAGGGGAGTGAAATAGTATCTGAAACCGTGTGCCTACAAGGAGTCAGAGTCCTGAACTTGTTTCAGGATGATGGCGTGCCTATTGAAGAATGAACCAACGACTTAGTTGGGTACAGTTTGGTTAAGCCCGTGTAGGGTGGAGCCAGAGTGAAAGCGAGCACGAATAGTGCGCATGGAGCTGTAGTCTTTCGGCAGGCCGCTTCGGCGGTGTGACGAGGGACTACGTGCTTCCGATTGTACTCACTAGACCCGAAGCCAGGTGATCTATCCATGGCCAGGATGAAGCGTAGGTAAAACTACGTGGAGGTCCGAACCCACTAGCCGTGCAACACTAGGGGATGAGTTGTGGATAGCGGAGAAATTCCAATCGAACTTGGCAATAGCTGGTTCTCCTCGAAATAGCTTTAGGGCTAGCCCGACAGATTGCCTCTTCCGAGGTAGAGCACTGAATGGGTGCGGATGGCTTTGCCTACCGCGTCCAACCAAACTCCGAATGCGGACGGAGGAACTGTCGGAGTCAGACCGTGGGGTCTAAGCTTCACTGGTCTAAAGGGAAACAGCCCATGATCACCGTCTAAGGTCCCTAAATCTCAATTGAGTGTTAAAGGTGGTGGAACGACTTTTACAACTAGGAGGTTGGCTTAGAAGCAGCCATCCTTTAAAGAAAGCGTAACAGCTCACTAGTCAAGTTATTCTGCGCCGAAAATTCCCGGGGCTAAATTGAGTACCGAAGACGTGGGCTTGTCGCGTTTACGCGATGAGCGGTAGAGGAGCATTCCGTGTTCAACGAAGTCGTTTCGTGAGGAACGGTGGAGAGCACGGAAGAGAGAATGTTGGTATAAGTAGCAAAAATCCGGGTGAGAACCCCGGACACCGAAAACTCAAGGTTTCCTAGGCAACGTAAATCGTCCCAGGGTTAGGCGGTCCTAAGCTCAAGCTGAAAGGCGTAGGCGATGGACAGCTGGTTAATATTCCAGCCCTTCCTGTTGATTGTACGTGCCTGACGCATGGCGAACGTCCGAGCGGATTCATGGAAATGTCCGTCGTTCGTTTCACGCAAGTGGAATGGACGGAAGATGAAGCTTCGGCTGATTCGATTCGGGCACACGCTGTGCCAAGAAAAGGGCGCGTGCGCGTGTCAACAGGAAACCGTACCGTAAACCGACACAGGTGAGTGGCCCCGCAGAAGGGGTAAGGTGAACGAGAGAACCCTCGTTAAGGAACTCGGCAAAACAGCGGCCGTAACTTCGGAATAAGGCCTGCCCGATCGCCGCAAGGCGCATCGGGCCGCAGCGAATGCTCTCAAGCGACTGTTTACCAAAAACACAGGTCCCTGCTAAGCCGTAAGGCGACGTATAGGGGCTGATGCCTGGCCAGTGTCAGAACGTTAAGCTAAGGGGTGCAAGCCTCGAAGCTAAGCGCTGATGAACGCCGGCGGTAACTATAACCGTCCTAAGGTAGCGAAATTCCTTGTCGGGTAAGTTCCGACCTGCACGAATGGCAT
>CAYJKP010000003.1:111651-141262 GCA_964371245.1 uncultured Gammaproteobacteria bacterium | reverse complement strand
ACTTATTACAATGGATTATCTGAGTCAAGGCCGCATATCCCGGCGCAGTCGACTGTCATAAATTCAACATTATTAACCTCACGACGGTGATTATCCTCCTTTCCGGCGAAGACACGTATCGATCCCGTCAGCGCCTGATCAAACTGAAAAATGCCTTCAAGGAAAAATACGACCCGCGCGGCCTCAATATTGTCACGCTCGAAGGCAAGACGTTGACTCAGGAAAATTTTAATCAAGCCGTGGCCACCCATGGGTTTCTTTCAACGCGGCGGATGCTCGTCATTGAAAATCTGAGTGACAATAAGAGCAAAGTGGTCCGCGAGACGGTCCGCGATACCTTGAGCGAGCTGCCGGCCGAAGAGAACATCGTCATCCTCTGGGAAGGCAAGCCCGGAGGCGAGGCCAAACGAAAAAAGAAAACTGAGCCGCTTTTTGGTTTGAAACCCGGTAAGGGCGTGGTTATTGAAACGTTCGAATCGCTTGCCGGCGCCAAGCTGTCCGGCTGGATAAAAGCGGAGTGCGCCCAACGTCAGGTGACCATCGAGCCAAAAGCCTCAGCTCTCCTCATCGAGCTCGTCGGCGATGATCTCTGGCGGATGTCGAGCGAGATCGACAAACTGGCCAACTATACCCAAGGAGCGGCGATCACCGAAGCAGATGTGGTGGCGGTCGTCCGGGCGCAGTTTGATATGGATATTTTTAAATTAACCGACGCGCTGGCTACAAAAGACCGCGTGACCGCGTTGAAACTGCTCGACGACCAAATTAGCGGTGGGACGCCAGTGATGTATTTAGTGACGATGGTCATCCGGCAATTCCGCATCTTGATCCAGGTAAAAGACTACCTGGAACGCAACGAGGATCCCCGTCAGCTCGCCCAAACCCTCGGTCTCCATCCCTTTGTCGCCCAAAAAGCGGTGGCCCAGGCAAAGCGGTTTACCCTCGACCAGCTAAAAAAAATATACCAGGAGTTGGTACGCCTGGATGAGCGTATGAAATCGTCCGGTTTCGACCAGCGAATATTCTTCGACGTCTTCGCGGTGGAAGCGACCGAGTGATTTAGAGCTTCCGCAGTCCAAGACTAAGCCGCGACTTTAACCGAGCGGCGGTATTTTTTTTCAGGATGCCTTTTTGGGCCGCTTTGTCGAGTTTCTTCACGGCAATCGTAATCGCTTCGACGGCTTTGGCTTTATCTTTCGTCGCTAAAAGCCGACGGGCTTCTTTGACGGCTTTTCGAACATTGTTTTTTATCGCGACGTTGCGATCGTGACGTTTCCGATTCTGTCGGAGCGCCTTCATGGCTGCGCGTTTGACTGGCATACGTACCAAATTCCTTAATGGTGATAAAACTGATGTGATGATAGTACCATATCCTCAATATTTCGCAAGTATTCATATGAAAAGGTCTGCTTGACGGTGGATGAAATCGTTGCTACGCTACCCAGCTCGCACGGTTCGTGCGGACGTTTGAATTTCGGATACAATCGGTGTCACCACGAAAACATACGAGGGGGTTGCAATGTTCGAGCTTGATGGCTGGATGCATGAATGCGGCGTCATCGGTTTCATCCGCGGCGATCCCGCCCACCGCCTACTTGACCTGACCTACGAGGGGTTGCTCTCACTCCAGCACCGCGGTCAGGAAGCGGCCGGGTTAGCCTTGGCAGACGGACGAAATGTCCGGAAGCACAAGGGCTGGGGCCGCGTCGGGGTCGCCATTCCCGGCGAAACGTTGCGCGAACTAGCGCGCGACTATAACGGTCATCCGTTCGTACCCCGATTGGCTATCGGCCACGTGCGGTATGCCACGGCTGGGTCGTCGGATCTGCGCAACGCCCAACCGCACTACATCGAGCCAGCCAGCGGACGGCTTGTCCTCGCTTCGAATGGCGACGTCGCTAACTACCGCGAGGTCAGACACTCCCTCGAAGCGGATGGAGTCGAGATCAACACGGAGAACGACGGCGAGCTGCTCCTTAAAACCATCGACCATGTCAGAACGAAGTACGGTCTGACGCTGGTTGATGCTATCAAGCGGATGTCTCAGCTGGTGCGTGGAACGTGGTCAGCCTTGTTGCTGAGCCGCAGTAAGTTCTACGCGTTCCGGGATCCGCACGGTAACCGGCCGTTCTGTCGTGGCCGGCTGGGTAACACTCTGATTTTCGCCTCGGAAACGTGCGCCCTGGATCATCTCGGGGCGGACGTTGAGGGT
Source organism: uncultured Gammaproteobacteria bacterium (assembly GCA_964371245.1). Lineage (GTDB taxonomy): Bacteria > Patescibacteriota > Patescibacteriia > JAHIZJ01 > JAHIZJ01 > JBAZLK01. Next base: position 139,050 of record CAYJKP010000003.1, on the reverse strand, counting down.
GAAGTACAGCCTGGAGAAATCCTTGAGTACGACCTGGCGACTGATCAGCTCACATCACATCGTCTTTCGATCGACGGTCTCTCCCACTGCATTTTCGAGCACATCTATTTCGCCCGACCGGACAGTGTCGTTTTTGGAGATGAAGTTGGCCATGTCCGCACCCGTCTCGGCCGACTTTCGGCCGAACGGCATCCGGCTCCCCAGGCGCGGTTCGTCGCGCCGGTGCCGGAGTCAGGCATCTTTGGCGCGATGGGCTACGCCGAACGATCGGGCTTGCCGTTCCGCTGGGCTCTCATCCGCAGCACCTATGTCGGCCGGACATTCATCATGCCCGGCCAGGACCATCGGATCGTCGCCGTCCGGCGCAAGTTCAACCCCATGCACGATGTCTGGGGCAGCCCTGACCAGCCGCAGACTGAGGCCGTGTTCAGCGATGACACCATTGTCCGCGGCACGACCACCCAGGAACTGCTCAGACTCGTCAGTCGCGCCTGCCTACAGCAGACTGGACAGCCGGCGAAAATCCATTTCCGGCTTTCCGCCCCGCCGGTCCGGTATCCCTGTCCGTATGGGATCGACACACCTACCCGAGCCGAGCTGATCGCGGCCCAGAATGAGACACCCGACGGCGTCAATGTTGAGGCGATCCGCGGTTTCATCGGCGCGGAATCACTTGGCTACGCCACTGTTGACGACCTGCGTCGCTGCGTCAGCTGTCCGGATAGCTTCTGCTATGCCTGCTTCACCGGTGACTACCCGCTCGGTATCAAAGACAGCTGGGAAGTATAGCTCCCCAGCACAGCCCTCTTTCACGGAAGAGGGTTTTTCTTATGTATTTAATAGGCTTGATTTATACCGTTCGGGCTGATACGCCTCAAGCCGGATTATTTCCGCCTCGATATTCCGCTGTTTGAGCGCCTCGGGCAATTTATCAATAAAAACCTCCTGATCATAACCAAGACAGACGACTTGAGGCTTGATTGAGTTGAAGATCGTGTAGGGATTTGATTTTGATCCCATCACCACTTGATCAACCAGCGGTGATTCTTCCAGGGCTTGGATACGCTGCGTTTCTTTATGTTTAGGAAAATGACCTTTGATTTTCTTAACGGTCTGATCGCGCGCGACGAGCACGACCAACCAATCGCCGAGCTCTTTCGCCCGTTTAAACAAATATTCATGCCCGGGGTGGATACCGTCAAAGACGCCGAAGACCATAATGATTTTCATGTTCGTTGTCTTACTTTTTTAATTTCCTCAGCTCCGCGATCTGGTCGCGGTAGCCAGCGGCTTGCTCAAACTCGAGGTTTTTTGCCGCTAATTGCATTTTCGCCTCGAGGTCGTGGAGGAGGTGATCGATATTCCGGCTGGAGATATCCTTGAGCGAGAATTCCAGTCGGGCTTGTTCCGGCGCTTTCGCGCCCGTTAAGCGCGTGGTTCTAATCTCCTTCTGGATACCCACCGGCGTAATGCCATGTTTTTTATTGTACGCGGCCTGTATTTTCCGGCGGCGGCGCACTTCAGAAATTGCGGTGCGCATGGATTTCGTTTCTTTGTCCGCGTACATGATTATGTGTCCCTGCTCATGACGCGCCGCCCGGCCCATGGTTTGAATGAGTGCGGTCGCGGAACGAAGATAGCCCTCCTTGTCGGCATCGAGGATGACGATCAGTGATACTTCCGGCAAGTCCAAACCTTCGCGGAGCAGGTTGATCCCAACCACGCAGTCGTATTTTCCCAGACGTAAATCACGAAGGATTTCGAGACGCTCGAATGTGTCGATCTCCGAGTGTAGGTAATGGACCTTAATGCCGATCTCTTTCAAATAATCAGCCAGATCTTCGGACATCCGTTTCGTCAGCGTCGTCACCAGGACGCGCTGTTTCAGTTCAATCCGTTTCTTGATTTCCGCCACCAGATCGTCGATTTGATTCTGGGTCGGTCGGACCTCAATATCGGGATCGAGTAGGCCGGTCGGTCGGATAAGCTGTTCAGCGATTTGTTCGGCGTGTTCGCGTTCAAAATCGGCCGGCGTCGCGGACACGAAAATTCGCTGGCGTACCTTGGCTTCATATTCTTTGAAACGAAGCGGCCGGTTGTCAAACGCCGAGGGGAGCCGAAAGCCGTATTCAACCAGCGTTTCTTTCCGCGACCGGTCGCCGTGATACATGCCGCTGATCTGCGGGATGGTCATATGCGACTCATCAACAAACATCAGGAAATCTTTTGGAAAATAATCGATCAACGTATACGGCGGATCACCCGGCTTTCGTCCGTCGAAATAGCGTGAATAATTCTCGATTCCGGTGCAGTAGCCGGTTTGCTGCATCATTTCCAAGTCGAACCGCGTTCGCTGGCTTACGCGTTGCGCTTCCAGTAGTTTGTCCATTTTCTTCAGCTGGGTAACGCGCACTTCGAGGTCGCTCCTGATTTGTTTCATAACCTCACTCAGCTCGTCTGGAACCGAGACATAGTGCGTGGCCGGGAAAATCATGATTGCCGAGTGTTGTTCTTTTGTTTCGCCGGTCAAGGGATCAAAGGTTGATAACCGATCAATTGTGTCGCCGAAGAATTCCAGCCGGTAGGCGGCTTCATTAGCAAAACTCGGAAAAACATCCACAACATCGCCTTGAACGCGAAATTTCCCGCGATAGAAATCCATGTCGTTGCGCTCATAGGCCAGGCCGACGAGTTTTTTCAAAAACTCACCGCGCTTGATCTGCTGACCTTTCTCAACTTTCAGGCTCATCGCCTGATATTGGGCGGGCGAGCCGAGTCCATAGATGCACGAAACCGAGGCGACGATGATCACGTCGCGCCGGGTCATGAGATCGGCCGTGGCCGCGTGACGCAATCGATCAATCTCCTCGTTGATATCCGTTTCCTTCTCAATATAGGTATCCGTGCGTGCGATATACGCTTCGGGCTGGTAGTAATCGTAGTAGCTGACGAAATAATGGACGGCATTATCGGGAAAAAATTCCTGGAACTCCGAGGCCAGCTGCGCGGCCAGCGTTTTATTATGGGAAATAATCAAGGTTGGTTTTTTGACGCGGGCAATCACGTTGGCCATCGTAAACGTCTTGCCCGAACCCGTTACGCCGAGTAAGGTTTGATCGCGCAGCCCCTTTTTCAGTCCAAGAATGAGCTTTTCAATCGCTTGAGGCTGATCGCCGGTTGGCTTGAATTTTGAGACGAGTTTAAAACCCATAGTTTGAACAGTATACCAACAATTTCAAATATAATCAATGCACATGCGCTCACGGGGTACCGTAAACAAATAGACGTAAATACCCTTGGTTATCCTTGTTTTTTCTTTCATCATTCAGTATAGTAAAGGCATGATTGCACGTCTTTCCGGCATCGTCATCATGAAACGTGAGAAGGATATCGTGCTCGATGTCCACGGGGTTGGGTATCGTGTTTTTGTCTTGCCGGCCACCATCGAACACGCGACGGTGAAGCAAGAATGCATATTGCAGACACATCTTCATCAGACCGAGAACGCCTCGGAAATATACGGCTTCAATTCCCTCGAGGAGCTGAATTTTTTCGAACACCTGATCGCCATTTCCGGCGTCGGTCCGAAATCGGCGATGGGCGTGCTTTCCGTGGCGCCGGTCCGCGATATCCAACAAGCGATTATCCAAAACGATCCGACGCTCCTGACCCGCGTTTCCGGCATCGGTCGGAAAACTGCCGAACGCATCATCGTTGAATTGAAGGAAAAGTTGGAAAAACTCGGCTTGTCCGGCGAACCGATGGACAATAATTTTGCGGATGCCCTGGACGCGCTCGTCCACCTCGGGTATGCCCGGAACGAAGCGCGCCGAGCCCTCGGGCAAGTCGCCAAAGAACATCAGGACCCTCAGACGCGGGTGAAAGAGGCTCTAAAAATCCTAGGCAAAAAATAACTCCCATGAAGCTTGTCCTGCAATCAAACGTCACGCTGTATAATCAATTCGTGCTCGCCCAGCATCCGAACCAGTTTTTGCAGTCGTCGGACTGGGCGGAATTCCAGCGACGACTTGGCCGGCAGACACGGCAGTTTTTAGTCATTGACGAGGAGGTTTCGCCGATTGACGTCCCGACCATCGAATCGATCATGGCCGGATTGATGGTCGTGACCATGCCGCTAACAACCGGTTTTACTTATTACTACATTCCGCGTGGGCCGATCGTCTATCTTCAAATCCCCGTGCCGGATCAAAATGAGATGTGGCGGACCGTGGTCGCCGGTTTACGCAAACAATTTGTCAAAAGGGATCACGCGCTGTTCCTTCGGATGGATCCGGGGATCGCCCGCGAAGAACCCTCTGATCTTCGTTCAATCCTGACCTCGAAATACCCGGTCGAATATTTAAAAAAATCGGTCCAGCCCCAGACAACCCTGCTGCTCGATCTGACGCGATCCGAAGACGAGCTGCTTCAGCAGATGCACCAAAAAACCAGATATAATATCCGTTTGGCTGAGAAAAAAGGCCTGACGATCACAACTGGCTGGTCGGCCAAGGAGGCGGCTGATTTCTGGAAACTGCTTCAAGAGACAGCCGAGCGGGATGCTTTTTCACCCCATCCGGAACACTACTACGCCACGATGGTAGAGGTGCTTGGTGGAAATTGGAAAACTCGCGATCTCTGCGGGGTACAATTTTACCGCGCCGAGCACGAAGGAAAAACTTTGGCGATGAATCTCGTTCTCTCCTACGGCGACACCGTGACCTATCTTCACGGCGCCTCGAGCAGTGATGGACGCAACCTCATGGCGCCATATCTGCTTCAATGGCAGGCAATCAAAGACGCGAAAGCCCACGGGGCGCATTATTATGATTTCTGGGGCATTGCTCCGACTGATAACCCGAAGCATCCCTGGGCCGGGCTGACGCGTTTCAAAAAAGGATTTAACGGTAACGTGATCAGCTACTGGGGCACTCAGGATATTGTCTATCATTCAATACCTTATATCTTGTACCGGACCTTCCGTCGGAGCCGGTAATAAACCTGTTTTCATCAAAGGACCTATTTTATGCTTCACACCATCGTCATCTCGGCAGGCGGAAAGGGCACGCGCATGGGTAACCTGACCAATGACCTGCCAAAACACCTTATCCCCGTCAACGGCCGTCCCTTTATCAGCTATCTGCTGAACAATGTCATAAAAGCCGGCTTCACAAACATTATTGTAAATATCGGCTACAAAAAAGAGCGTTGGGCCAGTCTTTTTCCCAGATTGCCAGTCGCCGTGACGGTTATTAACCAGCACGACCGGCTGGGCGATAAATACGGTACGGCTTGTCCGATCGAAGCGGCTGAGGCTGAAATCGGCGGTCAAAGTTTCGTCGCTGTGAATGGCGATAATCTCTATTCGGTCAATGATCTCAAACGCATCGCCAATGACGACGACTTCTGCTATGCCACGGGCTGGAAACATGACCACCCGGAGCGCTATGGCGTCCTTCAGACAGATGGCGATTTTCTAAGAGCCATCATTGAACGGCCAACTACATACGTGGGAGATCTCATTAATACCGGGTTGTATAAATTTACGCCCCAAATATTTTCCGTGGTTAAGCAACTTCGCGTGTCGCCGCGCGGAGAGTACGAAATAACCGATGCTATCAACCGGCTAGCCGAACTGAAGCTCGCAAAAGTTTTGCCGCTGCAGGATTATTGGTACGATTTCGGCCGGCCCGAGGATATTGACAAAGTTGCCGATTTCCTGAAAACTCAAGATACCTAAAAGTTTTTTGTCCCCGTAGTTGAATGGATACAACGCCTCCCTCCGGAGGAGGAGATGTAGGTTCGATTCCTACCGGGGGCACCAGATTATAATGTCTTAATATAATAAAAACAACCGTTGAATATGTTCACGGGTGTTTTTTTATTCCCTTTTCTTGACAGTCTAATAGAATAGCGGTAGGGTGAGATGTCCTTCATCAGATCGCCCTGTCTGGTCCAAAATACGGAAAGCGAGGCCTGGCCATGTCACCGCGCAGTTTCCTCCGGCTCCTCTGGCTCGAGATCAAGTACGAACTGCTCCATCCGTGCCTCATTGACCCCTGTGTCGTTCTCTGTGCTATGGCGCGCGATGCCTTTCGCCGTCGAAAAACCGCCAACCATTGATATGGAAGGCGGTTCTTGTTTTTATTGAAACTCTGTTATTCCGATTTTTTCGCGTCGGCCGCAAGCTGATCAGCTTCCTGTTCCAGCTTGGCCATTTCCTGGTTATAATCTGACACGGCCTGATCCATCTGAGCGGTCGCCTCATCAGCAAGCTGTTTATCTTCAGCCGCCACTTTTGCCTCATACGTTTCCGTCTTTTTTGTAACATCGGCGAGCTGGCTTTTCGCGTCAGTCGCGGCATTTCGGATCGCCGCGAGCACTTCCGCCTGAACGTCGTTATTCCAGCCCTTATCCTCAACGAGTTGAATCAAGCGTTGTTTATCCGCTTCGGGCAGATCCGACTTTTGAAGTAATTGTATTGCCTGTTTTGTATTCATGGATATGGCTCGTTAATGGATTATTATTCAGTAGGCTGAGAACCAAACTTTCCTTCCAGTTCCAAGAGCCGTTGCACGGCCGCGAGAAGTTCCTGACGTTGCGCTGATAGTTTTTGATACTCGGCAAATTCAGGCTCTTTTTCCCGCTGCGCCTGCCGTTCAGCTAATCGTTGTTGATAGTCGTCACGAATTCCTTCGACGCGTGAAGCAAACGTGTCGCGCGCCGCCATGGCCCGATCGTGGATACCGGTTGCTTCTCTTACAACCCACTCCTTGCCAGCACCCACGGCCTCACGGCCACTTTCATATTTAGCTCTGGCTGCCTGACCCACTTTTTCCGCAGCATAAATTGTCGCACCGACGCCGATCTCGGCACCAGTTTTTACACCCTTTTTGATCGTCCGACCCGTTTCGACAGTTTTGTCCCGAGCGGCCACACCCTTGGCTACGGTCCAGTCTTTTGCCGCACCGGCTTTTTGTTTGCCTATCTCATACTGCCCGGCCGCAAACTCTTTAGTTGCTTGAGTCCCGGCTTTGGCCGCTTCCGGCGCACCCAGTGCGTACATGATTCCCGTTTCTAACTTCTTTCCCATACCACGAAATCTACTCATCAAACCTTCCTTAAAAGAACGAAAACCGCCCTTGATCGCATCTAAGCGTTGGCGGCCGGCATCACGAATCTGGCCTTTCGCATCAACCTTTGGAGCTTCAGTTCTCCCCTCCATGCCCTCGAGATTAAGTTGCTCAACTCCTCGTTTCGACATAGGTTTGCGTAAAATGTTTATAATTTATTATTTTGTTTGTATATCCATTATATCATATTTTGGCTAATTTTGCAAGCTATTTGCCACGACGCTTTGGCTGACATATGATTATAGTTGAACCATTGAAAAACACAATATAACCATGTCGTTAAAAAAATCTCTCCTACTCACGGCTCTCGCCATTATCGGTTATCTCGTTGGCCGCTGGAGCCATGCATATTTGACCGATCTTGCAGGAAATCCCGTCGCGCCGCACCATTGGATTTACGGCGCACTGCTGATTATTCTCGGCTTGACCTTCAGAAAAAGGACGATTGGCAAAGTGATGTTATTTTCTGGCGCTGGACTGTTCGTAAGCGACCTAATCGATTTCTTCCACTTCCGTATTCTCGGTCCTGACCCACTGGGGCCAAAAAAATTCTGGGGCATTGATTAAGATAATCAAAAATGAGTGCGGTCGCAATTAAGGGCTTGAATCGGACGGATAGCTTTTCATCCTTTTTGCTTTGCCCAGTTTTATGGTATGGTGATGAGAGAATATTGATATCACAACCATGTATTCAACGCGTATCAATGGCTTTCTCGTCGAAGGCGAGGACAAGGCCGTCGCCTACCTCGACCACCTCGACGCTGAGGAAGCGAAAGTGCTCCTGCGTGAAGCCCGGCTCTACGGCCCGGCGAAGTTCGAGCACAACTACATCAATTACACGCTGACCTGGGACAAAAGCAAATCGACCTACACTGTCGAAAAGCGATAACGCATACTGTGCAACCCGTAGACGAACATGCGCTTGTTCGTCTACGGTGTTTATGAAATATTACAATTTTCCATGCCCCGAAAACGCCTGAGCAAAGGCATACGTAAATTCATACGCGCGGAGAAAGCCCGGATCCGCCGCGAGATTTCCGATATCACCGAGCAGGAGCGCCGTCTCAAAGAATTAATCGAGCGCCATGCAAAAAACTCTGGCTAAGCCACTGAGCGTCAGCGAATTCATCAGCCTGGTGAAGATGCATCTCCAGACTGCGATCGGCCGAGTGACCGTCCAAGGTGAAGTGACCGGGTATAAAACGGCCAAAGAGACGCTGGTCTTTTTTGAACTGAAAGACAAGCAATCGCGCGTGACCTGTTTCTTGATGAAATGGCAGCAGAACATCCCGCTCGAAGACGGCATGGAGGTGAAGGCAACCGGCTACCCATCCATGTTCCAAGCGGCCGGCCGGTTTCATCTACGTGTTGAGCAGCTTGAGCCAGTGGGCGAAGGCGCGCTCCAGCGGGCGTTTGAACTGCTGAAACAAAGGCTTGAGACCGAAGGATTGTTTGCCATTGAGCGGAAGCGTGTTTTGCCCCGTTTTCCGCAGCGGCTTGGCCTGATCACTTCGCCTGACGCCGCCGCCTATACCGATGTTCTCCGGATACTCAACAATCGCTGGGGCGGGCTCGAAATCGTGTTAACACCGGTCGGCGTCCAAGGGACCGAGGCTATTGGCCAGATCGTCGGCGCAATCGCCTATCAAAATCAAGTAATCAAACCGGACGTTATTATTCTGACGCGCGGCGGCGGCTCGCTCGAAGATCTTCAGGCGTTTAATTCCGAAGCGGTAGCGCGCGCCGTTTTCGGTTCGGCCATCCCGATTGTCTGCGGCGTCGGCCACGAACGCGACATTACCATCGCCGACCTGGTCGCCGATGTCCGAGCTTCAACTCCATCAAATGCGGCCGAACGCGTGGTGCCGAATCGGCAAGACATCCTTTATCAACTCAATTCGATGGTTCGTGATATGGAAAAAACTGTTACCGACCGCGTCGGCGAACAACAGCGCGCAGTTACTGAAGCGGTTCATCGGATCGAATCGGTCTTCCATGATAAAATCCGGCATTGGCGCGAACTCATGGCGTCGTTTCAAAAGCATTTCTGGCTTTTTGATCAGCGCCTGGGCTATCTGGAAAAAGACATTGCCGAACGGGTGCGAAGCCTTGGCCTTACTGTTCAAACCAGCCTGGTCCGGGCGCAGGAACGATTGGTCCATGCGAATAATCTGCTCCGGTCGTATAACCCGGAAAAGGTGCTCGCGCGCGGCTACAGCATTACGCTGACCCCGGCCGGAAAGCCCGTCACCTCGGCCGACCAAGTGAACCTTAACGATACCATCACTACGCGCCTCAAACATGGGCGACTTGACTCAACCATTATTAAAAAACAGTAATATGCCAAAAAAAACTCCGACGACCAAGGAAAGCTTTGAAAAGCAATTCAAGGAACTGGAAACAATTGTGGCGGCACTCGAGTCCGGCACGGCTAATCTCGATGAAAGCCTGGAGCAATTTAAACGCGGACTTGAGCTCGCCCAAGAATTGAAACAAAAGCTAACCGAGGTTGAAAACCGGGTTGAGATTATCAAGAAAAAGTTCTCAAAGGATTTGGCGGCTGAGACAACTGACGCCGCCGATACTGATGTCGACGAGGAAATCGCCTAACCGTCATCAGGCCAAACCATGAATTGGTTTACCTTCTCGCTGCTGGCCGGTCTACTGTTCGCCGCCTCACGGGTGGTCGCCCGTTTTGTGTTACGGAAACAGGGCAATGCCCTGGCGTTTACCGCGCTCCACGATTTTATCGCCGGCTTCTGTCTCCTCCCATTTCTGTTCGCCGGCCTCCATTGGCCGGCCCAGCCGATCACCTGGTTATACTTTTCTGGCGTTGTCGTCTTCGCTTTCCTCTGCGACTGGCTGGCCTTTCTGGCACTTCGGCTGATTGATGTTTCGCTCTATCAGATCGTCAATCAGGTCCGGCACATTTTCGTGCTGATTGGCGGGCTACTCCTCTTTCAAGAATCAATCACCTGGATCAAGGTGGTAGCCATTATTCTGATTACCCTGGGCGTGGGCGTGGCCGTCTCGGAAAAAACCCGTTTTACGCTGAACCGCGGCGTCATACTCAGCATCATCAGCACCCTGTTTGCCATCGTCGCCTTTCTCTTTGCCAAGCTGGCCGTGCGCGATTTTTCCGAAACTGCCGCTGCCTCGCTTGAATTAATGCTGGTCGGCATCCTGGCGTTTTCCTGCCTGGGCTTCCGGCCAAAGCCACTCGTTTCTGAGCTGCGTCTTCAAAAATGGGGTTTAGTCGTTTCCGGCTTGCTCTTCGGCGGTTTTGAGGTGATACTTTTCTATGCCTTGCGGATCGGCGAGGCATCGCGGGTAATCCCGGTTACTCAGAGCTCAGTCGTCTTCGCCTTGATTGCCGGCCTTGTTTTCCTCCGCGAACGACAACGCTTGCCACAAAAAATCAGCGGCGCTATCCTAATTGGTGTCGGTATTGTCGCAATGTATCTTTTGTAATGCACTAGAATGACCTGTTTCCCTTGGTATTCTGGCTAACTTCAAAGCAATAAACCGTCCTCCATCATGAAAATACGCCATCATACGCTTCAGATTCGGACATCAGGTGCGCCTGAATTTATTGATATCACTGACCAGGTGAGCGCCACCGTTGCCGCTGCCGAAATTACAAACGGCAGCGTTGCCATTACCTCCCAGCACACGACGGCGGCGATTCGGATCAATGAAAACGAACACGGCTTTCAAGAAGACTGGAAAGAGCTAATCGCCAAATTTGCTCCGTCGAACGCCTACTATCGACACAACGACGGATCAATCCGAACCGAAAATATCGATTGCGACGATGACCGATGTACGAAAAACGGCCACTCGCATTGCCAGCACATGTTGCTCGGAACATCAGAGACCCTGCCCGTGATGGCGGGGAAACTGAAGCTCGGCCGGTGGCAGCGGATTTTTCTCGTCGAGCTGTGCAGTCCGAGAACGCGCGAGGTTATCCTGACTATTATTGGAGAATAAATCATAATCAATATTTCATATGGATTTTTTTGACGTCATAAATCAACGCCAATCCATCCGCCGTTTTACGAGCCAGCCGGTTGAGCCAGCAAAAATCAGCCGTCTTTTAGAAACCGCTAATCAGGCGCCGTCGGCTGGAAACTTGCAGGCTTACTCCATAGTGGTAATCAGCGACTCAAAGATAAAACACGCCCTCGTCGATATTACCGCCGGACAGAAGTTTGTGGCTCAGGCGCCCATCATCCTTGTTTTTTGTGCTGAACCGGAACGGTCTGCCTATTATGGTGAACGCGGGCGATCATTATACGCGATTCAGGATGCCACCATTGCCGCCGTCCACGTCCAGCTGGCCGCTACCGCGCTTGGCCTGGGCAGTACCTGGATGGGAAAATTTGAAGATGCGCCATTACAGAAACTCCTCGGCCTGAACCAAAATCAACGACCAGTCGCCATCCTTCCAATCGGCTACCCGGACGAACAGCCGCCACGAAAGCCGCGTCGACAACTAACTGAATTTGTTTCTCGGCGGTGATGCTTAAATCAAAACCGTTAAAAATAACAGTCTTTGTCGTTCTGCTTATTCTGATTGTGCTGGGTAGCGCGCTTTTTCTTATTTATCTTGGCGCGCCAAAACGTTTCAATATCCTCATCGTCGGTTCTGACCAGCGCGGGACTGAGCGGGCACGTTCCGACGTCCTAATGATTTTTTCCATCCCGAAATCGCCGAGTCAGCCCTTGAGTCTGATTACCATCCCGCGCGATACTCGCGTCGAGGTGCCGGGCCATGGCACACAGAAGATTACCCATGCCTACGCGCTCGGCGAACGCGAGGATAGCTCAATCCTCGGAAACATTACCCTGACCAAAGAAACGGTCAAGGACTTTTTCGGCATTCCGATCCACGCCACGGCCGAGTTTACATTCGAAAGTTTTAAGGAAATGGTTGATGCCTTCGGCGGTGTTGAAACCGAACAAGGCCACGTCAACGGCGAACAGGCCTTGAAAATCGTCCGCGACCGCTATCGGGAGGGCGGCGATTTCGCCCGCACGCGCGATCAGCGTCAGATCTTCCTCGAGCTCGGCAAAAAGATCACGAACGTAGCCGCCGCTAAAAAACTGTACTCCTTTCTCGGCTCCAGCAATCAAACCCGGCTGCGTTATCAAAAAACATCTACCTATATATTCGGCCTGGCGGCTTTTCTTCGGCGCGGTGGAAAATTTAATCTTGAAAATACCTATACTGAGGCGCTGCCTGGTCACGGCGATAGCATTTACACACCTGAATTCAATCAAAAACTATATTACTGGATCGCCGACGAAGCAGCCATGAAAACGCTTGTGGATAAATATCTGCGTTAACTGCTTGACGTTTGATGAAAAAAGATTAGTATAGCTACTATCGTCTCCACTTCGGTGTGAGACGCGAGACTCGGGGTCCGTCGCTTGGATGGACATTACGCATAGAGGTTCGACCGACAAACCCGCCACGAGCATTGCCCTCTGGGTGCCCTTGACGCGGATTGCTCGGTTCGAAACCTGTTCAGCCTCTCTGCCCTGGAGACAACTTCCCGCATTACGTTTGGTGCCCTGCCAAGGTACCGAGGAACGCTACAGGAAGCTCTGCCTCCTTCCTTCCAGGAGATCCCCGAGTCTCCTTTTTTTATCCATAAAAAAAGTCCGCCAGGCTAACCTAGCGGCGTGCGATCTGGTGGGTGTCAGGCGGCCGGTACAGGCGGCGGCTCGTCTGGCGCCGGTTCCGGCACGACCTTCAGGCCGGGCATCATGAGCAGCACCTTCTTGGCCAATCCGAGCTTGCGATCGGCGGCCAAGACCAGCCAGGGCGAGTCCGCTACGCCCTCCGGGTTCGGGATCTCGACGAATTCATGAACACCGGCCGGGATAGTCTCCTCCTTGGCCCGTTCGCCCTTCTTGTCAGGAATGCGATAGGCGCGCCGTTCATTTGGAAGGTTCAGCTTCATAGCTCCTCCTCGGTGGTAATGGGGGGTGTTTCCGAACCGAACCGTATCACAGAATGAACAATATTTCAAATGATTTCATTTTTTTTGACACAATGATACAATGAGCCCAGAGACACACCATATGAAACGACTGCTAAAAAAACTTCTGCCGCCATCCATTTTAACCCTCTACCACCGAGGACTAGCTTTGGTTGCGACAATCGTCTACGGTTTTCCGTCACATAAAATGATCGTGATCGGCGTTACTGGCACAAACGGAAAGTCTACCGTTGCCAACTTGGTCGCTAAAATTCTCGAAGGCGCCGGCCACCGGGTCGGCCTGACCTCGACGGTGAATTTCAAAATCGCCGAACGGGAATGGCTCAACGATCAGAAGATGACCATGCTCGGACGCTTCAGACTCCAGAGCCTACTTCGACGGATGGTCAGGGCTAAGTGCCGGTATGCGATCGTGGAAACAACCTCTGAAGGGATCAAACAGTATCGACACTGGGGCATCGCCTATGACCTGGCTGTTTTTACAAACCTGACGCCTGAGCATATCGAATCGCACGGCTCATTCGAGAAATACAAACAGGCTAAGGGGAAACTATTTGCGGCGCTCGACCATTCCGTGAAAGCAGACGTACCAAAAATTTCAATCGTCAATCTCGACGATCCGGCCGCAAATTATTTCCTCTCCTTCCCGGCGGAAAAGAAAATTGGCTACACATTCCAGAACGCCTCCGCGCCCGCTGGCGTTCAGGTCGTTCGTGGCCACGGGATTTCCGATACGCCGCAGGGAGTAGATTTTACCCTTGACGGACAACCGGTTCACTTACGCCTGCTTGGCCGGTTCAACGCCTTTAATGCTCTCGCGGCCCTGTGCGTCGGCTTCTCCCAAAATATCGACCCGGCGATCATGATTCAGACGCTTGGACAAATAACTGGTGTACCTGGTCGCATGCAGCTGATCGACGAAGGCCAGCCCTTCACGGTCATTGTGGATTACGCTCACGAACCGGCCGGCCTTGAACAAGTCTATCTGGCGATAAAGTCTTTCCATCCCAGGAAAATTATCGGCCTGCTCGGTTCTCAAGGCGGTGGCCGCGACCGGCGCAAACGACCGCTTCTCGGCGAGCTCGCTGGCCGCTACACTGATTATACGATTGTGACAAACGAGGATCCGTACGATGACGATCCGCTAGAAATAATTGAGGAGGTCGTGGCAGGAATAAAGAAATATCCGGATAAAATCGAGGGACAACATTATTTCAAAATACTTGACCGCGAGGAAGCCATTCAAAAAGCGCTCGCCTTGGCAGCCCCGAATGACGTCGTTGTTTTGACTGGTAAAGGTTCAGAACAAAACATGGTCATACACGGCGGGAAAAAAGTGCCCTGGAACGACGAAGCGGCTGTTCGCGCGCTCCTCCGTGCCCACTGGAAAAAATAAACTCGCAACATACCAAGAGGACTTGATTTTTCTTCCATTTTTTGCTATAATTAAATTGAATTTGGCCAAAATAAAAGCATTTTTACACAATATAACAGCAAAATAAAAATATATGAACACCAGTGTTTTTAGTAAACGCGCCACCCGCTTGTCTCGAATAATGCTTTTGGTGGCCTTTTTATTTATTTTAACGCTTGTCGGGACACGCATTGCTCGAGCCGATTGGGCGGCACCAACGGCTGCACCGCCAGCTGGCAACGCAGCCGCACCGATCAACGCATCGGGTGTAACCCAAACAAAACAGGGTTCGCTCAAGATTGGCGGCGAGTTTTTATCAGTCGATTCTGGCGATTTCGTTGTCACCTCCGGTGATCTGTTTTTGCCGAACGAAGGGACCGGCTTGTATTGGTCGGCTATTTTAAATCCATCATCAAACGCCGTCGCCCATATAAATTATTCCTCGCGGACGCTGTATCTTTCTCCGGGGAACGACGGCGACCATATTGAGCTTCAGGGCACGGTCAAATTGAGCCAGGTCGGCGCGAACGACGGCACGCTCATCATCGACAACGACAACACGATTCATAAACTCCTGGCTGAATCGACGAGAGTACGAATCGAAAATAACACCTTTCTGCCAACTCCCCATATCGGCGAATTAAGTGTCGCCGATTCTGTGGCTGGTGTTGATTTAAAATCCTACAACGTACCGCTCTATCTAAATGCCGATACCGGTAGAAATGTTTATATCGGTTCGGCGCTCACGCCTGCCGGACTTTGTCTCAAGGACGAGTGTATTTTTGATTGGGATACGATCAGCGGCGGTGGGGTGAGCGGTACAGCTGGGTATATCCCAAAATTTAATGTTACTGAAAACGGTCTGGTTGATTCCATTATGGTTGAAACGGACACGTGGGGGTTCAAAGCTGTCGGCATCGGTGATCCGTCACCGGCGAACGCGCGACTCAGCGTTGGATTGGCGGATAATAATCGAGCCTCAATCCAGCTTGATGCCACCGCCTCGCCTGACGGCGGCTATGCCTGGAATCTTCATAGCACCGCGTTTGCTCATGCATACGGCGCCGGGAAGTTTGTTATTGAAGCACAGGGTGCCTATGCGGAAAAATCGTTGGTTATAAACCAAATCGGCCAAGCCGGTCTCGGCACCGACTACCCAACCGCCCGACTAAACGTAAAAGGACGGGCTGAGGGTGGCAACGGTGATGACGGCACGGTTTCTATAGACGCAGAAAATCTCCGGCGGGTCTATTATTGCCCAACCTGCGATCCAACCACGTTTACATACTTTGGACCCGGCGACACGTTTGTGCTCGAGAGTACACCCGAGGTCAGCCGAACGATTGAAAGCGTTACGAATGATACGGAACTTGTTGTCACGCAAGCGTTTCCGTCCGCGGTCAGTAATATAGCCTATCACGTCATCCCCTCGATCGCCCGTTTTTCTGACTCTAGTGAAAATCCAAATACGGACACAAAATTTCTCATTGATCCCAACGGTAACGTCCGGATCGCTACTCTTCCAAACTGCACCGGCAACCAAACGCTCGACACCGACGCGCTCGGAAATATCATCTGTGGCGTCGACGCGGGCGCGGTCGGCGGGGACAACTTTACCGTCAAGGTTAGCGGGAATGATACTACCGATAATTATCTCGGCACGAAGCTTGTCGCCGGTTCAAATATTTCTATCACCGTAGTAAACGGTGGCGGAAATGAATCCCTCCAAATCGACGCGGCTGGCATGACCTCACTCTGGAAAACCGGCGCCAGTGCCAATACCATTAATCCGATCAATGAAGCAACGGATAAGATTGCCATTGGCCATAATAACATCGCTGATTCGACCCAGCTGTCAGTTAAAAATAATTCAGTCAATTCAGCTATCTACGCTGAACAGTCCAACGCTGGTGGATATGCTGAATATATATCTGGCCGCATTGCCATTATGGACGGTAATGTTGGTATCGGCGACTCCTCTCCTTCTGCTCTGCTGACCGTCGGGAACGCTGATCTTTTTCAGGTAAACAACTCTGGTAATCTTGTCCGGATTAATAACATTCCCTACTCCTGGCCGGCGGCCCAGGGTGCGGCCGATACCGTTTTAACGAACAACGGCAGCGGAATGCTGACCTGGACAGCTACGACGAGCGACATACTTTGGGAAGCAGGCGCCACAGCCAACACTATTAACCCGATTAATGAAGCCACTGACAACGTGGCGATTGGTCATAACAGCATAACTGATTCAACGCGTCTTTCCGTTATTGATAGCTCCAGTAACACCGCCATCTACGCCGAATCGGCAGGTTTGGCTGGCCATTTTTCGGGCCAAACATTAATGTCTGTTAGCAGCAGCACAAACGATATAAAAGAGGTGCTGCGACTGCAACACATTCTTACCAGCGGCATCGGTGGTGGCTCCGACCTTGGCGTTTCCTTGCAGTTTGAATTGGTGAATTCAACCACCACCACAAAAACGGCTGGTCGTATTGATTCCGTCTGGGAAGACTCGGTAAACGGCACCGAAGATTCCTCATTGCGCTTCAACACCGCGATCGGCGGAACCATGACCGAGGCCATGAGAATAGACAATGATGGCAATGTTGGCATCGGAATCTCTGCCCCAACCGGCGCGTTAAATCTCTATCGAACCAGTGCCGCGATCCTTAGAATCCAAAACGGCGTTACCGGAACGGCTTCCGGCGATGGCCTGGAATTATCGATCGGTAACAATGAGGCGTATTTATGGAACTATGAGAATGCTGAAGTGTATATCGGTACGAATGACACCGAACGTTTAACCATCCTGGGAAACGGAAATATCGGAATTGGCAATACCGCCCCAGCCTCTCTATTGACCGTCGGTAGCAGCGTCAGCCCGTACAACGGCAACCACACGATTGCCGGCTACAATAATTCCACGACGAGCTATAACGCGCTGGCCGGATACAAATCGGGCGCGAATGCCCTTGGTAGCGGCGTTTACGGCGAACTAGTAAATGGCCTGACCTGTGGCTTGGGCACCTGTGCCGGAATCTACGGCTCTGACGGCAGCGGCGGGACGAACAAGTGGGCTGGTTACTTCGACGGTCCAGTAAAAGTGACCGGCGGATTAACGTTACCGATTGCGACCGTTACGGCAAACCGGACGCTCACCAATGACGACTATACTATTCTGGCTGACAGTACGTTAGTGCCAGTCACTATTTCTCTGCCTCAGGCCTCGACAGTGACCGGCCGCATTTATGTTATTAAGCATTCCGCCGGCGCCAATACTGTTACCGTAGACGGGTATTTGCTGGAGGCGATTGACGGCGCCAAGACGTTCACCTTGGCCTTACAGCAGTCCGCCATCATACAGAGCAACGGCTCAAACTGGTTCATTCTTTAACCTTCCGCATATTGATATTGACTCTAGGCAAGGCAATCGTCTTTATTGTTTTATTGTTTTTCAGTATAATAACAGGTGAACTTTCTATTTGAATATACTCTTAAATCAACGAATACCATGAAGATGTTTCGTTCAGCCACGGCGATTACTAAGCTAGCTTTCGCGGTGGCGTTTTTGTCTTTACTATCCCTAGTCAGCGTCCGGTTTGTTCAGGCTGCCTGGGCTCCGCCCACCTCTGCTCCCCCGGGCGGGAACACGGCCGCGCCCTTGAATGTTTCCGGGGTGTCGCAGACGAAACAAGGGAGCTTAACCATTGGGGGGGAGTATTTTAGCTTGAGTGGTGGGGATGTCTTGTTTGCCGCTGATGACCGGGGGGTCTTTTGGGGGACGGCTTCGGATCCGACCAAACCACACATTGAATTCGCCGGCAACAACCTCTACATTTCACCTGGAGAAACTGGTGTACAAACTGAAATCCAGGGTGATGTAAGAATTTCTATGTTGGGATTGAATGCTGGTTCGCTTGTCCTCGATAATACGGAAAACAATCGGAGCTTGGCCTTTAATATTGAGACTAGTGCCAGCGGCGTTGATATAAAGTCATTTGGCGCGCCGTTGTTTCTTAATTACGACGGCGGACAAAAGGTCCAGATCGGCAGCTCAGCGGCCAGGAGTAAGCTGTGCCTGAATGACGACGGATCGGAAGACAACTGCATTGAAGATTGGAGCAGCGGCGGCAGCTATTGGACACAGAATGGCCTCAATCTCTACCCGCAAGATTTAGGTTGGAATATCGGGCTCGGGACATCAAGTCCAAGCACAAGGTTAGCCTTAGGCTCGAACGTAGTTGGCTATAAGTCTATGCTGACAATTGATTCATTGGATAATAATGGTTCAAATTCCATGGGCATTGATTGGCGATTTGGCGGTTCGGTGGGATTCCCCTGGGGACCGAACGGATCAAATAGTCGGATAGCCGTCGAGCGGCAGGGCGCAGCTAATACATTCGATATGCTGTTTTTTACAATGAATACCGGCACGTTTGCGGAAAAGATACGGATATTAGGGAATGGCCGAGTTGGCATTGGCACTCCTACTCCCCAGAGGGAACTCCATGTCGTAGGCAATGCGAGAATCTCCGGTCTTACCTGTAACGGACTTCTGAATGGCGGCAAGGTAACAACCAACGACAATGGCGATCTCGTCTGTGGCGACGACACCGGCGGAGGCGGAGGTGGCGATACCTATATGGTCAAGACGGATGGCACTGATACGGCGAACTTTCTGAACAACGAACTTACGGCCGGGACAAATATCACGCTGACACCAGTTAATGTCGGCGGCGATTTAAAACTGCAGATTGCGGCGTCGGGTGGCGGCGGTACATCGCTCTGGGACGGCACAGAAGGCTCAGCAATCTATCCAAAAACGCCGGCCAGTACAAAAGTAGGTATTGGTGGCAGTTCGGTTCCCGCTTCTATCCTACAACTTTATCCCGGTGCAAACACCTGGGGAGCTGATCTGAGTCTCGACGCCGCTGGTCTTGCTGGCGGCCGACGCTGGCTAGCGATTTCCACTGGCGGCACGGCTGGCGAAGGACAAGGAAAGTTCCTTATTAAGGATAATAATGCTAGCGCCGTCAGACTAACGATCGACAATGGTGGCAAAGTTGGCCTCGGTCCGACTGACCCCCAGAACCAGCTTGAAGTCGGTAACGCGATCGGCGGCTACCAAGCCTTGCGCCGGCTGGATCCGACAATTACGAGCGGTAAAGATTTGGGTGCTTTGTACTTCACGGGCGACGACGAGGTGACCAGCGGCATTGGCGCCCAAATCAAAGGCCGAGCCACGGCTGACTGGTCGGGTAATGATTATCCAACAAAATTAATGTTTTTGACTTCCCCGGATGGCGGCACAGCACAGGAGCGGATGGTTATTCTTGAGAATGGGAATGTCGGGATCGGAACGTCAGCGCCCACCGCCAAACTAGAGGTGACGACCGCAAATGGTACTAGCGCATTCAGAGCGGGTTCAAGCTCAGTAAATTCATTAACGATCGGCCAGTCAGGCACCGGCTACTCTGGCATCGGTTATAACCTGAGTAATACCGCGACGAATAATACCTGGAAGTATGTTGGGCGCGATACCGCCTCGCTAATTACGTTTCAGAATGGCGGCTTTATTTTCAGAGGAACAGACTTCACTGGCGAGGCTGGGAATGATGCAAATTTAACAAATCTAATGTCCATCGGTAATACGGGTATTGTTAGGATCCCCGATCTCCTCTGCAACGGCGGAGCCAATGGCGGCAAAGTAACGACTAATGCCGATGGTGACCTCGTCTGCGGTGATGATGTGGGCGGTGGGAGTGGGTGGATCGGTGGTTCGGGAACAGTCAATCGAATCTCAAAGTTTACCGCCGCTACTACAATCGGCGACTCAGCCATCTATGAATCAAGTGGAAACATTGGAATTGGCGCCGCACCAGGCGGTTCGCATAAGTTGGAAGTAAGCGGATCAATATTCACAAATGCAGACAATGATCTGGCGCTCGGCAATATTGCGAATGTTAATCGCTTGTA
Source organism: uncultured Gammaproteobacteria bacterium (assembly GCA_964371245.1). GTDB lineage: Bacteria > Patescibacteriota > Patescibacteriia > JAHIZJ01 > JAHIZJ01 > JBAZLK01. The sequence goes on along the minus strand of CAYJKP010000003.1, from coordinate 118,519 downwards.
TACGGGTGGTTCCAATATCCTAGTTTATCTCAACAGCGGTAATGGTTATGGCAATGCCCAGTTTGGTAAGACCCGGCTCGGCTCCTACTTTAATAGTGATTGGGACTCGGCATCAAACAACGTCGGCTGGTACTGGAACGCGGCGTATGATGGGGCTAATTATAATTACATTAATCCCGCCGCCTGGGGTGGCACTGCGGCTCGTCTCGCTGGCACGGGAGATTACCTAGAATACAGCCAGGCATCTGGCGGGACAAATCCGATTTCTTGGAATACGCGGCTCGCAATTAATTCTGACGGCAATGTCGGTATTGGCGCCGCTCCGAATGGCAATAAACTCTTCGTACAATCAGCCGCCAATAATTATCTAGGCTATGGCGGCGACGCTCTAACGCTGCGCCGTGGTGGCACCAGTCAGTACCCATACATTCAATGGAAAGACAACAACGACATTCGGGGTATGTACCTCGGCTGGGGCGCTTCAGGCAGCTATATCGATCTGGCTCTGGAAAATAATAATAACCTATACATCAGTGGTGGTAAGGTCGGAATCGGAATACAGCCGCCCACCGCCAAACTAGAGGTGACGACCGCAAATGGTACTAGCGCATTCAGAGCGGGTTCAAGCTCAGTAAATTCATTAACGATCGGCCAGTCAGGCACCGGCTACTCTGGCATCGGTTATAACCTGAGTAATACCGCGACGAATAATACCTGGAAGTATGTTGGGCGCGATACCGCCTCGCTAATTACGTTTCAGAATGGCGGCTTTATTTTCAGAGGAACAGACTTCACTGGCGAGGCTGGGAATGATGTCATTTTGACGAATTTTATCACTGTTTTAAATACCGGTAAGACCGGGGTGGCCAATGATAATCCGAGCGCCCTTCTGAGTGTGTCCGTTTCTGGCGTAAGCGGCTATACAGCCAATCACACTATCACCGCCAACAATATTAACAACACCGCGCCAAACGGCTATGATGCGATCGCCGGTTTTAAAGGCAACAGCGGCACCAGCGTCAATGGCAGCGGCGTCTATGGCGAACTTGTCGCCGGTTCAAACTGCACCGGCACCTGCGCCGGCATTTACGGTTCGATCGGCGGCAATTCCGGTACGGGCGAATGGGCTGGGTATTTCGACGGCCCCGTGAACTTAGGCGGTGATTTGTCGATGCATGGCGTGATGATTCGCCTCAATCCCTGTCCCCCAAAATTACAGCCTATTCGAACGACCAACGCTTTAGGTAACATCGGCTATCTCAGTTATAATACATGCGTATGGAATGATTACAGCGCCCGCATCAAGCTGAACGGGCCCAAGATCTGTGGCATTACTGGTGGTGGTGGGGGTTATTGCTGGCCAATAAAAAACACCGCTAACAATGGCAATTCCTTTTGCTGGTCGCACGGCATGACACTGGAATCTTCGGGCGCGACCGGTGCCGGAAACGTGAAATGGGATTCAGTCAACAATACCGAGGGGTATTTCGTCAATTGGGCCGTGATAGACGAATCTAGCCAAAGCTTCACGTTTATCCAATGCGAACAGGGCGTACCCCCGGCAGATCCATTCTAAGGGAACAATTAGACAAGTCATTAAAAAAGATCACCTGTAAATCACTTCTTGTACATATAATGTTTCAATGTGCGGCATTACGTGATAAACCAGGCTCTTTGATGAGCCTGGTTTTTGTATTTTCCCCACTTTTTCAGTATAATAAAGGCTAGTCCAAACATCTGTTTATTATCTCTAAGAAGAGAAATACCATGAAACTCTTCCGTTCAGCCACGGCGATTACTAAGCTAGCTTTCGCGGTGGCGTTTTTGTCTTTACTTACATTGGCCAGTGTGCGGTTTGTTCAGGCTGCCTGGGTTCCGCCCACGTCCGCTCCCCCGGGTGGAAACGTGGCCGCGCCCTTGAATGTTTCCGGGGTGTCGCAGACGAAACAAGGGAGTTTAACCATTGGTGGGGAATTCCTGAGTTTGAGCGGTGGGGATGTTTTGTTTGCCGCTGATGACCGGGGGGTCTTTTGGGCTAATTCGTCGGATACGACAAGAGCGCACATCGAGTCAGCCAGCAACATACTTTTCTTATCGCCTGGCGAAGCTGTTGGCAGTGGAACGGAGATCCAGGGCGACGTAAAGATCTCCCTGCTTGGCGGAACAAATGCGGGCTCATTGACGATCGCGAATCCGAACCCGATTCCGGCGGGCCGAAGTTTAACGTTCAATGTGGAAACCGACGCGCTGGGCGCGGATATTAAATCAAACAATGTTCCGCTGTACATTAACTATGATAACCAGCAAAAAGTACAGATTGGCAGTTCGGATGCGAACACAAAGCTGTGCCTCAATGACAGCGGTAGCGAAGAAAACTGCATTTCCAGCTGGGGCGGGAGCGGGTACTGGACATTAGAGGGTACGAATCTTTTGCATACACAAAACGATGCCTGGAATGTCGGGATCGGTACGGCGAATATAGATTACAAGCTTGACGTTGCCGGAGATATTGCTATCCGAAGCCAGAATTATCTGCGTCTGTTTAATCTTACTAATAATGCCTGGGCGAGTTTGAATTTTGATGGGACAAACGTTAACGCAAATTATCCCTGGTATTTCACAAACGGAACTAATAGCATCATCACGAACGGGAAAATCGGCATCGGCACCACAAGTCCCCAACAGCCTCTCCATGTAACGGGCAATGCGAGAATCACTGGTCTTATCTGTAATGGGTTTGCTAATGGCGGCAAGGTGACGACCAATGCCAATGGCGATCTTATCTGCGGCGACGACACCGGCGGGGGCGGGGGCGGCGATACCTACACGGTTAAAACGGACGGCAGTGGGAACGATTCAGCCAATTTTCTGGCCAATGAAATTTCAGCCGGTGCCAATATTGCGCTATCAACCGTGAACGTCGGTGGCGACGTGAAATTGCAGATTTCAGCTTCTGGCGGCGGACCAGGCGATTCACTCTGGGCCGGAACAGAGGGTGCAACCATCTATCCGAAAACGCCGAGCACCACACAGGTTGGCATCGGTCTTACCGACCCGCAGAACCGACTTGAGGTCGCTTGGACAGGCGGCGGATACCAAGCCCTGCGCCGTGATGATGCTGACAATGACATAAATTCCGGCGATGACCTTGGCGCACTATACTTCACCGGCGATCATGGCGGAGTTAACGATATTATCGGTGCCGAAATAAAAGCGAAAGCGGACGACTCCTGGGCATTAAACAGCTATACCACCAAATTATCATTCTTCACTCGGCCGGCTGGTGGTTCAGAAACAGAGCGCCTGACTATTGATGCTCTCGGAAGAGTCGGCATCGGTACTACCAGCCCGCAACAACCGCTCCATGTAGCTGGGAACGTGAGATTTTCCAGCTATAACTGCACGGGCCAGACAAACGGCGGCAAACTCACGACCAACGCCAACGGTGACATTATCTGCAGCGGTGACGTCGGTGGAGGTGGGGGTGGCGACAACCTGGGTGACCATGTCGCCAGACAAAATCTGTTGATGAGCGGGTACTGGATCTCAAACGATGGTAACGACGAAGGCATATTTGTGACTAATGCTGGCTGGATTGGAATGGGTACAAATTCACCGGAGGGACTGCTCCATCTAAGAACGAATGATGACGCAATCGTCATCGGTGGTTTGGCTACAGCGAACATTGCCCGTATCGGCATTGCAAGTAATCAGGGAAACAATCAAGCCTTAACTCTTGATGGTAACTCTGGTGTTCGGCTCTACTACAACTCAACCGAGGGCATGCGGCTGGATTATGATGGTCAGGTAGGCATTGGCACAACCACACCAAATCAGGCGCTTGGAGTAAATGGCGGCCTTGCTTTATCTGGTGGCATTTACAAGTTAGACGGAACGACAAAATTCTTTTCCGATTGCGCGGCGAACAGCTCTATCCGCGTTATTAACGCTGACGGCACCGTCGTCTGCCAGGCAAGTGGCGGCGCAGGCGATAATCTCGGCAACCACGTTGCCACCCAGAACCTCCAAATGGGCAGCAATTACATCTCAAACGATGGTGGCGCCGGCGAAGGAATCAACATCGATACAGCTGGGCGAGTAGCAATCAGCAACACACCCAATGCCAGCGGCGAGACCTTCCAGCTCCGCGAGCCAGCGGGCGGCAGCGAATGGGCAGGCTTCAGCTATGACGGAAGTAATAATGATCTTAAAATTGCCGTCCACGCCGGCAGTCAGGTTCAAACCTTTCAGATTGATTACGAGGATCCGGTGTTTTCCTTTGATACTCACACTAATGCCGACGCTTTGGTAATTAAAAAAGACGGTAGCGTCGGCATCGGCACGGGTAGTCCCGACACACGCCTGATGATCCATCAATCGGGTATTGACAACAATACCTGGCTGAAAATATCCACTGACGACACTTCAGCTCAAAACGCTGATTCTACTGTTCTCTTTGGCGCAGTCAGCTCCAATAACTGGAAAGAAGCGCAGATCCAGTATGACGAACGATTCGGCTTGGTTGATAAGGCGGCCGGCGCCTGGCGTTTTTCGATCTCAAATCAAGGAGAAACAACGATCTTTGATTCTGCCACGGCCGATGCGCCGTTGTTTCAGGTGGCAGACTCTTCAAACCGATATGGGCAACATCACACCATCGCCGCATATAACGATGCGAGCGCAATTGCGTATAACGCCGTATCCGGCTTTAAATCCGGATCGAACGCTCGCGGCAGCGGCATCTATGGCGAACTAGTGAGCGGGATGACTTGTGGCACAAGCCAAATCTGTGCGGGTATTTACGGATCCGATAGCGGTTCATCAACGGATACCGCCGGGAAATGGGCAGGCTATTTTCATGGATCGGTAAATATCACCGGAAGTGTATACATCCACGGCATGCAAGGATATATCACTACTGGCGGAGCGTCGTATATTTACGGCAATCATGGTTGTGGTGATTTCGCCTCGATTTCTAAATGTCAGTCCTGGGGCAATGGGACGTGCGTCAACGGATGCATTGGCGCCGGTAACCCGCAGGGGAGTGCTTCTTGCGGCGCCGGCAGTCGAGAACAGATGATATCGTTTGACCAACTCTGCTTTGATGCAGATAGAAATTGGGATACCGACTGCAACACTGGTTCAATATACGAATACATGGAGTTTCTCTGTGTTTCCCCTTAGTACACAGTCATTCTTAATACGTAGTACTATCAGGAAATAAACAACTCACCGATCAGGTTCGGGTTATAATACAAATTATTTTCCGACTAAAAGATAGTAGTAACAAACCAGCCTCTGCAACGAGACCGGTTTTATGCCAGGAAATCGGTTTTGCATTTCCTAGCGTTTTTCAGTATAATAACAGCTGAACCTTTCCTTTTTGAATATATTCTTAAATCAACGAATACCATGAAACTCTTCCGTTCAGCCACGGCGATTACTAAGCTAGCTTTCGCGGTGGCGTTTTTGTCTTTACTTACATTGGCCAGTGTGCGGTTTGTCCAGGCTGCCTGGGTTCCGCCCACCTCCGCTCCCCCGGGTGGGAACACGGCTGCGCCCTTGAATGTCTCGGGAGTGTCACAGACGAAACAAGGGAGTTTAACCATTGGTGGGGAGTATTTTAGCTTGAGTGGTGGGGATATCCTGTTTGCCGCTGATGACCGGGGGGTCTTTTGGGGGACGGCTTCGGATCCGACCAAGGCGCATATTGAGTCGGCCAGCGACATTCTCTACCTATCACCGGGCGAGGCTGCTGGTAGTGGCACGGTGATCCAGGGTGATGTAAAAATTACCTCGCTTGGCATTGCTACCCCGAACGCAGGCTCGTTGACTATTGAAAATCCATCAGTCGGACGAAGTTTGGTCTTTAGCGTGGAGACCGGTGCCAACGGCGTTGATATAAAGACACCGACATCCAAACTTATTTTTAATTACGATGTCAGCCAAAATATCCATATTGGCGGCGGCGCCGATCCAAAAGTTAAACTGTGTCTGAATGATGACGCCGAAACAAGTTGTATCGATGACTGGAGCGATATTGGCGGCGGTGTCGGCAGTGGGGCGGCCTGGTATATTCCGCGCTGGGACACGCCTACGACCCTGACTAATTCTGTTATGTACCAACGGGATGACGGTTTTAACAACCATTTTATCGGCATCAATGACACCTTTCCAGGTGCAACGCTTGCCCTTGGTCCGACGAGCAACACTTCCCTCTTGTCGGACATTGACCTCAATCCGTCTCCAAACTACCTCTGGCGCATTAAGGCGATCGGAAGTATTGGTACGCTACAGGACAAACGCTTCTACATTAGTGCCGAGGACGGGGACGGTTCAAACGCCCTAACAATCAACCGCTTAGGTGAGACCGGTCTTGGCATTGGGACTGCAATTCCAACGGCTATGCTACACGTCAAAGGCCGGGCGGATGGTGGAATCATGGACGCCGGTCTCATCAACAGCGCCGGGGTGAACGTCACCCAGGGCGGTGGTCAAACCTATTTCGACATGTTCGGTCCGGGCGACTATATCCGCGCCGTCGGCCAGACGCGGGTTATAAATACTGTAACCAATCCGTCCAGCCTGACAACAACCGTGGCCTTTGCTCCCCCCATCGCAAATCAATCCTACGACATCGTTCCATCAATCGCCCGGTTTGCAGATAATACTGGAACAACCAGACTGCTTATCAATCCCGAAGGAAAAATAGGTATTGGCACAATCGACCCGCAGCAAGTGTTGCACGTCGTGGGCAATGCCCGCATCACCGGCCTCGTCTGCAACGGCCTTTTGAACGGCGGCAAGGTGACGACCAATGCCAACGGCGACCTCATCTGCGGCGATGACACCGGCGGAGGCGGGGGCG
>CAYJKP010000003.1:0-111551 GCA_964371245.1 uncultured Gammaproteobacteria bacterium | reverse complement strand
GCGATACCTATATGGTTAAAACAGATGGTTCGGATACGGGTAATTTCCTGAATACCGAGATTGTCGCCGGCGCAAATATCGCGATCGACTACCCTATAATCGGCGGTGACGTAAAACTCCGCATAGCCTCGTCTGGTGGTGGCACTTCGCTCTGGGACGGCACCGAAGGGTCAGTCGTCTATCCCCGAACCCCCTCGACCACAAAGGTTGGGATCGGTGATACCACGGCGGTATCAGAGCTTCACCTTTATCCTCAACAATCATGGGGAACTGATATTAGCGTAGACGCGACCGGCACCACTGGCGGCCGGCGTTGGATGATAATATCGACTGGCGGCACGGCCTCGGAAGGACAGGGTAAATTCCTGATTAAGGATAATACGGCCGGCAATGTCAGGCTAACGCTCGATACCGCTGGACGGCTGGGCGTTGGAACATATAATCCCACTCAAATGCTCCACGTCGTCGGTAACGCACGCATCACCGGCCTCGTCTGCAACGGCCTTTTGAACGGCGGCAAGGTAACGACCAATGCCAACGGCGACCTCATCTGCGGCGATGACACCGGCGGAGGCGGAGGCGGCGATACCTATATGGTTAAAACAGATGGTTCGGATACGGGTAATTTCCTGAATACTGAACTGGTGGCGGGTACCAATATTACGATTGACTACCCGGTTGTTGGCGGTGATGTACGTACCAGGATAAACTCGACGGGCGGCAGCGGTTTGCCGGCCGGATCATCAGGCCAGACTCTCCGCCATGATGGTGCAAATTGGATTGCTAACAGCGTGTTATTTAATAACGGCTCGGCGGTATCCATTGGCCTGGCTGATCCCCAAAATCGGTTTGAAGTCGGCCAGGATATCGGCGGTTACATGGCTTTGCGGCGAGACGATACGATCATGGGCGTCAACGATGACCTTGGCGCGCTCTACTTCACCGGTGACGACGGCGGGAACAGCGCTATCGGCGCCCAGATTAAGGGCCGCGCCACGGCTGACTGGTCAACGAACGATTACCCGACGAAGCTCATGTTTCTGACCGCGCCAGATGGCGGAACTGCCACTGAGCGGATGGTTATCCTTGACAATGGCAGGGTTGGGATTGGCACGACTACTCCAACCAAGAAATTTATGGTCGCTGACGGCACGGCTAACGCCACTCTCTTCGCCTTCGATGCCAGTGCCTCGACCAGTGGCTATACGACGACCCTCTCCATGGATAATACTGGTTTGAAAATCGGTAGCGATTCGGCGAGTCGTGATTTTCGGCTGCAGACAAACAGTGCTGATCGAATCATCATTTCCAGTGGCGGCAACGTTGGCATACCGTATCTTGCCAATTGTAACGGTGTAAACACCGTCGATGCCGACGCAAACGGCTATCTTATCTGTGGACCTGACGCCAGCGGTTCTGGCGGAGACAACCTTGGCAATCACATCGCCCAACAAAACCTGCAAATGAACAGCCATTGGATTTCGAGTGATGGCGGCAATGAAGGATTATACGTCGACGCGAGCGGCAACGTCGGAATCGGACTAACACCAGGCGGTACGCATAAACTGGAGGTAGGCGGATCAATATTCACCAACGCCAACAATGATCTCGCGCTCGGTAACATCGCCGACATCAACCGCCTGTACACGGACGGCAATAATACGCTTGTTTATGTGAATAATACTAATGGTATGGGACGGGCGCACTTCGGTAAAATACGCAGCGGGTCGTATTACAACACCGACTGGGACTCGGCATCAAACAACGTTGGCTGGTACTGGAATGCCGTATACAACGGATCCGGTTATGACTATATTAATGGATCAGCTTGGGGTGGCACAGCCGCCCGACTGGTCGGCACGGGTAATTACCTGGAATACAGCCAGGGATCAGGTGGGACAAATCCGATTACCTGGAGTAAACGCTTTAGCGTCAACTCCAGCGGTATATTTGACATCGGTAACCGGTTATCGTTCGACCCGTCGACGGCTTCGCCCGATCGGGCCAACATCTGGATTGGTGACGGAACAGGCTGGAAGCTCAACCTGACAAAATATGACGCCACAAAACTCTTTACCTTTACCGATACCGGAAACCTCGGAATCGGTGATTCAACTCCGGCTTCAGCCCTGACGGTTGGTAATGGCGATCTATTCCAGGTGAATAGCTCTGGTGATCTCGTTAAGATCAATAACGTATCATATGACTGGCCAGCCGCCCAGGCTGGCGGCTTCAGAGTACTGACAAATAACGGAACTGGCGTTCTGAGTTGGTCGACGTCCACCAGCCTGCTCCCCACCGGCAGTGCCTACCAGATGCTCTATTACAATGGCGGCTGGATAGCTGACAGCACGATCATTAACACCGGCTCAAAAATTGGTATCAGTAATACCAGTCCAACGGGTCTACTCTCAATTGCTTCGAGCGGCACCCCGTACGGAACGAATCATACCGTGGTAGCCTATAATAACGCAGCCGCCACTGCGTATAATGCCGTGGCCGGCTATAAATCCGGCAGCAGCGTCAGAGGCAGCGCTGTCTACGGTGAATTTGTCAACGGTGCTAGCTGCGGCAGTGGCCAGGTTTGCGCCGGCGTGTACGGATCAGATGGCTATGCTACATATCCGGTCCAATCCGGCACCTGGGCTGGCTATTTCAATGGCGATGTGAATATCGCGGATCAAATTAAAATTACTGGCGGCGGACCTGCCAGCGGCAAAGTATTAACCGCCATTGACGCACTGGGAAACGCCCGCTGGGATCCACCAGCCGTAAGGGCAATGTCTGGAATAACCGGCTGGGTCAACCCGGGAGAAAGTACCACTGAAATCAGTATTGCCGCGCTTGGTTGCACTCAATGGCCAAATATTCAAGCCTACTCGGCCAATGAATCCTTCCCCGATCGCTGGAACACCTCATATGATGGCACCGGGTGGACCGGCGGGGCAGATATCGGCTATATGTTGGACTATGTCGATTTGGATTCATTCGTAATACACAACCATTATCAATTAAAACGCTTCCGCTGGGCGGCGGTGTGCAAATAAACATCTGTCAGAAAAGAAAAAACAGTGATCATATAACACAAATTAAAAAAACCAGACTCCCCGAGAGTCTGGTTTTTGTATTTTTCCTGGTTTTTCAGTATAATAACAGCTGAACCTTTCCTTTTTGAATATATTCTTAAATCAACGAATACCATGAAACTCTTCCGTTCAGCCACGGCGATTACTAAGCTAGCTTTCGCGGTGGCGTTTTTGTCTTTACTTACATTGGCCAGTGTGCGGTTTGTCCAGGCTGCCTGGGTTCCGCCCACCTCCGCTCCCCCGGGTGGGAACACGGCTGCGCCCTTGAATGTCTCGGGAGTGTCACAGACGAAACAAGGGAGTTTAACCATTGGTGGGGAGTATTTTAGCTTGAGTGGTGGGGATATCCTGTTTGCCGCTGATGACCGGGGGGTCTTTTGGGGGACGGCTTCGGATCCGACCAAGGCGCATATTGAATCAGCTGGTGATGTGCTCTACCTGTCACCGGGCGAGGCTGCTGGTAGTGGCACTGAGCTTCAGGGTGACGTGAAGATCGCGACACTTGGTATTGCTTCCCCCAATCCCGGTTCCCTGACCATCGAGAATTCGGAGAATGGGCGGAGCTTGGCCTTCAATCTCGAGACCGGAGCACAGGGTGCTGACATCAAATCACTTGGTGCCCCTCTCTTTTTCAACTATGATTCCGGCCAAAAGGTTCAGATCGGCAGCAATACCACCCCTGTTCAGTTCTGTCTCAATGACGACCCGGCCAATCCTGATCCCTTGAAATGTATTACGAACTGGGGTGGGGGCTTATGGACGTTAACCGGCAACAACCTCTATCCGCAGAACTTGGCTTGGAAGGTCGGGGTTGGGACGGTCACGCCAGCTGATGTTTTACACATCGTCGCTACGCCGCCAGCTGGTGTTCAGGATTTCGGTGGCCTGCTCGTTTCCCATTCCGCTAACCCGGCTCGGGGCGTGACCATTGGATATGATAATGTCGGTGATTTCGGATATATGTACGCCCGTCATACCGGCGTTGAGACAAAGGACCTGCGCCTGGGGAATTCGGTGATGACGATAACAAAGACGGGTCGGGTCGGCATCGGTACGACCGCACCAAACCAAGAACTTGGTGTCAGCGGTGACCTGGCTCTGAGCGGCGGTATCTACAAATTGAATGGCACGACCAAGTTCTTCTCCGACTGTGCGGCAGGGAACTCCATCCGGGTCATTAACGCGGACGGAACTGTGGTCTGCGAACCTGATGATGGTGGCGGTGGCGGTTCATACACAGCTGAGAACGGCCTGACTTTAAACGGCAACGCCTTTGGCCTCGGTGGCTCATTGAGTCGAAACACCCAAATTGATCTCGGGACCGTTACTCTTACATACAATTTGAACAACACTGGTGATTTCTTCATCTCAGACAGCGGAAATCCAGTTTTTGAGGTCCGCGATAATCGTGGAATCTATCTGTATGATTTCGCGCCGTGCACTGGCATTTCAACGCTTGATGTTGATGGCACGGGCCGCCTTATCTGCGGTACGGATGATTCCGGTGGAGCGGGTGGCGACTCGCTCTGGGACGGTACAGAAGGCAGCGGCATCTACCCGAAAACACCAGTCACGACTCGGGTTGCGATCGGCCATAGCGCCTTTGGCGATAATACTCAACTCTCCGTGAAGAACAACTCCGTTAATAGCACTGTCTATGCCGAGCAAACAAACGCGACCGGTCTGGCCGGCTACTTTTCCGGCCGAGTTCATATGCAAGGTAATGGGTTCGGCACGAACGGATTGCTCCACCTTCGGACAAATGATGACGCGATCGTGATCGGTGGAGCCACGACCGATACCATCGGCTTGATCGGCGTGGCCAGCAACACCAGCCCAAACCAAGCCTTAACGCTCGAAGGGAAAGAAGGTGTTCGCCTTCTCTATGGCGGCGCCGGTGCCGAGGGTCTACGTGTAGACAGCACCGGAAGGGTGGGTATCGGCACTGCTAGCCCTCAGCAAATGCTGCATGTCACGGGCAATGCCCGAATTACCGGATTAATCTGCAACGGCGGCGCTAATGGCGGCAAGGTGACAACCAATGCCAATGGCGATCTTGTCTGCGGTGATGATCTTGGTGGCGGTACAGGGGATAATCTTGGCAATCACATCGCCCAACAAAACCTGCAAATGAACAGCCATTGGATTTCGAGTGATGGCGGCAATGAAGGATTATACGTCGACGCGAGCGGCAACGTCGGAATCGGACTAACACCAGGCGGTACGCATAAACTGGAGGTAGGCGGATCAATATTCACCAACGCCAACAATGATCTCGCGCTCGGTAACATCGCCGACATCAACCGCCTGTACACGGACGGCAATAATACGCTTGTTTATGTGAATAATACTAATGGTATGGGACGGGCGCACTTCGGTAAAATACGCAGCGGGTCGTATTACAACACCGACTGGGACTCGGCATCAAACAACGTTGGCTGGTACTGGAATGCCGTATACAACGGATCCGGTTATGACTATATTAATGGATCAGCTTGGGGTGGCACAGCCGCCCGACTGGTCGGCACGGGTAATTACCTGGAATACAGCCAGGGATCAGGTGGGACAAATCCGATTACCTGGAGTAAACGCTTTAGCGTCAACTCCAGCGGTATATTTGACATCGGTAACCGGTTATCGTTCGACCCGTCGACGGCTTCGCCCGATCGGGCCAACATCTGGATTGGTGACGGAACAGGCTGGAAGCTCAACCTGACAAAATATGACGCCACAAAACTCTTTACCTTTACCGATACCGGAAACCTCGGAATCGGTGATTCAACTCCGGCTTCAGCCCTGACGGTTGGTAATGGCGATCTATTCCAGGTAAATAGCTCCGGTAATATTGTAAAAATCAATAACGTGACATATGACTGGCCGAACGCCCAGGCTGGCGGCTTCAGAGTACTGACAAATAACGGGACTGGCGTTCTGAGTTGGTCAACGACATCCAGTATACTCCCCGGTGGCAGCGCCTATCAGATGCTCTATTACAATGGCGGCTGGCTGGCGGACAGCACGATCATTAACACCGGCTCGAAAATCGGTATCGGGAATACAAATCCGAGCTCCTTGTTAAACGTGTCGGTTGCAGGCGCCAGTGGTTATACCGCCAACCACACTATTGCCTCTAACAATATCTCTACTTCAAACTATAACGCCGTATCCGGTTTCAAAGGTAATAGCGGTTCAAGCGTCAACGGCAGCGGTGTCTATGGTGAGCTCGTGGCCGGCTCAAACTGTACCGGTACTTGCGCCGGCGTCTATGGCTCAATCGGCGGCAACTCGGGTGCGGGTGAGTGGGCGGGGTATTTTGACGGCCGGGTAAATGTTGCCGGCAGCGTTACTATTAGCGGGGGCATAACGGTAAGTACGCTAACCGTAACTAACACCGCCACCTTCAACGGCGACATAAGCTGGGGTGGTTCACTCTTTCGTGGCATCAACTGCCCGCCCGAGACAATCGCTACTTGGACAAATTCAAACCACCAAAACGCGAACATTGCGTATCTCAGTCGTGGCCGCTGCACCCTAGCAAACCGTTACGTTGATATCGAGGGTATCAGCTTAGAGGTAAACGGCGTGTCTTACCCCCTAGTTTCTCCGGTTGGCGTTGAGGATCTCCAGTGTCAGCATTATTGCCAGGCGGCTGGCTTCAACAAGGATGCCGGTGATTGCGTTAACAGAAGCACGGTTTCTGGCAATAAAGCTTGGCGCATTGTCAGTTTGCCGATTGATTGGAATTTTGACGCAGCCGATACAAATTACTGCCAAAAGTGCCGTTGCTACGTCGGGGATGTCATTTATCCATAGTCACTCAGAAGCAAAAATCAGGCTTTTTTGCCTGGTTTTTGTATTATTATGAATAACCTGTGGATAACTTAACATATTTTTTGGCCTATTTTAGGCAAAAATAATATAAATATACTAATATTAGCCAAATTATACTTATTCCCTTGTTTTCCCCTATTATCCTTGACAACGCAGAAAATGGTGTTATTATCAATCTATGAATATCAACCCTATAGATATAGGGAATAATTTTCTGTCAATATTGTCCTGGTTTTCTGACCAATCGTAAATAGTCCGAACAACCCCTCCCATCCGGGGAGCGGGGCTATTTTTATGTCTGACTCCAATATCAAGCTGGAGCGGAAATTCTTTAAGCCCCAGCGCGAGATCATACCCTTACCGAACCTCATCACAATCCTCCGCCAGTCATACGACTGGTTCTTCCGCGAGGGTTTGAAAGAGCTCTTCGAGGAAATATCGCCGGTCCGTGAATATATGGGCCGGAATCTTGAGTTATCCTTCGGCGACTATTACCTCGACGAACCGCGCTTCGACGAAGTAACCGCCAAATCAAAGAATCTGACCTATGAAGCCGCCCTGCGGGTAAACTGCAAGTTGCTCAACAAGAAAACTGGTGAAATAAAGGAACAAGAGGTCTATCTTGGCGACTTCCCGCTCATGACTGATCGCGGTACCTTTATTATTAATGGCATTGAGCGCGTGGTCGTCTCCCAGCTTATCCGTTCAGCTGGGGTATTTTTTACCTCCGAGCTTTATCGCGGCCGCCGCTACTATGGCGCAAAAATCATCCCAAACCGCGGTGCCTGGCTAGAGCTTGAGACTGATTTCAATAATGTCATCATCGTCAAAATAGACCGGAAGCGAAAAGTAGCCATTACCAGCTTGCTCCGTGCGTTCGGAAGTGGCGGCGACGAAGAAATTAAGGATTTATTCAAAGATGTTGATACGAACCCCGACGTGCGCTACATCGACCAAACGATCGCGAAAGACGTGGCCCGTTCCGAAGCCGAAGGTTTGAAAGAAGTCTATAAGCGTATTCGACCCGGCGACCTCGCGACCGTCGACAATGCCCGCGACTTGATATATAAAATGTTCTTCTCGTTCGACCGATATGATTTCGGCCGCGTCGGCCGCTACAAACTGAACCAGCGTTTTGATTTCGATATTCCGATCACGAAGGAAACGCGTGTTCTCCGCAAAGAAGACCTGATCGCCATTATCAAGGAGATTATTTCGCTTAATAATTCCCAGAAGGAATCGGACGATATTGACCATCTCGGCAACCGCCGCGTCCGGGCGATTGGCGAACTCGTTCAGAACAAGTTCCGCGTTGGTTTGGCTCGGATGGAACGCATTATCCGGGACCGGATGAGCACCATGGACATCAACACGCTCACCCCGAATCAGCTGATCAATGCCCGACCGGTCATGGGCGCGGTCAAAGAATTTTTCATGTCGTCTCAGCTCTCGCAATTCATGGACCAGACGAATCCCCTGGCTGAACTTGAGCATAAACGGCGGCTGTCGGCGATGGGTCCAGGCGGGTTATCGCGCGAACGGGCCGGCTTTGACGTTCGTGACGTCCACCGGACGCATTACGGCCGGATTTGTCCGATCGCCACACCGGAAGGTCCGAATATCGGTTTGGTCGGCCACCTGGCAACCTATGCCAAGATCAATGATTATGGCTTTATTGAAACACCCTATCGAAAAATATTGAAAGAGGTGCCGAATGACGGAACCACAGCCGCTACCCAGCGTTCCGGCGAGGACTTGAAAGATGAATCCGGCGCCATACTCGTCAAACGGGGCGAGCGGATTTCCGCCGAGGTCGCCAAGAAAATAATGAAAAACGGCCAGGCAATGGTTCGTATCTGGCCGCGTGTAACCGACGAAATTGTTTCGCTCGACGCGTTTGAAGAGGAGCGCTACGTCACAACCCAGGCCACCACACCGCTTGACGAAGATAACTATTTTGCCTTTGATCGGGCGGAAGCGCGCAGCCACGGCGAACCGACGATCGCGCCGATTGAAGAGATTGATTTCGTTGCCATATCGCCAAAACAGATCATCAGCGTTGCTACTTCGTTAATTCCGTTCCTGGAACACGACGACGCGGCCCGCGCCCTGATGGGTACGAATATGCAGCGTCAGGCTGTTTCCTGCATCCGACCCCAAGCGCCAATCGTTGGCACTGGCGTTGAGGAACGTGCCGCCCGAGATTCCGGCCACGTTATCATCGCGAAAAAAGCCGGTGTCGTTACGAAGGTCCAAGCCTCTGAAATCCAGATCACCGCTGACGATAATACGATTCAAACCTACCGGCTCGGCAATTTTGTCCGCTCAAACGCCGCTACCTGCATGAATCAACGTCCCCGGGTCAATCGGAACGACCACGTCGAAGTCGGCGTGGTGTTGGCCGATGGAGCCTCAACCCAATTCGGCGAGCTTGCCCTGGGACAGAATATCCTGGTTGCGTTCATCCCCTGGGAGGGCGGCAATTATGAAGATGCCATTCTTATCTCCGAACGTGTCGTCCAGGCGGACGCCTTTACCTCGATCCATATCGAAGATTATTCCGTCGATATTCGCGATACAAAACTCGGCCCTGAGGTTGTGACGCGCGATATTCCGAACGTCAGCGAGGAAAAGTTGAAAGATCTGGATGAAAATGGCGTGGTTCGCATTGGCGCCGAGGTTTCATCGGGTGATATTCTCGTTGGGAAAATCACACCCAAAGGCGAAACCGAGCTCTCGGCTGAAGAAAAATTGCTCCGGGCGATCTTCGGCGAAAAAGCGAAGGATGTCAAAGACTCCTCGCTCTACCTCGAACACGGCGAACACGGCAAAGTCGTGGACATAAAGATATTCTCAAAAGAAAACGGCGATAAGCTGCCGGCGGGCGTGATCAAAACAATCCAGGTTTCGGTCGCCCAGCTGCGCAAAGTCCAAGTCGGCGACAAGCTGGCGGGACGCCACGGCAACAAAGGCGTTATCTCCCGCGTGGTCGCAACCGAAGACCTCCCCTTCCTTGAAGACGGACGGCCGGTTGATATCATCTTAAATCCGCTCGGCGTTGTCTCCCGTATGAACCTCGGCCAAATCCTTGAAACTCACATTGGTTTTGCCGCCCATAAACTAGGCTATAATGTCGCCACTCCGGTACTCGACGGCATTCAAGAAGATCAAATCCATGCGGAATTGAAACGCGCCGGCTTACCCGAGGATGGTAAAGTAATGCTCTTCGACGGCCGCACCGGCGAGCCGTTTGGTCAGAAGGTAACGGTCGGGTACATCTATATAATGAAACTCAATCACCTTGTTGAAGATAAGATTCACCAACGTTCAATCGGCCCATATTCGCTCGTCACTCAGCAGCCGCTCGGCGGGAAAGCACAATTCGGTGGCCAGCGCTTCGGTGAAATGGAAGTCTGGGCGCTTGAAGCCTATGGCGCCGCCTACACCCTCCAAGAAATGCTGACCATTAAATCAGATGACGTACCCGGCCGCTCAAAGGCATACGAAGCGATTATCAAAGGTGAAGCAATCAAGAAAATAAACGTGCCAGAGTCGTTTAACGTCCTCGTCCGCGAACTGAAAGGCTTGGGTTTGGACGTGGAACTGATCAGCGACGTAAAAGCCGATGATCCGTTCGCCGAGGTGCCTAAACCCGAGGCCGAGACGAAACCAGCAGCCGCCCCGAAAAAGGATAAAGAAGAGAAAGTGAAGAAGAAATAACTGTATGCCATTTCAAGAAGACGTAAAAACATTAGAATTCACTGCCATCCGCCTCAAGCTCGCGTCGCCTGACGAAATCCACGAGTGGTCGTATGGCGAGGTGACGAAACCGGAAACCATTAATTATCGGACCCAGAAACCCGAAAAGGATGGGTTGTTTGCCGAAGAAATTTTTGGTCCGTCGAAGGACTGGGAGTGCTACTGCGGTAAATACAAGCGTATCCGCTACAAAGGCATCATTTGCGATAAGTGCGGGGTTGAAGTTACCCGCAGCATTGTTCGCCGCGAACGGATGGGTCACATCAACCTGGCGGCGCCCGTTTCTCATATTTGGTTCTTGCGCGGGGTGCCATCAAAGATCGGCCTTGTGCTCGATCTCTCCACCCAAGAACTTGAGAAGGTCATTTATTTTGCGAATTTCATTATTACTAATGTTAATGACGAGCTGCGCCAAGAGACATTGAAGCAAGTCGACCACGAAGCGCAGTCCAAGAAGAAACAAATCGAGAATCAGTTTAACCGGTTGGCGAACGAGATCCGCCAACGCTTCGGGGTCGAAGCGACGAAGAACGGCGACGTCGAAAAGAAAATGAACGACGAGCTCGCCACGAATGCCCTGCAAAAGGACGAGAAACTGAAAGAGCTCGATCTCCTGGCCGAGACCGCCCGGAAAGAACTCCGGAGTTTGAAAAAGAAGTTGATCATTTCCGAAAATACGTATCAGGACTTATCGCTGAAATACGGTCACGTTTTCGAAGCCAGCATCGGCGCTGAGGCGATTCATCACCTTCTCTCCGAGATCCAGTTTCCTGCCCTGATTAAAGAACTTGAAGAGGAAGTTGAAAAGGCGTCGTTTAACCGCAAACGCAAGGTCGTCCGGCGCTTGAAACTCGTTCACAATCTCGAGAAAAACAGCATCCGACCGGAATGGATGATCGTTACCGTGCTGCCAGTTATCCCGCCGGATCTCCGGCCGATGGTTCAGCTCGATGGCGGCCGATTTGCGGCTTCTGACTTGAACGATCTCTACCGCCGTGTCATTAACCGGAACAATCGGCTCAAGCGCTTGCTCGAGCTCAATGCCCCAGAAGTCATCACCCGGAACGAAAAACGGATGCTCCAGGAAGCCGTTGATGCGTTGATTGATAACAGCGCCCGCCACGGAAAGACTGTCACCGCCTCGACCGGCCAGAAACGGATGCTTAAGTCGCTCGCCGATATTTTGAAGGGGAAGCAGGGCCGCTTCCGCCAAAACCTCCTCGGCAAACGCGTCGACTATTCCGGCCGTTCGGTCATCGTGGTTGGTCCGCGTCTCCATCTCCACCAATGCGGCCTGCCGAAAAAGATGGCCCTGGAACTGTTTAAGCCGTTTGTCATCAGCAAATTAATCCAACGGGAACTCGTCCATAACGTGCGCTCCGCCAGTCGTTTCATTGAATCAAACCGGCCGGAGGTTTGGGATATCCTCGAAGAAATCACTCAGCAAGCAAATGTTCTCTTGAACCGCGCGCCGACGCTCCATCGTCTCGGCATCCAAGCGTTCCAGCCGCTGCTGATCGAGGGAAAAGCGATCCAAATCCATCCGCTGGTCTGCCCGGCGTTTAACGCCGACTTTGACGGTGACCAAATGGCTGTTCATATTCCACTCACCGAACGGGCGAAGTGGGAAGCAGCTGAACTGATGCGCTCGACGAAGAATCTGTTGAAACCGGCCACGGGTGAACCGGTCTGTATGCCAAACCAGGACATGGTCTTGGGTTGTTTCCATATGACCTATATCATCGACGAAGCGAATATTGATTCGAAATCGTTGCGCGCTTTTGGCACAACCGAAGAAGCAGTCCTCGCCTATAACTCCAACATCATAAAGCTGCAAGAGCCGATTCGGATAAAACATGATGGCGAATTTATCGTTTCAAGCGTTGGCCGGCTATTATTCAACCAGCTTCTCCCGGAAGGGACGCCATACGTGAACGCGGTCATGGATAAAAAAGCATTGCGCATATTGACCAGCCAGATACTAAACATTCACGGGCCAGAAAAATCGGTTGCCTTCCTTGATAAACTCATGCCGGCCAGCTTCGAATATGTTACTCGCTCGGGGATGAGCTGGGGAATGAGCGATTTACCGGCGCCAGAGTCGAAATACGCGATTATTACCGGCGCTGAGAAAAAGGTTACCGAGATTGAGGAACATTACCAAAACGGTCTCCTGACTGAGGAAGAGCGACATGCTAAGATTATTGATACCTGGAATAAAGCAAAAGAAAACGTTACCGTGGCTTGCCGCAAATCACTTGATCCAACTGGTCCAGTCTACGCCATGATCGAATCGGGCGCGCGCGGCACTTGGGCGCAAGTTACCCAGATGATGGGCATGAAGGGCTTGGTGACGAATCCAGCCGGAGAAATCATCGAATTGCCAGTAAAAGGAAGCTTCAAAGAAGGGTTTGACGTTTTGGAATATTTCATCTCAACGCACGGCGCCCGGAAAGGTCTTTCCGACACGGCGCTCCGGACCGCCAACGCCGGATATCTTACCCGACGGCTGATCGATGTTGCTCAAGACCTATCGATTGTCGAAGAAGATTGCGGTGATGACATTGGTCTGACGCTCACCCAAGCTGAGTGTGAAGCGAGTGGTGAACAGCTTCATGAGTGTATCGTTGGACGCTTTCTCCTTGTTGACGTCAAACATCCGAAAACCGGAAAAGTGTTGCTAAAGAAAGGTGAAATCGTTACCCGGGAATTAGCCGAGAAGCTCAAGGGCCTACCTGTCCCTGAGGTGAAAATGCGCTCCCCGCTCGCCTGCCAAACGCTCCGCGGTATCTGCCAGAAATGCTATGGCTATGATCTAGGCTACAATAAACCAGTCGGGATCGGTGTGGCGGTCGGCATTATCGCCGCCCAGAGCATCGGCGAGCCCGGCACGCAGCTCACGATGCGGACCTTCCACACCGGCGGCGTGGCCGGACTTGATATCACCCAAGGTCTGCCCCGCGTGGAAGAGCTTTTTGAGGCTCGTCCAATAAAAAAACCGGCCGTCTTAGCCGAAGTTGACGGTCAGGTGTATGTCACTCGCCAAGGCAAACAACAGATTGTAAAACTCGTTTCCGAGGAAGAAATTAGCGACGTTTATGCCATTCCTCAGCCAAAAAAAGGTGACCCGGCCGTAACGGTAAAGGCAAAGGATAAGCAAAAAGTGAAAAAGGGAGATGTCCTCTGGCTCCAGGGCGATCAAGAGATGAAAGTCCGTCACGCTGGCGTAGTCGAGCTAACCGACCATAAATTGAAAATCGCCTATGAAGGCCGGCGCGAACGAGAATATCCGGTACCAGTCGGCTATAGCGTCTGGATAAAAGACGGCAGCCTCGTGAAAAAAGGCGATCAGCTGACCGAAGGAAACGTCGATCTGCACCAGCTCTTCCATTTGAAGGGTCGGGAAGCGACACAAAAATATATCATCAAGGAAATCGGCTATATCTACTCTTCTCAAGGGCAGAAATTAAACGACAAACACGTCGAGGTAATTGTCCGTCAAATGTTCTCGCGCTTATACGTAAAAGATGCTGGCGATTCCGACTTGCTAGCCGGCGAGATTGTCACGTTAAGCGAATATCATGAAGCGAACGAAAAAATAAAGAGCGGTGGGAAAAAAGTCGAGGCTGAATCGCTGCTGCTCGGTATTACCAAGGCTTCGCTCACCACCGACAGCTTCCTGTCCGCCGCCTCTTTCCAAGAAACAGCCCGCGTTCTCATTGACGCGGCCGTCTCCGGAAAAGTCGATAAGCTCCGCGGCTTGAAAGAAAATGTGATCATCGGAAAACTCATTCCCTCGGGCACTGGTTTCCGGGAAAAGAAAGAATAATATCTCTTCTCAAACAATACGAAAAAGGCCTAGAAATAGGCCTTTTTTGGTAGTTAAGCGGTTTGCTGAATTCATCCAATTGTGGTACAATGCAGTCTACTATGACAAGAAAACGTGGTGCTAGACAAAATTCGGAAAACGGGCGCGATGAGCCCGCGCACCCGGTTGATCCGACGCTAAACCCAGAGACCCGACGAGGTATTGGCGTGATTGTATTGTTTGCCTTTGGCCTGATCAGCGTTTTTGGATTATTTAATTCAGCTGGCTCCGTCGGCGAGTTTATCAATCAAGCCTTGAAACAGCTCTTCGGCTGGGGACGCTATCTTGTGCCGGTGGTTCTGTTTGGTTGGGGCTATATGCTGCTTCGACCGAAGCAATTTATCCTCCAAACGACCAACTATCTCGGTTTGATCATTTTTGTCTTATCCTTTTCCGGCCTACTTCACCTTTTTATTCCGCTCGACCAGTCGACCCAAGCGTTCAGCGACGGCCGAGGCGGTGGCTATCTTGGTTTCATTCTGAGCTATCCCTTTCAAAAAATAATGGGCTTTTGGGCTTCCCTGATCGTCATTCTGGCAATTTGCCTCATCTCTATCCTGATTCTTTTCAATACCTCGCTCGAACGGCTAGCCCACAGCCGTACGCGGCTTGGTCAATTCTTCTACAAATTTCGAACCGGTTTTTCTTTCTTTCGTCGCCAACCCAAAGAATTGGTTGATTCGCCTGATGAGCCTGAGATCGAATCAGACCGCCCGGAATTCACTCAAACTGAGGTGCCTGATCACCGTGAAACAGGAATACCGCCGACCCAACCACCGCCTGCACCCAGTCAACCGATCCGGCGAAGACAAAAAATTGATCTGCCAATTGATCTGCTCGACGTAAAAAGCGCCAAGCCGACCAGTGGCGACATCGAAGGTAATATCGAGAAAATTCGAAAGACGCTCGAGAATTTCAATGTCCCGGTCGAGATGGGCGAAGTAAAAGTCGGGCCCACGGTTACGCAATATACCTTCCGTCCGGCCGAGGGTGTCCGGCTGTCCGAAATCACGGGTTTAAGTAACGACTTGGCGTTGGCGTTGGCGGCCCACCCCATCCGGATCGAAGCTCCGATCCCGGGCAAATCACTGGTCGGCGTCGAGGTGCCAAATCAACAAATCGCCACGGTCGGTCTGCGGGAAATTCTTGAAAACAAGGATTTTAAAAAACGTTCCGGCAATTTGAGTATCGGTTTAGGCAAAGACGTTGCTGGCAATGTGGTGATCGTTAATCTCGAAGCCATGCCCCATTTGCTCATCGCCGGCGCGACGGGCTCTGGAAAAAGTGTCTGCATCCATACCATTATTACCAGTCTACTCTATCAGAACAGTCCGGATGATTTGAAATTTATCCTGGTTGACCCAAAGAAGGTTGAGCTCTCGGTCTACGCCGATATTCCCCATCTCATGACACCGGTAATCACCGAGGTGGATAAAACGGTAAACGCCCTGCGCTGGTGCATTACAGAGATGGATCGGCGCTACCGCCTGCTCGCGGAAGCCGGCAAAAAGAACATTGCCCTATACAATGGCAGCGTTCTGCTCAATAAGCTGCCCTATATCGTAGTCATCATCGATGAGTTAGCCGACTTGATGGCGCAGGCTTACCAAGATGTCGAGGGATCGATCATCCGATTGGCTCAAATGGCCCGGGCGGTTGGCATCCACTTAATCGTCTCCACCCAGCGTCCGTCGGTTGATGTCATTACCGGATTAATCAAGGCGAACATCACCTCGCGCGTTGCGTTCAGCGTCGCCTCTCAGATGGATTCCCGAACGATCCTTGATTACGCCGGGGCTGAGAAACTGCTCGGCCGCGGTGATATGCTCTATACTTCGGCTGAGCTGTCAAAGCCGCGTCGGATCCAGGGTGCCTTGGTGGCCGAAAATGAGATCGAACGCATTGTTGCCTATTTGAAAAAACAGTCAACACCGGCCTATCAACAGGAGATAACGGAAAAACAGACCAGCGCGGCCTCTGGCAGCTTTGAAAACCTTGAAGACGATGAATTGCTCGATAAAGCGAAGGAAGTTATCTGGCAAGCCCAGAAAGCTTCGGCATCATTGCTCCAACGTCGGCTCCGCATTGGCTACGCTCGGGCAGCGCGGCTCCTTGATTTATTGGAGGAAGAGGGTATAATTGGCCCGGGCGACGGGGCCAAACCGCGCGAGATTCTTATCCAGCCGACTGATCAAGACCTTCACCCCCCAGCACCCGAAGAAAACGGAGAAGAATCATAAGCCATGGCGGTTTCTTTTCAAAAAAAACCACTCGCGGGCTCAAAAACGCTGGGTGAACGCTTGCGCGCGGTTCGCGAAGAAGCTGGTATTACCCTTGATCGCGTCGCTCGTGACACCGGTATCCAACAGACCTATCTGGAAGCGCTTGAAACAAGTTCGTACGGACAGCTCCCCAGTGAAGTCTACGCACGTAATTTCGTGAAACGATACGCTGTGTATCTCCAGCTCAATCCTGTGTCGGTGCTCCAATTATTTGATAAAGAACGCGCCTTACTTGAACGCTCCGGTCGCCCGGCGGCTCGACCGCTCCGCTCACTGCCGAGACTTTCCGGGTTTCGCATTGCGATCACGCCGAAACTCATTCGACGGTTACTGATCGGTCTCGTTTTTCTTGCCTGCTTTACTTACCTCGGCTTGACCGTTTACAAATCCATGGCGCCCCCGGCGCTTTCGGTGACTGAGCCGACAAACAATATTATCACCCAGGAACGCTCGGTGGTCGTTGCCGGACAAGTCAAATCAGGCGCCAAAGTAACCATCAACGGGCAAGTCGTGGTCACTAGTCAGGATGGTCAGTTTCGCGAGGTTGTGAATCTGCAGGAGGGCGTAAATATTATCGAAATCATCGCGACAAAAAATCGCGGGAAACCAACCACCCTCTATCGTCAAGTCTTAGTAAAAAATATCTAAACGGCACGGAGCATAACACATACACCTATGCCTAAAAAATCCACAGTCATTGCGGACAAAATCAAGTCCGCGCAAGCAGCGGTCGACCACATTAAAGAACGCTTTGGCGATGGCGCCATTATGCGGCTCGGCGAAGCCAAGCGCATGAACGTTGAGGTGATTCCAACCGGTTGTTTGACCCTCGACCTCGCCTTGGGCGTCGGCGGCGTCCCCCGTGGCCGGGTTATTGAAATCTACGGACCGGAATCATCGGGCAAAACCACCCTGGCCCAGCATATTGTGGCTGAGGCGCAGAAGCTCGGTGGCGTGGCCGCGTTTGTTGACGCCGAACATGCCCTCGATCCCGATTATGCGAAGAAAATCGGCGTAAACATCGACGACCTGCTCATTTCCCAGCCGGATACCGGCGAGCAGGCCCTGGAAATTGTCGAGACGCTCGTCCGGTCAAATTCCGTCGATATCATTGTCATTGACTCAGTAGCCGCCTTGACGCCCCGGGCGGAAATCGAAGGCGAAATGGGCGACCAGCATATGGGCCTCCAAGCCAGATTAATGAGTCAGGCGCTTCGAAAACTGGCCGGCGTAATCAGCAAGAGCAAGACCGTCGTCATATTTATCAACCAGATCCGTATGAAAATCGGCGTCATGTTCGGCAACCCGGAAACGACGCCGGGCGGAAACGCCTTGAAGTTTTACTCATCGGTCCGGATTGAGGTTCGCCGGGCCGCGCAGTTGAAATTGGCCGATGAGGTCATTGGCAACCGCGTCAAGGCGAAGGTTGTAAAGAATAAGGTTGCCGCCCCCTTTCGAACGACCGAATTCGATATCATGTACAATGAAGGAATTTCCATCAGCGGCGATATTCTCGACGCCGGCTTGAAATTCGGCGTGATCGCAAAATCAGGCAATTCGTATTCCTACGGTGAGCGGAAGCTGGGCGTCGGACGGGAAACCGCTCGACAAGAATTGAGAAAAAACCCAAATCTGATGGCCGAAATTCGAAAGGCGGTTCTGGCCCAGGTCGGAAAAGTGTAAATCAGTCCTGATATACTCAAAAGCGGCCTCTCCGGCCGCTTTTCGTATTATGAAACTGTTCTATTTTTTGTCTACGATATAATAAGTTCTCATTAAAGAATTTCCGTCATTATTCATTTTGAATTTTGTATTCTTAATTCTTTCTTACTTACACACGTTCGACATATTGTCCGGTGTCTGTATTCACTCGTATTTGATCGCCTTGCTTTACAAACAATGGGACATTCACGGTTGCCCCGGAGTTTAATTTGGCCGGTTTGTTGACGCTCCCTTGGGCCGTATCGCCGCGCACGCCTGGCGCCGTTTCCACGACTGTTAACACCACTTTCTTCGGCAGCTGGAGCGACACCGGTTTACCCTCAAAAGTGAGAATATCAGTATCGGCGTTTTCGCAGAGATAGAGGCCCTTGTCGCCGACCGATGAACCGAGTAGGGCAAACTGCTCATACGACTGGGTATCCATAAAATGGTAGCCCTCGTCGTCATGGTAGAGATAGGTGGCCGGCCGGCGTTCCAGCTGAGCTTCTTCAAGCTTGTCACCGCCCTTATAGGTAATGTCAAAAACCTGACCCGTGATCAGGTTCCGTATTTTCGTCCGCAAGACGGCGCTACCCCGGCCCATTTGGACGTGATCAGCCCGCATCACCACGTGCGGGGCGTCGCGGTATTTAAAAACGACGCCGATGGCTAAATCGTTCATACTCAGCATACTAGCGTCCCGTCGTCGGTAAGAGTGACACTTGTCGCGCTCGTTTTACGGCCGTGGCCAATTTGCGTTGATGCTTGGCGCAGGTGCCGGTTCGTTTGCGAGGCAATATTTTTGCGTACGATGAAATAAAGCGTTGGAGCGTCTGCACGTCTTTATAATCGATCTCGCTGTAACCGTGGGCGCAGAAATGACATGTTTTTTCTTTGGTGGTTTCGAGCATAGAATAAGGGTTTAAAATGGTATGTCTTCAACACTGATTTCTTCATCTGGGGCCGGGGTTTCACTGGCGGCCGCCGGTTTCTCCGGCACTGGCGCGGCCGCGCTTGATCCATCCGCGCTCGGCCGATCGAGCATAATCATACTATCCAAGATTATCTCAGTGCGATATTTTTTCACACCCGATGGATCATCCCAGGAACGCGTCTGAAGCCGACCTTCGACATAAACACGACTGCCTTTGTGGAGATACTGACTGCACATATCGGCTAACTTCCCCCAAGCTACGAGGTTATGAAACTCAACGGCTTCTTTTTTTTCACCGGTCTGCCGGTCTTGCCAGACGCGGTTGGTCGCCATGCCAAAATTCGCGACCGATTGTCCGTTCGGGGTCGAACGCGTTTCGGGATCGCGGGTGAGATTGCCGATCAGGAGAACTTTATTGAGGCTGCGCATATCAAAATGATGAGTAATTAGCTACCGTTCATGCCATCGTCAAGAATCTCGTCGAGTTTTCGGTCGAGTTCCTCGAGACTAACCTTCTCTTCCTTGATGTCCTTTTTCGGGGACGGCGTTTTTCTGATTGACGGTAAGGCCGGCTTCTCGGCGATGACCGGTTGGGCTGGCATTGGCTCGCGGGGCGGTGGCGGGGCCGGAGTCGGTTCAGCAATAAGATAACGGATGATTTCCGGCAATAATCGGAGTTCGCGTCCGATTTTCGCATTGATGGCGGTTGGCGCTTCATAGAGCACCTTCCAATAATACGCATGTGCCTGACGCTTGATCGGATAGCTGAGCTTGCGCTTGGCCCAAAGTTCGTCAGACTCTATTTTTCCGCCGAGACTGGAGATCAGCTGTGATATTTTTCCCGTTATCGTCGGCAGATCGTTCTCATTCACCGAGGTCGGGATGAGATACAGAAGTTCGTAGCGTTTTGTCATGTGAGTACGTCTATTTTCCGAATTAGTGGTAATATAGAGGGGGCTAATTCGCGTAGCCTCGCCTGCTTCTTTCCTACCTTATCACAGCTTTGTAAATTAATCAAGGGTTATTTCGTGAACACTTTTTTCTTTATTCTCGGCCGAAATCCGGCCCTCAGCCGGGCGGAAATCCATAGCCGCCTGTCGCTGGAATCGATTCAATTCCGCCACGTTTTCTCATCCGATCAGTTTTGCCTCCTTGACCTTGATGACACGTTTGAGCCGGCGACGTTTCTGAGAAAACTTGGCGGTACCATAAAAATCGGAGCGCTCATCGCTTCTGTAAATCGCCACCAGCTTCAGCAAAAATTGGTTTCGCCGGACCTACTTGGGCAATTACTCGTTTTTACCGAACGAATTGTCTTCGGTCTCAGTTATTATTCGACGAGGCCTATTTTTTCGGCGCTGCAGCTGCGTCAGATCGGTTTGTCGCTGAAAAAAACGCTGGCCCAAAACGGTCGGTCGGCGCGCTGGGTCCAGAGCCGGCTGAATCCGCTCTCATCCGTGATCGTCGATAAAAACAAGCTAATTGAAAAAGGAGGCGAAATCGTTCTACTTGAGACACAACCGGAAACCCTGGCTCTTGGAAAAACGTTAGCGGTACAAGAGTACGCTGAATATAGCGAGCGCGATTACGGCCGACCTGAGCGCAGCATGCGGCAGGGTATGTTGCCACCAAAACTGGCTCGCCTGATGATAAACTTAGCGCAATGCCCTACGTCCGCCGCGCTGCTTGATCCGTTCTGCGGCTCAGGCACTATTCTCCAGGAAGCGAGGCTTCTTGACTATGCCCGCCTGACTGGTACTGACAACAATCCAAAGGCGATTGCCGACTCGCGCGAAAATCTGGCCTGGCTTGAGCGCCAATACCGTCTCCAACCGGCTGAGTTGTTGCTGCGCGCGCTCGATGTTCGTTCGCTCGACCGACTTTGCCCGGCGGCATCGATCGATGCGGTTATTACCGAGCCCTTTCTTGGACCGGCACACTTGCCACCTGAACCTCGAGAGCTCGATCGGGCCTTTGAGCAAATTCAAGCTCTCTACCAAGCCGCCTTAATAAGTATCCAGCGTGTCGTAAAACCCGGCGGCCGAGTTGTTATTGTCTTCCCCCGCTGGAAAACAGGACGCGGCTGGCTGCAGCTTCCCGCCACAATTCTTCCAAAGGCGTTCCAGCGCGTCGTTTATCCAAACTGGGTTTCGATACAACCATTTGTCTACCAACGGAGCGACCAGCGTGTCGTCCGTGAAATATTCGTGTTTCAAAAAAATAAAACGGGGTGAGGTGATTGCCTCTCCCCGATGATCCGTGTGCGCTCGTCCTGAAAGCGTTAGCCGTTGTGCTGTGCTCTCGCGAGCGTGTAGTGAGAGAGCTGTCTCGGCCGCAGATGACACTGAGCTTGCACCATGATCAGAGCCAGCTGCCGACGCGCGCATCGCGAATCGACATAGACCAGGGTATGAAAATACCTGATCCGGCTCAGAACGTACGGTGTAGTTCTTTTCGGCAGCAGCCGACGGTCTTTCATGAAAACCCCCCGGTGCTTTCCGTACAAAAACCGCCCTTCCGCGAGTGTCACGGTGAAAAGGGCGATCAGATCCGTCACTTCTAGAATATACCTAATAACTGGACGATAAAAGTGGAAAACTCAATTAAAAAACGCCCTCCTTCAGAGACAGGGGGCGAATGATCAGCTGCAGACTAGGCTCAAACATGGTTAGGTGTTCGCCGGCCGAAAGGCCAACCAGCGTCCTGGCAGTTTCAACTGCAAGCCAGTTGGTATCCGGCGATACAGTCGAAACGGCAGCATTGCCACAACCAGATGGAGAATTCTCCCGATAACTTCTCGGCTGAGCCAAAGAACGAAACCGCGTGTCCAGGGTTGAACTGACTCGCCGTCCCACACCCACAGTTCATGTTTCCAGAACGCGTGCCAGGAAACAGATTCCACGATCGGATTGAGTCCGAGCTTCCACAGAATGGGAACGGCGCGGACAAGCATGGCCGGATGAGCAAGCTCGATCGGTCGACCGGTTAAACGACGACAACGCATCCTCTCGCGCGACTGTTCCTTCACGTGGTAGGTCGCGAAATACCCTTCGTGTGGCGGCCAGACCGCGTCGATGTTGTTCGCATTCGCCCGGTACCACTCCGGTTCCATCAGGTAGATGGCGTAGACCACCTCCCACTGGGAAATGATCGGGATCAGATAGCGCTTGGCCAGACACACAGCGTGCCGAGCGAGGGCGCGATTCGACGCACCCGGCTCGTAGCCTCGACGCACCATCTCGCCAAACACCGCCTCATCCTGAAAGTCGAAATTCTGCCTCAATCCCCAGATCACCCGGTTCAGGATGTCATCATCGAGCATATTCCGCCCGAAGCTCTGCACGAAGATGCACACTGCTTCAGCCAGGGCGCCGATCCGCGGCGCACCTGGCACAAACGCCAGCAGATAGTACCACCAAACCGCGAAAACCGTCCGCCAGTTTGTCGCTTTCATGGTTCCCCCCTACGTCTTCTGTCTCGGACACAAGCTCCTGTATATTCGATAATACCTGGATTGTCGTTATGAATCCTGGTAGTAAAAGTATGGTAATCTTTTTTTCGTCTTTGTCAAGCGGGCTTGTTGGGCGATGGGTCAGGAAAAGTGAAACACGGCAACATCCCCGTCCTGAAAGACATACTCCTTCCCTTCCATCCGCATAAGGCCTTTTGTCTTGGCGTTTGTTTCCGAACCGGCGTCTAACAACTCTTTCCAATTAATCACCTCGGCGCGGATGAAGCCTTTTTCGAAATCCGTGTGGATCACGCCCGCCGCCTGCGGGGCTTTTGTCCCTTGGTGGATTGTCCAGGCCCGGGTTTCGTCCGGTCCGGTCGTAAAATACGTGATCAAACCGAGTAACTCATAGCTAGCCCGGATTAAGCGGTCAAGGCCGCTTTCTTTCCAGCCGAGCTCGTCTAAATACGTTTTCGCTTCTGTCGGGGAAAAGCCGGCCAATTCTGATTCCAGCCGGACGGATACTTTGATCTGATTTCCTGCTTGTTCGTTATCTTTTTCGTCAACGTTCAGCACTGTTAAAATCGGCTTAAGCGTGAGCAGGTTGAATGATTTCAGGATCGCGCGCTCGTCCTCTGTTAATGGTGTTGTTAAGGCAAGCGTGCCTTGATCAAGTGCGGTTTTCACCTTTTCGAGCGTCTGGACGAGTTTAATCGATTCTTTGTCACCTGTCCGCGCCTTACCCTGCGATGCCTCCAGTGCCCGGCTGACTTGCTCCAGGTCGGCCATGGCCAATTCGTAAAGGATAGTTTGTTGATCTGACGCTGGATCGATCTTTCCGGCGACGTGAACCACATTTGGATCAGAAAACGACCGGACTACGTGGCAGATGGCGTCGACCTCGCGAATATGACTGAGAAATTTATTGCCCAGACCCTCGCCCTGAGAGGCGCCTTTGACCAGGCCGGCGATATCATAAAATTCAATCGCGGTCGGCACGATTTTCGCCGAATGGCTCATGGTAGCGAGTTGCTCCAGGCGGTCATCCGGCACGGCCACCACGCCGACGTTCGGATCGATCGTGGCAAATGGGTAATTCGAAGTATCAACCTGTTTCTTTGTTAAGGCCTGAAAAAGGGTTGATTTCCCGACATTCGGCAAGCCAACGATACCGATAGAGAAGGACACAATAAAATAATTAACAATTAAGAAATTACAATTAACAAAAAGTGACTTCTTATTTGTTACTTGTTATTTATTAATTGCTTTAGTATTCTACCATTTGCCCCGAAAAACAAAAAGGGCTATACTAATAACAGTTATTAATCAACACCAACTATGTTCGACGACCCAGGCACAATTTCTCCTCCGACAACACCACAAAATCAACCAATCGATCCCTACGCCTCAATTCCTCAGTCATCCGCCCAACCGCCCGTGCCACCGCCGATCGACGCCTCCGGCAATCTCGTCTCTGGCCCTGAAGGCAATGGTGGCCGAAAGAAATATATTATCATCGGCGCGATTATTTTGGTTGTACTCGCCGGTATCGTGGTGGCTGCCATCTTTCTCATGAAAAACATGACGTCAAAAAATACCAATAATTCCAATACGAATACGACCAATCAGAATACGAACAGCAATACGAATAAAACGAATCTGAACAATCAGAACTTCAACTTCAATACGAATACGAACGGTAACGGTAATCAAAACGTGAACCTCAACACGAACACCAATGGCAACGGTAATATAAACAGCAATACCAACGGAAATACGAACACCAACGGGAATACCAACGGAAATTTCAACACGAATACGAATACCAATCAGAATACGAACAGCAATATCAATGCAAACCTTGATTCAGACCAAGACGGTCTAACGGACGTGAACGAACGACGGATTGGCACTGACCCGTATAAAAAAGACACGGATGGAGACGGTTACTCTGATAACGATGAGGTGCTGCACGGGTATGACCCGACCAATCCCACGGCCGGCGCCAAACGGAACGTCAATATAAACGTCTAGCATATATAAAAACCTCCCTCCGTTTTCCGGGGGTGGTTTTTTATTATTCTGCCGCTTGGACCGTGTTGGCGAGGAGCGACGCGACCGTCACTGGCCCGACGCCGCCAGGCACTGGCGTGAGAAAGCCTGGGGCGTTTTTCAAAGTAGCGGCGTCAACGTCGCCGACAACACCCCCAGGCTGTCGCGTAATGCCGACATCAATAACGATCGTGTTCGGTTTTATATCGTCGGCCGTAATAATTCCGGGCTGGCCGACCGCCACAATGACAATATCCGCGCTTCGGCATTCTTTCCGGAAATTCGTTGGATCGCAAAAAACGCTGCGACCGCCCCGCTGACGAATGAGATATTCAAGCGGCTGGTAAAATTCGTTGCTATTTGCGATCACCGCTGCTGTCTTCCCACCCAGCGGCACACCAGTGCTTTCAATCAGAAGGAGGATGCTTCGAGCGAGCGCCGGAATAAACGTTTGCTGTCCCGCGACGAGTCTTTGAATTGTTTTTGGGTGATATCCATCGACATCTTTCTGCGGACTGATGGCAGAGATAATCGCATTTTCGTTCAGTTGTTCTGGCAATGGAAGCTGAACGACGATTCCATGAATATCTGCCCTGGTATTCAATTGTTGAATGGTGCGTAATATCTCATTTTCATCCGCCGTGGCCGGAAATACCTTCTTTTCAAACTTCATGCCGACCTGGCGGCAGGCCCGTTCCTTGATCCGCACATACAGGTGTGAGGCTGGGTCATCCCCGACCAACACAATCGCCAGGCCGGGCGTCAGCGACATCCGTCCAATTTGTTCATGCACCTGCGCCAAAAGAGTTTTGGCAATTTTCCGGCCGTTTATTATTTTCATGCTTAGCCGAGTTCCGGATATAAGGGATGCCGCTGGGTGAGTTCCGCGACTGTCTGGCGCGCCGCTTCTTGCTCCGCTGCTGAGTCTTTGTTTTTCAACAACTGAATGATGGTCTCGCCGATTTTCTTCAGGTCGGGTGGCGTCATGCCTCGGGTCGTCAACGCCGGGGAACCCAAACGGATGCCCGACGGGTCCATGGGCTTGCGCGGATCGTCGGGGATCATATTTTTATTCAACGTAATGTTGACTGAATCGAGAAGCTCCTGCGCTTCGCGCCCGGCTAAGCCGAGCGGGGTTACGTCAGCTAGAACGAGATGGTTTTCGGTGCCGCCGAACATTATTTTCAAACCGCCGGCCTGGAGCGCGTCGCAGAGCGCCCGGGCATTTGCCTTTATCTGTTTCGCGTAGACTTTAAATTCCGGCTGGAGCGCTTCACCGAACGCCACGGCCTTGGCCGCGATATTGTGTTCGTGCGGACCACCCTGGAATCCCGGAAAGACCGCTTTATCAATTTTCTTGGCCAGTTTTTTCGTGCACATGATCATGCCGCCACGCGGGCCACGTAGCGTTTTGTGGGTAGTCGTCGTCACGACATCAAACAGCGACACGGGATTATTCATCTCGCCCGCGGCAATCAAACCGGCAATATGCGCGATATCCGCCATCGTGTAGGCGCCGACCTCGTCAGCGATTTCTTTGAACTTGGCATAGTCAATTTCACGCGAATAGGCTGAGTAGCCCGCGAGGATAAGTTTTGGTTTATGCTCGCGCGCCATCTGCCGTACTTGGTCGTAATCGATTAATCCTTCCGGCGTTGTTTTATACCGGATAAACGGAAATATCTTTGCCATCCAGGTGACCGGGTGGCCGTGCGTCAAATGCCCGCCATGCGATAAATCCATGCCCAGCACCGTGTCGCCTGGCTCCAGGAGAGCCGAATACACGGCAATATTGGCCGGCGCGCCTGAGAGTGGCTGGACATTCACGTGTTCAGCGCCAAAAAGTTTTTTCGCCCGGTCAATTGCCAGCTGTTCCACCACGTCAACGTTTTGCGTGCCGCCGTAATAGCGGTTGCCCGGATAGCCTTCGGAATATTTATTGGTCAGTACCGACCCAAGCGCCTCAAGCACGGCAATGGAAACAAAATTCTCGGACGGAATCAGTTCCAGTCCGTTGCGCTGGCGTTCAAGCTCAGCCCGGATGGCTTGGGCAACTTCCGGATCACGATTGTTTAGGAGTTCTAAATAGTTTGTCATTATGAGGTAATTATGACAGTAAAAACACCTATTGTCGAGAGTGTATTCTTAAATTCCAAATGCTATCGAGCAATCTATTATGATGTTGACACTATTTGACGTGGTGTATTATAATCCTACTATATTACTAGGAATATAGAAATGGCCTATTTCGGCAAAATCTCAACCCGTGAACATTATGGCTTACGCCTCGCCTTGTGGTTGGCCCAAACGTACCGGACAAAACAGCCGATCACGTTGGCCGATATCGGCCGGCACGAAAATATTTCCCTGAAGTATCTGGAACAGCTGATCGTGCCGTTCCGGAGGGCGCGCTGGATTTCCAGCCAGCGCGGACGCAACGGCGGCTACCGCTTTATCAAGGATCCGAAACGCCTGACCCTGCTTGATGTTACCAACCTGATTTCAAACAAGCCGCGGGTGGTTGATTGCCTGACCGCCTCGTGCCCGTTAGAACATCGCTGCCCGTCGAAAACCGCTTGGCAAAAGGTTCAGTCCGCCCTTGACCAGGCGCTCAATAAGATTACCCTCTCACAACTTATTCAGCATTCATAAACATGGCTGTCGCGACATTTACAATTCAAGATTTATCCGCCGGAACCGGCAATAAGCGCATTCTTCATGATATCAATCTACGCATCCGTCCTGGCCAGATTGTCGCTTTGATGGGCCCGAATGGTTCTGGAAAATCTACCTTAGCCAATGCCGTAATGGGCCACCCTGAGAGCCAGGTCCAAAGCGGCCGCGTGGTCTGGCAAGGCAAAAACATCCTGCGGCTAAAGCCGTGGGAACGCTCGCGGCTGGGACTTTTCCTCGGTTTTCAATACCCCCTTGAGCTACCCGGCGTAAACCTGCTCGAATTTCTTCTGACCGCCGCCCAGGCGCAAGGTCACGGAAAAATAAATCAAACCGAGCTCGACACCAGAATCGACCGGGCCCTGAAAGATTTGCGTCTCCCAAAAAAGTTTTTGGAGCGATCGGTGAACGAAGGGTTTTCCGGCGGGGAGAAGAAAAAGGTTGAGCTGCTCCAGCTGCTCGTCCTCCAACCGAAGATTGCCATCCTCGACGAAGCTGACTCAGGACTCGATATTGACGCCCTCCGCTACATCGCTCGCGGCATCAATCAGGCCGCTAAACGCGGGACCGGTTTTCTGATCATCACCCATTACCAGCGGCTGTTGTCGTACGTGAAGCCGGATCGCGTCCACGTCCTGCTTCGGGGTACGCTCGTTCGCTCAGGCGATCGCCGCTTGGTCAATCTCCTGGAACGCCGCGGCTATGACTGGCTAAAGGCCCCCGCATGAACACCACCACGTTTCAACGGACTGATCAGGCTTTTCGTGACCCCTCAGTCTATGTCTATAAAACGCCGCGTGGGCTGACCGCGGCAGTGGTGAGGGAAATATCGCGCCTTAAAAAAGAGCCAGCCTGGATGCTGGCTAAACGCTTGGAAGCCTTGCGCTATTTCCGCGCCAAATCGCTCCCGACTTGGGGTGCTGATCTGTCTGATCTCGATTTTGACAATATTACCTACTACTGGAAACCAACTGACCAGCCCTCGGTTTCCTGGAAGACCGTCCCCCGGCGGATCAAAAAAACCTTTGACCGCCTGGGCGTCCCCGAGGCGGAACGGAAATTTCTGGCCGGGGCGGGAGCGCAGTATGAATCCGAGATGATCTACCATCATCTGAAGGATCAGTGGACAAAACTCGGCGTTGTTTTCTGCGACATGTCAGAGGCGCCCCGACTGTACCCGGAGCTCGTGAAAAAGTATTTTGGTTCGATTGTCCCGACGGCCGACAATAAATTCGCCGCCCTCAATACGGCCGTTTGGTCTGGCGGTTCGTTTATCTATATTCCAAAGGGCGTCCATGTCGACCTCCCGCTCCAGGCCTATTTCCGAATCAACGCCCCATCGATCGGCCAGTTTGAGCGAACCCTGATCATTGCCGATGAAGACTCCTCAGTCCACTATATCGAGGGCTGTACCGCGCCGTTGTACTCAAAACAGTCGCTTCACGCCGCGGTCGTCGAAGTAATCGCCTTGCCGCGCTCCCGGATTCGCTACACGACGATCCAAAACTGGTCACAAAATGTTTATAATCTCGTTACCAAGCGGGCGGTGGCTTATGAAAACGCCTTTGTTGAATGGGTCGATGGCAATCTCGGCTCAAAAACTACCATGAAATATCCGGCCGTGTTCCTCAAAGGACGCGGCGCTCGGGCTGACATTCTCTCGATCGCCTTGGCCGGAAAGGGCCAGCACCAGGACGCTGGGGCGAAAGTGCTGCACCTCGCGCCCGACACGCATTCAAATATCGTTTCAAAGTCGATCTCCCATCATGGCGGCCGAACATCATACCGCGGTCTTGTCAGAGTTGTCCCGCAAGCCACAAATTGTCGCGTCAAGGTCCGCTGCGACGCTTTACTGGTCGATGCGCATTCGCGTTCCGATACCTACCCGACGCTGGCAATTAAGAATTCGACTGCCCGCGTCGAACACGAAGCGACCGTGTCGAAAATCAGCGAAGAACAGCTCTTCTATCTCGAAAGCCGCGGGCTGACGCGGGCTGACGCGGAACGGATGGTCGTGGTCGGCTTCCTCGACGCCTTTGCCAAAGAACTGCCCATGGAGTACGCGGTCGAATTAAATCGCCTTATTGAAATGGAGCTGTCCGGCTCCGTCGGTTAACATGCGACACACTATCGCACAATTTATCTCAAGTTTCTCTGACGCCCGGCAGTTATTATCAGCGGGGACACGTTTTTTTCCGTTCGCACTGGCGCCACTGTCGGTTCAACGTGACTGCGAACGAAGCGCAAAAAACACTCCTTTGACAAAAAATGCGCTGCGCTCTGGATATATCGCTGTCTTTCCTTCAGGCCATCCGTACATTATTCGCTTCAACCAGGGCGCGACCGCCTATTTTCCAGCCGTCTTTTTTATCGCCGAGCCAAACAGCAATATTACCTTGTTCGATACCCGCGGAGCGTCAAGAACGACCCTGGAACAGGCGACGCATGTGTTTGCTCG
Organism: uncultured Gammaproteobacteria bacterium; assembly: GCA_964371245.1. Taxonomy (GTDB): domain Bacteria; phylum Patescibacteriota; class Patescibacteriia; order JAHIZJ01; family JAHIZJ01; genus JBAZLK01. The sequence goes on along the minus strand of CAYJKP010000003.1, from coordinate 81,456 downwards.
AACGCATTCTCATTTTTCATACGGCCTTGCCCAGCGTTCCGTTCTCGCAAAAGATGTGCGCTATACCGCCGTTGTCGAGACTGGCGCAACCTTTGATTTCGCTGGTTTTCTTCATTGCACCAAGGTGCACGCGGTGCGCGTGGCCACACAATTAGCTGGCTCCCGCAGTGTCAGCAACATTCGGCTGGCGCTCTTATGTTCACAGCGCAGCCAAACATTTGTGGAACTTCAACATGCGCACGCCGGACCAAAGACAAATGGCCAAATTCATCTGAAAGCGATTGTTCGCGACCACGCCTCGCTGCACGCACCTGGCTGGATAACCGTCGGGAAACGGGCCCGAAAAACGAATTCATTTTTACGCGAGGATGTGCTACTCTTATCACCAGAGGCTGAAGCCAAAGCCGTTCCGAATCTTGAAATTCTCCATCACGACGTTCGGGTCTGGCACAATGCGACGGTTGGCCAGTTTTCGCCCGAGCAACTCTACTATTGCGCGTCGCGCGGTCTGACGCTTGCCCAAGCCGAACGTCTTCTCACCAAAGGTTTTTTTATTGATCTAACCGGGCAAATCAACAACCATGCCTTGGCTCAGCACTATCGTCAATCACTGACTGCATTTTTATGAATTTCACTCGCTATCGAAAAGATTTTCCCATCCTCACGAAGGCAAAAACCGGCCGGAAGCCGTTTGTCTATCTTGATTCCGCCGCGACTAGCCAAAAACCCGCGGCTGTCATCCGCGCGGAACAGGATTGGTACGAACGAAAAAACGCCAACCCCCACCGCGGCACCTATGCCTTGGCCGATGTCGCGACCGGGGCGTATGAACGCGTCCGGACAACAGTGGCGAGGTTTATCCACGCCCCAAGTCCGGAGACAATCGTGTTCACTCGCGGGACGACCGAGGGCATCAATTTGGTCGTACAGGCGTGGGCGAAGAAAAACCTCCGTCGCGGTGACACCGTCTTGTTGACTGAAATGGAGCATCATGCGAATATCGTTCCCTGGCAGCTGCTCGCCCAAGAAAAAGGATTAACGCTGAAGTATTGGCCGATCGATCGTCAGGGAAAGTTGGCGCTAAAAAATTTCCCGGCCTTGCTCCGGGACGTGCGCTTTTTGTCTTTGGTCCACGTCTCGAACGTGCTCGGTACGATCAATCCCGTTGAGAAAATCGTTCGCGCCGCCCACCGACGCAATATTCCCGTACTCATCGACGCCGCTCAGAGCGTGCCACATCTCCCAGTCAACCTGAAAGCGATCGACCCGGATTTTTTCGCCTTTTCGAGCCATAAAATGCTCGGGCCAACCGGCGTGGGCGTGCTCTACATTAAGAAGGGTCGCGATCTCGAAATGACACCCTATCAAGCCGGCGGTGACATGATCGAGGAGGTGCACTGGACGCACTCGACCTTCAAACCAGCGCCGTGGAAATTCGAAGCCGGCACGCAAGCCCTGGCTCAGGTCGCCGGGCTTGGCGCAGCCATCGAGTATCTTGAAAAAATCGGTATAAAAAATATTCGTCGGCACGAACAGTCGCTTGTCGCTTATGCATATCGCCGTTTATCCCGCCTGCCACAAGTACGAATCTGCGGACCAGATCCGCGTTTCCGTTCTGGCGCAATCAGTTTTCAAGTCACAAATATGCATCCGCATGATTTAGCGACGCTATTCGACAATTACGGCATCTGTGTCCGCGCCGGCCATCATTGCGCCCAGCTTCTCCACCGGAAACTGAAATTGCCCGCCACCACCAGAATCAGCGTTTCTGTGTATAACACGAAAAAAGAAATCGACTACTTTATCTCAACCTTGAAAGAGATCCTTCGACAATGGTCACGCCCTACAACCTTATTATAATGAAGCATTACCGTCATCCCGCCCATAAAGGCCGATTGAAAAAACCGGACGTCACGTTCAGTGGTGCGAATTATTCCTGCGGCGACTCCCTGACGTTTACCGTGAAGCTTGATCGTCAAAAACGCATCAGCGAAGTCGGCTGGGACGGAACTGGTTGTGCCATTTCACAGGCGTCGGCTTCTATTTTTTCCGACCTGATCATCGGCAAGACGCTCGCCCAAATACAAAAAATGCGAAGCGATACCCTGGTTAATAAGCTGAAACTGCCTCTTTCGCCGATGCGGCGAAAGTGCGCGGTTCTACCCTTGTATGCCATTACTAAAGAGGGGTAAACTGTTGAATTTTTGGTTGCGTCTGCCCAAACCGTTCTTTGTCTTGGCGCCGATGTCGGACGTAACCGATTCAGCCTTTCGACAAGTCTATGCCAAGCATGGCAAACCTGACGTCTTTGTAACCGAATTTGTGTCCTGCGCCGGGTTGTGTTCGCCCGGGAAAGAGCGCGTTCTGAAAGACTTGTTCTTCGCGCCCGCCGAGCGACCCATCGTGGCTCAGCTTTGGGGGAACCGACCGGAACAGTTCTATGCCAGCGCCAAAATTATCCGCTCGCTCGGCTTTGATGGCCTAGACATCAACATGGGCTGTCCGGATAAAAGCGTTGAGCGACAAGGCGGCGGCGCCGCCCTGATGAAGAATCCACGCCTGGCCAGTCGGATCATTGCCGAAACGAAGCGTGGTGCCGGCCCGCTACCAGTTTCGATTAAGACGCGGATCGGCTACGACCGTGATGAACTTAATACCTGGTTGCCGGTACTACTGAAGATGGGGCCGGCGGCGATCACCGTCCACGCCCGCACACGGAAACAGATGTCGCGCGTTCCGGCTGATTGGAGTATTGTGGCCCGGGCGGTCGCCCTTACGAAAAAGCTTGGCAGCCAAACGCTGATCATCGGCAATGGCGACGTTGCCTCGCTTGCCGAGGGCCGGCGACGTGTTCAGGAAACCGGCTGTGACGGAATCATGGTCGGCCGCGGTGTTTTCGGAAACCCTTGGTTCTTTGACGCGAACAAGAGGCGGGAACCGACCGTTAAACAAAAGTTGAGCGTTCTTGTCGAGCACGCGAAGTTATTCGAGCAAATCCACCAGGACCGAAAATCATACAACCTCATGAAAAAACATATCAAGGCGTACGTGGCTGGCTTTCCAGAGGCAAAAAAACTTCGTCTGGCGCTGATGGGGACAACCACGACAAAGGAGCTCATTATTGCCATCAAACAATTTCAAAAAAACAAAACGTAAAAGACACTATCGTCTTATCAGTAAATACAACACTATGTACAAAGCTATCGACTATTCTCATCTCATTGGACTGCCTGGTTTCAGCGACATTCTCTTGACGAATCATTTCACGCTCTACCAGGGTTATGTCAAAAATGTTAACACGCTTTCCGATCTGCTTGATGAATTGACCGCCGCCGGAAAAAACAATACTCCCCAGTTCGCTGAAGCAAAGCGCCGTTTCGGCTGGGAATTTAATGGTATGCGGCTCCATGAGCTGTATTTTGACAACCTCACCAAAGACGCCAAGCCACTCGACCTGAAATCACCGCTCGCGCTCCAGCTGACAAGGGATTTCGGCGATTATCTGGCCTGGGAAAAAGAATTTCAAGCCACGGGCGCGCTGCGGGGCGTCGGCTGGGCAGTGCTCGCCTACGATCCGGCCGGCCAACGGACATTTAATATCTGGGTCAATGAACATGATGTCGGACTATTGGCCGGGGCGAAGCCATTGCTAGTCTTAGATGTGTTTGAGCACGCCTACATGCTTGATTTCGGCCTAAAACGCGCTGATTATATTGCCGCCTTTTTCAAGGCAATTGATTGGACTGACGCGGAAAAACGCTTCGCTGCTGTTTAATATATCGAGCGGGCGCCAGCCTCAATGAGCGTAGCACCGGCAGGCTTTTTGGCTTGTCTGAGCTTTGTCTTGTTTTACTTAATCGGACTTTTGTGTTATTATCATTGGTGAAATACGCATATGAAACCAAACAATCAACCGTGTAAAGTTACCAAGGCAATAATACCAGTTGCTGGCTATGGCACGCGCTTCTTGCCGGCCACCAAAGCCCAGCCAAAAGAAATGTTGCCGGTTATCGACCGGCCAGCCGTCCAAATCGCCGTCGAAGAGGCCGTAAAATCTGGTATTACCGATATTATTTTGATCACTGGTCAAAGTAAACGAGCGATTGAAGACCATTTCGATCGCAATACTGACCTCGAATTACGCCTGAGGCAGGCGAAAAAATCAAAAGAATTGGCTGAAATAATTGCCGTCTCGGAATTAGCTAATTTTGTTTATATCCGGCAACGAAAAGCACTCGGCAACGGTCATGCCGTCCTTTGCGCTGAAAACGTCATCGGTCACGAACCCTTTGCTGTTATTTGGCCGGACGACTATATTGTTTCAAAAAAGATCTGCATAAAACAAATGATCGATGTTTACTATGAATACCGATCGTCCGTGATTGGCGTCTTGGCCGTACCGCGCTCCGACATCACAAAATACGGCATTATTAAAAACAAGCATATCAAGGAGAATATCCACGAGGTCCTTGGCATCATTGAAAAGCCGGATCTAGCCGCCGCCCCGTCAAACCTGGCCGTACTGAAAGGCTACGTCCTGACACCGGATATTTTTCCGGTCTTAAAAAATACACGCCCCGGCAAGGGCGGCGAGATTTGGCTGGCTGATGCGGTTTTAAACCTCATGAAAAAACAGTCGGTCTTTGCCTGTGAGTTTACCGGTACGATTTACGATCTTGGCTCGAAGCTCGGCTGGTTGAAAGCGAACATCGCTGAGGGCTTGAAACATGCTTCGCTCGGGACTGAGCTACGAAAATATTTACGTTCACTCGTACGCTAATGTCACAACGCTTTCGCTGGCTGATTATCATCCTCGTTCTCCTCCTCCCGGTTATTGTTGGCGGCGCGGCCTGTAGCACCAAAAATCAGTCGTCCGCCACCTTAGCACCGATTACGATCAAAATGTGGGGTGTCTGGGACGAGGAAGACGCCTACACCGAGATTTTTAATTCCTACAAGGCGTCCCACCCGAACGTAAAGTTCGAGTATACGAAATTTCAATACGAAGAATATCGTGATCAGCTGCTGGCTGCCTGGGCGCGGGGCGAGGGTCCCGATATCTTTGCGGTGCCGAACAGTTCGCTGGGCGACTATCGTAAATTCATCACCCCACTACCCCAAACTATTGAGGTACCGAAACTGGTCACCTCAAAGGCATTGGGGTGCAAAAAAGAAACCAAGCGTGTCACCACAAAACAACGCACCTATACGGCCGACACCCTCCGCTCCGAATTCATACCGGTTGTCTCGGAAGATGTCCTTTTTTACGATAAAGACGGCAACCCGCAGATTTACGGATTGCCCTTCAGTACGGATAATCTTGTTCTTTATTACAATCGCGACATCCTCAATCAAGCGCGCATTGCCTTACCGCCCCGGAATTGGAACGAACTGGTCAGCCAGATACCAAGCTTAGTCAAAGAGAATGAAAAGGGTGAGATCATCCAATCCGCGATTGCCCTCGGAACGTCAAAAAACATCCAGCGCTATACTGACCTACTTTCCGTTCTGATGATGCAAGACGGTGCAACGATGGGCAAGATGAATGACGCTAATGTTTTTCAGGCCGTATTTGACCAAAGCGTCAAAGACGCCGACAATAAAGCGTTCTATTCCGGCGCCCATGCCCTGACGTTTTATACTGACTTTTCGAACGCGTCAAAACAAGCCTACACCTGGAACGAGGATTTGCCTGATTCATTCGAGGCCTTCACTCAGGGTTTGAGTGCTTATTTTCTCGGCTATGCCTATCATATCCCGCTTATTCAGAAAGCGGCGCCGACGCTCAATTATGATATTGCCGCGCTGCCTCAAGTCAGCTTGAACCAGGAGATCAATTTTGCAAACTATTGGGTGCAGTCGGTGTTTGTGAATTCAAAAAACGCCACCCAGGCGTGGGACTTTCTCTACTTTGCCACCCAGGCGGGCAACGTCCAGCCGTATTTGAAAGAAACCGTTCTCCCCTCGGCGCTGCGTTCAATCATAAACACGCAGGCTGAGGACTATCCGCAAATCGACATCTTTATTAAGCAATCGCTTACCAGCTCGTCCTGGTACCACGGAAAAAATTATCGCACCGTCGACGAAGCGTTCAAACTCATGATCGACGAGGTGGTAAAGGCCGAAACAACGCCAAAAGACGCTGTCGAAAAGGCCGCTAAAACCATCAACCAAAACGAACGCATTGCCGATTAGGCCAGCCAACGGCAAATGATCGGCGATCCATCCTTCAATCCGATTACTTGAACCAAGCTATTTATGAAAAAGAAACTATTTCTATGTTTCCTCACTGTCCTGGTCGTGGCCATTCCGCTTGCTGTTCTCGCGGAAAACACCGAGGGGCTGCCAAACCCGCTCGGTAATATCACCGAGGTCGATCAGCTGATCGTGCGCATCTTGAAGGGTTTCTTGGGTATTCTTTCGTTGTTTTCACTGGTGATGGTGATTTATGGGGGCTTCCAATATGTCAGTTCGGCAGGCAATCAGCAGCGGGTCACCCAGGCAAAGGATACTATTGTCTGGGCGCTCGTTGGCTTGGTTATTGCGTTCCTTAGCCTGGCGGTGGTTAATTGGGTTGTTGACCTATTTAAAGGCATAGGAACATAATAATATTTGACAAAAAGCTAATCTTGGTGTACAATTTGTACAGATTACGGCGTGTGAATAAAGCCAAGCGAATATTTTCATAAATACGTAACAACCTTTCTGAAAGGGGGTGAAACAATGAAAAAACTTACGAAAATCGTATCGATTCTCAGTCTCGCTGGTCTGGCGCTATTGACTTTCGCCCCGACGGTTTCCGCGTTGACCATTGATAATGGTTATGGCACAAACATCTATGGTACCGATAAGCCGTTATCTGAACAGATCACGTCTATTATTCAGTGGGTACTCGGCTTCCTCGCTCTCGTGGCTGTTATTATGATCATCTATGGTGGTTTTATTTGGCTTACAGCTGCTGGGAACGAAGAGCGTGTTGGCCAAGCGAAAAAGATCATTTCCGCTGCAATCATCGGCCTCGTCATTATACTGCTCGCCTGGGCTATTACCTGGTTTGTCACGTCCGGCATTCTCGCTGGCGGTGGTACGGCCTAGTTCTCGTTACATACAAAAAACTAAAACTACCCAGAACGGGTAGTTTTAGTTTTGAGCGCCGACCCTAGACGCACGTCTGCCAGTACGGTATACTGGGCGTAGAAGTTTCGGCCTGAGCAATATCTATATGTCCAGCAAAATCAAACATTCTTTCCTTGCCGCCTGTTGCTTGATTGGCCTGCTGGCTTTTCTTTTTACGCTTACGCCAGTCTCTGCCGAAGACTCAGTCGACATCGGAATCAAGCCATCAATTCAGACTGAGCTTGGCATCCCGAAGGACTTAGCCAGCTCCGTGGTAAAGGTCTCTCAATATATTATTGGCTTTCTGGCCCTCCTTTCCGTCGTCCTGCTTATTTATGCTGGCTTCACCTGGATGACTGCGGCTGGTAATGAAGAAAAAATTTCCAGCGCAAAGAAAACGATAACCGCAGCCGTGATCGGTATCGCAATCGTCCTCCTGGCTGGCGCGATTGTAGCGTTCGTGGTGACGGCGTTTGTTACAACAGCCTAGTTTCAGTAAACAATAAATCCGCCGATTGGGTCGTGCGGTTTTTTTGTTTCCTCTTAACCTCGGAAAATCAGATCGCTTGGTTAGTTAACTTCATATATTATCGCCTCATCATCCTCGTAGCGTTTAATAAAACCCTGATCGGCAGCGATGGTGCGCTTCATCGCCCCGTGGCTCTGCGTCACAAAAACGTACCGGGCATGAAAATCGTTTTTTATTATTTCATAGGCGCCGACGGTCGTGTTGCCAATGGTAATATCAACCCATTTCTGATACAGCTCCTTGTTGGCTAAATACATAAACGTTGGATCGAGGCCGCCAATGTAGTAATTTATGTCGTCGTAATAAAAGAGGATTGGAAACTCGTCCCAGCTACTGTGAAAAACAATATCCCCGGTGCGGGAATGCTGAGCCAGCCATTGGCTTGAACGCTGGAATTTTGTGTATGCAAAGCCACTGGTGAGATCCGACCGGTCGTTATTAAAGTTCCGTATGGCCAGCGCCGGGACGGTCACAAAAAAGTACAAGAGCGCCATAAATGCGACAACCTTGAGCCGTGGTTTTAAATGGTTGAAGGCGTGAGCCAAACGATTCATTGAAAAATTCCGTAGTGCTGTCCCTAAAATTGAAAAACTGAAAAGACAGGCGATCGGAATATAGTATTCAACGTAGCGCCGCGATTTCAGGGTTAAAATCAGGAAAAATGTGGTTAGTAAAAATAAATACAGGTCGCGGCGCGACAACCGTTTCCAGACAAAAAAGACAACCACGGCCGTCACAATGAGGGCGATCGTGAGAAAGATGCTACCGGTAAACAGCGCAAACGGCTGATAGGGATACCACTCGCCGCCGACGCCGATGCTGTTGCGGTAATTTTTGATGCCAATCTCAAAAAGCTGATACCAATAAAAAGTTATATTGTGGGGGAAGTAGGGATTAATTAATAAACCGGCGGCTACGCCCGTACCGGCGCTCAGAAAAGTCAGCCAGGCGGTTTTTGGATACATCATTTGCCGCCACGACAGCTGGCGCCGGCGTATTTTCTGAATGATATTGAGAACGATTTCAACGCCGAGATAGAGGCCGCTCACCATAACGATGAGCGAAAAGCCGCCGTACGCCCAGACGTAGAAAAACGAAAAAATAAATAACAATTTCCAGCGCCCCTCAATAATCATCCAGAGCCCGAGAAAAAGTAAAATCAGCGAGAGGCTGGGGGCCTTTGCCAAACTCACCCGAAAGATAAACGGACCCATGAGCAGGGGCAGGAGTGAAAAGAAAAAGGCAAACCGTATTCGGAAGCGCCGCAGCAGCCAGTAAAACGTAACGATGAAAGCGCTGGCCAATATGACCGTCGCTAATTTTAAACCAATAATCGGCTGAAGGAAGCTGACGAACGGAATGAGAAAGATATGATAGAGAAAGTGTTGATCGGTATAGGCCTGGCCGAGCACCGTAAAATTTCCTAGCCAAGGGAATGTCCTGATTATCCCATGATCGCGCATGAGCATGGCCATCTTGGCGTGATAAAAAGAATCGGGATCGGCCAGGACATTGCTGTACTGCAGCGCAAAAAAGAAAATAAACGCCAAGCCGAATAAAATTAAGTATGGCGTGGCTCTAGGAAACCGTTGGCGGGGCATGGCTGGGATTTTCAATTTTCTTTGGCCGGAAACACACGGCTATGCCAAACGCCGCGAGGGCGTAGAGGTACCCGATCACGACATCAATGATGTAGTGTTCTCCGAAATAGACAATGGCCAAACTAACCATGGCTGGAATAATAAACCAGGCAAGACCCTTCCATCGAAAAAATAGGGTCAAACAGAGAGCGATAAATAGCGGCCAAGCGGCGTGCATTGATGGCATAGCCGCCACCTGGTTTGCCCCAAGTGTCTGGTAAAGCGACGGGAAGGACACATGCAGCGCCTGTTGAGCCACCTCAACGAGCAAATGCGGCATGGCGGGCAGAAAGCCTTGCGCGCTGGCCATCCATGGCGGCATGGCCGGAAAAAGAACATAGGTGAAAAAACCCGCCACGGCCAAGACGACAAATCCGTCGGTATACAAGTGATACAGGGCGCGCCTTTTAAAATACAAAAAGATGGCGACCAAGTAGGGGAAAAAGTAGTGCGTTAGGTAGAAAGACATGAACACCGCATCGTACCAGGCATATGATCCATTCGCATGAAACCGTTCCTGCAGCTGGATTGTTTGAATGCCTCCAAATAGCGATTTTTCCCATTGGATAATATTTGTAATATTGACGTGTTCCGATAAAACGCCGCCAATGCCCTGCATGGCTCCGTACGATAGCGGCAAAAGGATAAATGGACGCCAGTCTCTCAACCAACCCTTCAGCGGGATGACCGCGACAACGCCGAGAGCGAGAAGATACAATAGCTTCGGACTTATCTGGCGTGAATATATCAGCCAATAGACAGCGATCAAAACAAAAAACGCCAGGTACAAGAGCTGGCGATAGCGATAGTTTTCGGTTATCCAGCGACGTATGCTCATGAAAAGAAAATTAATGGTAGGGTTACTTAGCGTCGCGCCAACCTATCTTTAAAATAGTCAACCCAAGGAATTACCGAAGCATCAACCTGGTTTAAAATCGAGAGCCAGTAGGTTGCGTACCCGCTGAACGCGAGGGAGTTCAAGGCGTCTTCAACCCGATCATTCCCACCAGCCCGGAACATTACCGTTGGTACGCGATTGTGTTCAAATACTTTCCGCGTAATTTCATGACGCTTTTGATTTCGGCGATCATATAAATCTGAGGTTAAAAATACGCCGAGCAATCGCCGAGCCGCAGTCGGATTTGCCAACCCTTCAAGGAGGTGGTGATTCAGGTCTGGGATAGGATAATAAGCGGAGAACTGCTTGGCATTTTCATTAATCCGATTTCGGAACGCTTCCGCTGTTGCTTCCAGGTGTTCGCTCGCCATGATAATCGGAATTCGGCCTTTCATCTGGACCGCCCATTGCTTCGATAAATTCTTCGAAAGTGGGCTTGCCGACCGCCAGATTCGCGTTTTCCGGATGGTCCGGCTTAGGGCACTAATTATTTGTCGGTCAGCAAGTCGAAGCTGCCCGGCAGCGGCCAGAAGCCCAGCGATCCCAAAAATCATATAGCCGGCGCCCATACGCGGCTGACGCGATGGATTATATGTTTCCGTAAAAACGTACGCCGGTATGCGCCACTTCTGAACAAGGGCAACCAGCGGTCCGCCAAGAGTTATCGCCATCATTTTTGAACCTCGAGTCCGGGCGCTCTTGGCAGCTGTTAGCGGTTCTTCGGTTGTCCCGGAATAGCTTGAAACGATAACCAGCGTATTCCTGTCCACCCAGCCCGGCAGCTGATAGTCGCCGAGCACGGTCATGGGTATTTTTAGATCATTCGCAAATAGCGTCCGAACAATGCGCGCTGGCCAGCCTGATCCGCCCATGCCAAGCGCGAGGATTGTTTTTACGGTGCGGTAATTGGACGGAATATGAACATGGCGCGCTTCACTCCACGCTTGGCGCGCCTGTGCCGGAAACGCCTCGATCGATTCAAGGAAGCGATTGGTATCAATTCTGGGAGCATGATCGAGTCGCTGGCGGTATTTTTTTTGTTCGGAAATCAACATAACGCCTATAATCATACCTGGTCTTAGCGGTTTAGGCAAATTGACCAGCGGACTATTTTTTGGTATAGTGGCAAGTGATACGCTTGTATTTTTTGATTAAATCGTGGCTATGTCTGGCCATTCTAAGTGGGCACAAATTAAAAGGCAGAAGGGCGCGGCCGACGTGAAGCGGAGTGGCGTTTTCACCAAGATGAGCAACGCGATTACGGTGGCGGTTCGAGACGGCGGCAAAAATCCGGAGATGAATTTCAAGCTCCGTTTAGCAATTGAGCGAGCCAAAGCAGTAAACATGCCAAACCAGAGCATTGAACGGGCGATTGCCCGCGGCGCCGGGGAAGGCAGCGATGCCGTAATCGACCTTGTCTATTATGAAGGTTTCGGGCCAGGCGGCGCAGCCATCGTCATCGAAACAATGACGGACAATAAAAACCGTACTTCAAATGATATACGGTCAATTTTCAGTAAGCACAGCGGCACACTGGGCACGCCGAATTCCGTCAAATGGCAGTTTTCATCAGCCGGGCTGATCTTAATCGCAAAGAAGGATGTCCCGACTATCCCGCGCGACGAACTCGAGCTTCAACTGATTGACGCCGGGGCAGACGACGTCCGCGAGAATCCCGAAGGCATTGAAATTACAACACCGCCAAATCAATTAAAAGCGGTGCAAGAAAAAATACTCTCACTCCATATACCCGTGGCCGCCGCGGAACTTGTCCTTGTGCCACAAAATCCGGTGCAACTTGAGTCGGCGGTGCGCGAAAAACTCGATCAACTCATTAGTGATCTCGAGGACCTCCAGGACGTCCACGCCGTCTATACGAACAATCAACCATGATTATTCTCGGCATTGATCCGGGTCTGGCGCGAATCGGCTATGGGGTCATCCGGAAACAGGGATCAGCCCTTAGCTATATCGACGCTGGCTGCATCACGACGTCTGCCACGATGCCGTTTGCGCAACGGCTGATCGTTATCAACCGCTCGCTGAAAAAAATACTCCAACGCCACAAGCCTGATCACGTCGCCATCGAACGGTTATTCTTTTTTAAAAATGCGAAAACGGCCTTCAGTGTTGGTCAGGCCTGGGGCGTGATAACATTTACCGTCACCACCGCGGCTCTGCCAATCATCGAATTGACGCCGCTCCAGATCAAACAAGCGGTGACTGGATACGGCCAAGCGCCGAAAGGCCAGGTTGAAAAAATTCTCAAGCTGCTTCTGAAAGTAAAAACTTTGCCCGGTCCTGACGACGCGGCCGACGCCGTGGCCTGCGCCTATTGCGCCGCTCAACATATTCTCACCCACAAACTTCATCCCTAAATACTTCATATGGTTCTTCGCCCCTTATCGATAGTCAGTGTTTCGGCCGAAGTCGCCCCCTTTTCAAAGGCCGGCGGCCAGGCCGATGTTGCCCGTTCCCTACCCAAAGCTCTCCGGCGCCTCGGCCACCGGGTGATTGTTATTACGCCGCTCTATGGCTTTGTCGACCCGGCCAAAAACCATCTGAAGCAGATTGCGGCCGACGTTCCGATCCAGCTCGACGAGAACGAAGTTCGCCATGTTAATTTCTGGGAAGGTGAATTGATGAAAGGGCTGCCGGTGTATTTTATCGACTTTTATCAATACTTCGGCAGTCGCAAGGAAATCTATGGTTCCCGGCATGACAACCGACGCTTTTTTCTGTTCAATCTGGCAACCTTAAAACTGTTAACGCTGATAAACTTCAAACCCGATGTTATCCAATGCCACGAATGGCACACCGGTTTGATTCCATATTTCTTGAAGCGTCGATTTCAAGATAATGATCTGTTCCGATCGACCGCAACGCTCTACACAATCCACAACCTAGCTTTCCAAATGGGCCATGACTGGTGGCAAGTACCGCCGGATAAGAAAGATAATGGGCACGCTCGCTTGCCGCGCTTTTCGGAGCGCGAGGAAATTGAGCATATCAATTATGCCAAACGGGCGATCCTGCACGCTGACATCATCAACACGGTTTCGGAACAATACGCCCAAGAGATTCTGACAAAAGAATTCGGGCAGGATCTACATCGTATTCTGCTCAATCGCAGGGATCGAGTTTTTGGTATTATCAACGGCATTGATTATTTTGATTTCAATCCGGCCACCGATCCGGGTTTGGAAGTAAATTACGATTTTAATTCTATTCCGTTAAAAATAAAAAATAAGCTGTTTCTTCAAAAATTATTTGGCCTGCCAAAAACCCTTGAGGTACCGCTCATTGGGATGGTCTCCCGAATCACTGAGCAAAAAGGGGTCGACCTTATTATGGATATCATCGAGCCGCTGATGCGCCAAGAACTGCAGCTCGTCGTCGTGGGCGGTGGCGATAAGCGGTATGAAAGTTTCTTCAGAAAAATTTCAAAAAAACATCCGAAAAAGATTGCCGCTCACCTTCAGTTTGATACCACCAAGGCCAGCCAGATTTATGCCGGCTCGGACATGTTTCTCATGCCCTCGCGTTTCGAACCATGCGGGATCGGGCAACTCATCAGTTTGCGGTACGGTTCGGTGCCGATTGTCCACGCGGTCGGCGGCCTGGTCGATACGATCACGGATTTTAATCCCAAAACCCGTCATGGCAACGGCTTTGTTTTCCGGAAATACGACTCGCGTGATCTCTTGGTGGCGATTACGCGCGCCCTGGTAAATTTCAAATACGACGATGCTTGGCGCGATTTAGTCGGCCGCGGAATGCAACAGAGTTATTCCTGGGAAATACCGGCGAAAAAATACGTCAAACTCTTCCGTTTGGCTTTACGCTATGCTCAACACCGGGTATAATTAAGGCTATGTCACGCGTTCTCTGGGCAAACTTTTTTCATATGTACCAGCCACCCGATTGGAATCGTCGGGTGGTCAAACGAGTGATTCGTGAATGCTATCGACCGTTCTTTCGACTCTTGAAACGACAGCCGTCCATTCGGCTGACGCTTAACCTGTGCGGCTCAGTGACGGAACAAATGGAATCGCTTGATGCGGGCGATGTGGTGGCTGATATTCGTCAGCTGCTTGAGCGGAAACAGATCGAAGTTACCGCCACCGTGAAGTATCACCCGCTCGTGCCGCTCCTGCCCGAAACTGAAATCGAGCGGCAGATTGCCTTAAACGACGATTGTCACCGGTCTGCCTTTGGCTCAGCCTACTCTCCTCGCGGTTTTTATCTCCCGGAGATGTGCTACAGCGAACGCACCGGCCGGATGCTCGCGAATCTTGGTTATGCCTGGACGATTCTTGATGAAATTTCGTTGACTGGGACCCTCGGCGCCGTCGATTTCGAACGCGGGTACCGCTTGAACAAGACGCCACTGAAACTGATCTTCCGCAACCGTACCATCAGCGATCTCTTTTTCATGGACGCCTTGAAGTCACCCGACGTATTCCTGACCGTTGTCCAGCGCGACCCGCGGGTGCATGACCGCTTAATTACTGGCGTTGACATCGAAAACCTTGGCCACCATAATCCGCGACTTCTAAAAACCTGGTTTGCTCTCGCTCGATCGCGACGCTTTCGTTTGTTGACTTTGTCTGAATTACTCCGAACCTATCGCCGTTGGGAAAGCGCTCATCCGGTCGCCTCGAATTGGGCATCACGCGAATCAGAGCTCCTCCATGGTCATCCATATTACCTCTGGAAAAATAAACAAAATTCCATCCACCGGCTCCAATGGAAGCTGACCGAACTGACGATTCGCGCAGTCAAATCATCGAGTCAGCCATACGCCCAACAGACGGGCGCACGGCAACTTCTTGATAAAGCCCTGGCCTCTGACCAGTACTGGTGGGCCTCAGCCTCACCCTGGTGGAGCGTAGAACTCGTGTCAGCCGCCGCTCGAAAATATCTGGCCGTGCTCGCCCTCCTGAACTGTCCGAAAGCGACGTGCCGGCAAGCCCAGCGGCTCTATACTGGCATCGTCACGGAAGCGCGCCGCTGGCAACGAAGCGGCCTCGCTCGAAATATCCGTCAAGCATATCTAAATACCGAAGCGTTTACGCGCGTCTTCGGAGGAAAAACAGTAACCTAAAACTATGTATTGGGCAAACTTTCTCCACATTTATCAGCCACCGACGCAGAAGCCATTTTGGGTGAAAAAAATCGCCAACGAATGCTACCGCAAGCTTTTTGCCGGCTTCTTAAAAAACCGCCAGGCCCGTTTGACTTTGAATATCAACGCTATTCTCGTCGAGCTGCTCCAGCGCGATGGCTTCCAGGATGTGCTAGCAAACATCCGGAAATTGGCCGAACGGGGTCAAATCGAATTTACTGACACGGCAAAATACCATCCCTTCCTTCCGCTCCTGCCGGAATCAGAGATTATCCGCCAGATCCAGCTCAATCATCAAACCAACCGGCGTGTTTTCGGAAAGGCGTACCAGCCCAAAGGCCTCTTCCCGACTGAAATGGGGTACGCGGCAAAACTAACCCGCGTGGCAAAAAAACTGGGTTATCAGTGGATTATTATCGATGAGCTGGCCCACCCCAACCATCATGCCGCCGATCATGAAACGATTTGCCATTTGCGCGGAGACAAAGACTTCTTTTTCTTTTTCCGAGAACGTGACATCAGTTTCCGTATTCTGTCTGCTCAGATCGGCGTGAGCGTCTTTTCCAGCCGGATGCTTGTCAATTTACTCGGTGACCGCCTGAGAAGTCACTCCTTTCTCGTCACGGCCATGGATGGAGAAACATTCGGCCATCATCGTCCTGGTTTGGAGCAGCTGCTCTTCGATCTCTATCGCGTACCGCAGATTAAGAGCGTGACGTTGTCTGAGCTGCCGCAGCACTTTTCTAAACGCGAGCCGGTCGTTCCTAGACCGTCAAGCTGGGCGCTCATGCAGCGCGACATAGAAGAAAATACGCCCTACTCACGCTGGAACGACGTCCACAACGAAATCCATCGCGCCCAGTGGAAACTGACAAATTTGGCAATCGGGCAAGTTCATCGCCTGCCAGCGACCTCCTCCGCCTATGCCAAAATACGGCCCGCGCTCGACCGTTCCTTGCACAGCGATCAATACTGGTGGGCTTCAGCTATGCCTTGGTGGAGCATTGAGATGATTGAGGCGGGCGCCAAAGAACTCCGCGACGTCATCCTCGCGATACCGCGACAGTCCCCGGCCGTCGCTCGCCAAGCCCAGGATTTATATCAAACGATTGTTTTTACGGCTTTTGACTGGCAACGGACCGGCAAGGTTGAAACCATGGCGAAACTAGCCGACGAAGACGTCACCCAGCGGATTACCGTGGAAATGCCGTATATTCCGATCCGTGAATATAATCGGATCGTGGGTAATCTCACCCGTCAAATGTATCAAGCCGCCCGAAGCAAGGAGTATGAACGCGCCGCCCAGATCAGAAACCGGATCAGCGAACTGGAGGAGAAAAAAACCCTCTTAACGAAAAAACATGGAACCGCGTCTCACCGCTAAAGAGCGCCACGACGGCGAACAGCATATCAAACGGATCATCACTGCCTATCAGTTGACCGTTCTTGACGTCTATCGCAATGGTCCGAGGTTTTTTGTGGCAGCGTGCCAAATGGGTGACCGGCGCGTCATCTTTAAAATGTGCTTCAAGCCGCCAAAAACCGATCCCTTCCCAAACCACGGACTAAAAAAAGAGGCGCTGCTCCTAAGCTACTTTTCGCAACGCGACCCGCGCTTCTTCCAAGGCCGGACCGGTCGTATCTACGCCTATGGGCTGATCGGCCGGCGCTGGTACATCCGCGAGCAATTATCCGGCGAAGTGCAGAATATCAAGGACAGCAACTTCATTTTTAAACCCTCCTTCTTCACCGCCGGTACGATCCGATGGTATACGACTTTTTTTGGACGCGTGCATCGTCTGTCGCATCGATTTCCGCCGCACTTGCGCCGCGTCTATACCGGGCACAATTTGGAAACGAACATGGCCTTGATCGGCTGGTATAAATTGCCTCAGCTGATCGACTCACCTCAGATTATCGAGCGAACCCAACGCTTTTTACTTGAACGGAGCCGCATCTTCGATACCAACCAGAACGCCTTGACGCATTATGAGCCGTACGCCAGTCATTTCTTCAAGCACGGACCGAATAAATTCTTCATCATCGATTGGGAAAATGTCGATTGGGGCACAGCCGCCCACGACCTTTCCGTTCTCTGGTGCCGCGGTCGCCTTCATCCAGCCTGGCAAAAAGCCCTGCTCCGATCATTCTATCGACAGACGCTCTTCAAGAAACATTTTTGGGAGCTCTTTACGGTCGAAGTCCTATTGCAAAGCATTAATAATATTGATTATTTTATCTTGACGACAAATCCGACCGAAAAAAAATACGCCGTGAAAGCGCTGCCCTTTTTCCGAAAAGTCGTACTGAATATTCTCGCCGGAAAATTTCATCCTTATTAACACACTACCCATGAGTCTACGAGTCCTATTCGCTACCGCTGAATTGACGCCAATCGCTAAAGTCGGGGGCTTGGCCGATGTCGCCGGTGCCTTGCCGCCAGTCTTAGCAACGCTCGGCGTCGACGTCCGCGTCGTCTTACCGAAATACGACGTCATTGACGATGCAAAATACAACAGCCGATTGGTCGCCTCTAACATTCCGGTTACGCTCGGCGCTGAAACCCAATACATCAATGTCTATTCGACCACCATTCCGAACACAAATGTTATCGTCTATCTGATCGACAATGAGAAGTATCTTGGCCGGAACGGAATTTATTTTTCAAAAACCGCTTTTGTCGACTCGATCAGCGAGGTCCACCGTTTTGTCTTCTTCTCGAAAGCGATTCTTGAAATATTTGGCGGCATCCGCTGGTCGCCGGATATCATCCATTGCCAAGATTGGCACGTCGGCCTTCTCCCAACTCTGCTGAAACTCAAACAGCGATCCGAACCGGCGCTCCAATCGATTAAAACGCTTTTTACCATCCACAATCTGGCCAACCAGGGATTGTGGAACAAGGCTGACGTGCTCGATTTTCTCGGTCTCAAAGAGGCTGAATTGCCGTTGCCCCTCGAATCGGGCGATATCAACCTAATCCAGCAGGGTATTCGCTCAAGCGACCTCCTGAACGCGGTTAGCCAAACCTACGCCCAAGAAATTCTCACCTCGGAATACGGGGAAAAACTTGAATCAGATATCCAAAAACGGCGCTCGGCGCTCTTTGGTATCGTCAATGGAATTGATCAAGACCGTTTCAATCCGGCCACTGATCCTGATATCGCCGTCCACTACACCAGCGAGACAATCGAGAAGAAGACCGACAACAAAAAGGCACTTCAGGAAAAGGTTGGCCTAGCGGTTAATCCCGAGACGCTCGTCTTCGGCTTGATTTCGCGCCTGACGAACCAGAAAGGCATCGAGCTGATTGCAGAGGCAATCCCGAAAATCGTCGAGCTGGGCGCTCAATTGATCATTTTGGGCCAGGGTGCCACGGAATATGAAACAATGCTCCAGGAAGCCCAGAAAAAATACCCGAAACACGTCTCGGTTACGATCGGTTTTGACGCCAGCCTCGCGCAAGCCATCTACGCCGGTTCAGACATCTTTCTGATGCCGTCGCGTTTTGAACCTTGCGGTCTAGGCCAGCTTATTGCCATGCGTTATGGCACCGTGCCGATCGTCCGCGCTACGGGCGGACTGAAAGACACGGTTGAGGATTACAACCCGGCCACCGGCGCCGGCGACGGCTTTGTCTTCAGCGAATACTCCACGACCGCGCTCATTCAATCAATTGAGCGAGCCACTGACGTCTACCGGCACAAACCAGACGCCTGGAAATCTCTCATTCGAACAGCTCTGGCTCACGACTCAACCTGGACCACGGCGGCAAAAGAATATGTACAACTCTATAAGAAATTGGTAAAGTAAGCGTATGAAGCCGACACCCAAAGCCGAAATACGAGAGGACTACATCCATAACCGCCAGGTCATCATCGCGCCGGGACGATCAAAGCGGCCGCACAACTTCAGCCAGCATATTCCGCCGATGATTCACAAGAAAGACTGTCCCTTTTGCCCCGAAGTGGTTGATAAGGTGAAAGCCATTGCGACGGTTGGGAAACGGCCGTGGCAGGTGAAGGTGATAAAAAACAAGTTTCCGATCGTTGAGGAAACAAATCAGGCCGTCTACGGCCATCAGGAAGTCGTGATAGAAACGCCGGAGCACGATGTTGAGTTGGCCGAATTGTCGCTTGACCAGCTGATCACCGTGCTCAAGACATTCGGTCAGCGGATCAGGGTGCTTGCTAAGGACCCGCGCATTAACTATGTCCTTGTCTTCAAGAATGACGGCGGTAAAGCCGGCGCCTCGATTGATCACGCCCATTCCCAGATTTTCGCCGCTGAATTCATTCCGCCCCACGTGCTGGAAAAACTGGCCCGCGCCGAGGAATATGAAATTCGCAACGGCCGCTGCTATTATTGCCGCCTGATCAAGCGGGAACAGGGCGGGCCACGCTGGGTTTGGCACGACAAGAACGTGGCCGTACTCACCCCCTACGCCTCAACCTATAATTACGAGGTAATGATTCTGACCCGCCGGCATATCGACAATCTCGCCGATCTGAATGATCGGGAGCGTCGTTCGGTGGCCCTCGCCTTGAAACCGATCCTCTCGAAGCTAAACGCCATAAACTTTCCGTACAATTTTTATGTCCATCAAGTGGTGCATTATAAAGATGAGCACTTCTATATCCGCATCTGCCCAAGACGCGACACCTGGGCCGGTCTCGAGCTTGGCTCCCGTCTGATCGTCAATACCGTTTCGCCCGAGGAGGCGGCCCGATTTTACCGCCGGAAGAAGTAACGTCAACCCATGGGCAGCTATATTGAATTTAACGACACGCTCCAGATTACGACCGCCCAGGGGTTTCCGCCTGAGCTGACGCTGGAGGCGCACCTGAAGAAACCATTCACGGCCGATGATTTCAAAGGCCGCGTTTTTGATTTTCATGACAAGCCGAATATGCGGGTATATCATTCCCCGCCCTGCCGCGTTTTTCTGGTGCACAATATTGACGATAAGTGGCTGTACTGGGGCCACTGTCTGATCGTTGAGCAGACTATCCACGCGGAGACGAAAACAACATCCGGCAGGTTTATCATCATCAAAATCTATCCGCCGGAACACCAGCGGGCGATGAGCCTGAACGAGGTGAGTCTGGGGCATGAATATTTTTCTGATTAACCTTCCATTAAAAACTATTTCCGCGTGCGATGCCCGATTACAGCGGGCTTTTTATGTTTCTCAACATCGGATTTGTAACCTGTGTGTACAGCTGCGTCGTCCTGATATTACTATGGCCGAGTAATTCCTGAACGTACCGTATATCAACGCCGTTTTCCAGCAGGTGCGTGGCAAAACTGTGCCGCAGGCTGTGGAAGGTCGCGTTTTTTTTAATGCCGGATCTGGCCAGCGCCTGTTCGAATATTTTCTGAGCGGTTCTCGCGGTCAAGGGGCCACCGCGTTCGCTGGCAAACACAAAATCATCAGCGCTTTTTCCGGCCTGCATATTTCTCATATCATCCGCCAGGCGGCCAGGAAACAGCGTCAGCCGGTCTTTATTGCCCTTGCCTCCCTGAACCCGCACCGTCAGCTCATTCGTATCGATGTCGCCCGTTCGCAGATTCACCGCCTCGCTGACCCGCAAGCCGGCGCCGTAAGCCAGAGAGATCAGCAGCCGATGCTTGGCGTTTCGCGTGCTATCAACTATAGTCTTTATTTCATCCCGGGAAAGCACGACCGGCAGGCTCCTACTTTTTTTCGCCGAACGCACCTCGACGCCGGACACGGAGCGCACAACGGCACAGTAAAAGAATTTTATCGCGTTTAGGCACACATTTCTGGTTTGCGCCGACACGCCCCTCTGTTCCAGCATATGGAGGTAATCTTTAACGCTTTCTTCGCTGTACACATGAAAATCCGTATTTTTGTAAATCAGGTATTCCCGAATTCCGTAGACATAGGCTTTGACGGTTTTCGGACTGTAGTTGCGTATTTTCAGCTCTCTGACTGTCTGGTCAATGTGGGTTTGAACGGTCATAAAATAAAAATAACGGATAAAATATTCCCGTCGCTAATAAACTAGCACTATTACGCAAAACATGCAATAATAGGGGCATAATAGGCCTTAAGTACGCATAATAACTAGTTGTGGCGAAATCGCTTCGCTCCTCGCCACAACGGGCCGCGCCTACCGTCGCTGTTCTGCTCGTCGCTGCTGCGACATCGCACAACAGCGCCTATGCGAACATGTCCGTCACCCCGCAAAGCGGGGCTCCGGCCACGTCGCATCAGCCGCGGCCCGTTATCGGAAATTAAGAAAATATTATAAATCAATTCATATGTATATTGCTAGCGAACTAACAAACAACAAAAAAGTCGGCCCAATGAATATTAAGGAGTATAAACTCACGCAGCAATATAGTGGTGCGCTAATTGAGATAAACGGTAATCATGGAAAAGTGAAGTGTTTGAATGAAGACAGAATTTACTATATTGCTGAAGGATCTGGTGACTTTTTTATTGAAGAAGAAAAATATTCTGTCAAAAGAGACGATGTTGTATTTATACCTATAAATACCGCCTACAACTTTGTGGGTAAAATGAAAATTTTTCTTGTTTGCTCGCCAGAGTTTAAGAAGGAAGATGATGTTCGCCTGGAGTAAACGGAAAAATTTTCTTAACATCCGATAACAGGGTATATACGCCATACGAGTACAGGCGTATGATACCCGGACGTTGTGCGCCATTCAAAAAATATTTTTCTTTAATATCCGCTGGACTGGCTAGAATTAGCAGAGTATAATAAGTATTAAAGTAGTATGCTCTTTCGAACCTAGGCCATCATCGGCTGAGTAACGCCGAGAAAGGAGGCACGGTTATTTTAGCTGTTCGGAAACTCAGTGGTCGTCTGTTCAGGTTGAACTTGGAGGGCTGAAATGAAAACGAAAGTCGTGTTGCTCCTGCTTCTCGCAGCATTCTTCATCGCGGGGGAGGTCACTCCCGCTCTGGCCGACACCGCTCAGGTCACGCTCAGGGGGCCGACGTCTGTCTCGTACACCGTGCAGATCTGGCAGAACGGTCAGAAGATGGCAGAGGACACCAACGTCTCGCTTCCTTTCGGCTACAGAACCATTTCGTTCACCGGTCTTTCGTCCGGCTGCGGCTACATCGCAAATGCCTGGGTAAACGGGATCGGCGTCGAGTCGCATACCTGGCCATCGAAGTGTGTGAGTGGAACCACTCACCTCGGCTGTCTGCAATTCGGCTATGACGGCGAGCCCGAGCCGTGGAGTGGAAGCTGTCCGTAAGTGAAGCGGCTGACACGCTCTGGCGACCTATGAAAGTAGCCAGAGCATCTTTTCTAAATTTAATATGTCAATATTTTTAACAAAATACCTATGAATGAACAAATTGGAACAAACATGGTTACCTGGTTCGTAATTTTACCGATCCTAGTTATCGCCGCAGCTGTCATAGTGTGGCTCGTTATTAAAACACACGTTACTCCCTGGAAGCGTACCGGACTTGCTGTCGCGGGATTATTTGCATTCATCGGATTCGCTTTTGTGCTGCTTGGCGTCTACTATAATACCAGCGAAACATTTGCCGGATCCTTCAAGTTCTATGCATACTCGGCTTTAGCCCCCCAGCAAGAGCCGTTTGATATTGCCGAAGGGGGGTACGGATCTGTTCTTGCTACGTTTGAAGCATACAAAGAGAATGGCGCACTAAAGGTATTACGCGTTCCAAAGTCCAGTGCTAAATATGGTGCCTACATATTCAGTCCTGGTAAATGGACTGTTGTAGATATCAGTGATGATGTGATTACTCTCCAAGAGGATGCTAATTCGCAACCCAATATTACTCAAACCTCCTTCTGGTGGGCATTAACGAAAAACCTTTATCGTTCTACGGTCAACGCGCAGTAGCAGCATCACGGCTCCAGCACGAAATAATGCCACCGAAATGTTACCTACTGTCATGGTTTGGTTTCGCGTGTTTTAAATACCTAAAGAAAAATATTTTTTGAACAGCGTACAACAGCGTATATACGCCATTCCACTTCGCTCCACGGCGCATGATACGCAAACGTTGTGCGAAATTTACCCTCGCTATTCCAATTCAATATCACTTAATTTCACGTTAATAAATGTCGACTATTAAAATCATCTCTGTAGACTTGCAAAAAGAGTTCAGCGCGGAAGGTGGCAAGCATTATCGACCACACCCGAATGTTGCTTTTATCAAGCAAACTCTTGTGCCGTACTTGCGTGAGCGCAATATTAAAGTCGCAGAGATCATTTCGGATTATCGACAACCTCGTCCTGGCGATTTGGATGATTCCACGCGTCCGGGGGAGGAGGGATACACTTCAGAGCTTCCTGCTGATGTGAAATTGGAGAATATTTGGATTAAATGCATGAATTCTCCGATTTGGACAAGAGACAATATCGGTGATTCCACGAAAGAACCCGGCTTGCCATATCAAGATCCTCAAGCGTTCACGAACTGGCTTAATTCTACTATTGGAACACCTCAGGAGGTAGACGAGGTTGTCTTGATCGGACTCACAATCGATTGCTGTGTTTTCTGTACGGCACAAGAGCTTACGTTTCGCGCATACAATGTTAAGGTGCTAAAGGAAGGCGTTGATGTCTATTCCGGCAAGCCCGAAGAGAAAGAGATGATTCTCAATAATTACCCTCTGCACAATTGGGCAAAGGTTATTACTTGGTCCGAACTTCAGACATCGTTCGGGTAAACTCCGCACAACACGGTATATGCTACATGGATTCGTTCGCTCCGGCGGTGTGCTCCGCACAATTCTACCGCCTGCGCTCACTCACCACGTCGCATGATACCAGAACGTTGTCAGACATACATTTTTATCTTATTTCGTTCATTTCCACACAATGTATACATATAATAAGTAGAGTATGAATACCCCTAAACATATTTTAAAGTACGGCCTCGTCGCGTTGGCAATCATTGCTGTATTTCTTGGCACATATTACGTTGGATTCGTTAAAGATGTCTTTGGCATGTTTGATGTGGCGATTGACACGAAAGTTGAAGCATGGGGTGAGTACAAATCTACAAGCAAGACTCTCGGAGAGGGTGTGTGCCAAGATACGCAATTTGCCACGATAGTCGAAGCGATCAATGCCCAACCCAGGACTTCCCTAACTCTGGATAACGGACTCACCTTGATTGCCACGGACAACCCGTTGCATTGGAGAAACTCCGAGTTTCGCGATTACTACTACTTCCCCCTTTCCCAATGCCGGACGAGTGAGGATTTTATCCCGGTTCGGGCGTATCCGGATAAGCTGCTCTGGAAAAACAGCTGCACCTGGCAAACGATACTGATTGGCTGTGAAAGAACTGAGCAGGCACTTGAGCGCTGGGAACGCGAGTACGCCCAATCGTCCAGTCGCGAATTCAACGAAGCGGGTCTGCGCTTTCATATTCCTGAGCATATTTTTCATGCGCAAAACGCTTATCCGAGTGAAAATGTGTATAGGTTTAGCTTCTACGCTGAGGGCAATACGGTCCCTGACACCTCGAGTATCGGGTTGTCCATTCCGTTGAACTTGTCCGTGCAATCGGAAGATGACCCCAAGGCTGATATTCCAGAAGATGCTTTAAAAACAATGATGAATTGGGGTACGCTCCAAGGTGACAGGTATGTCTATCATCGCCAGGTGGAGAAAACGGAAACGACCATTGGGTGGCAGGGGACGATCACAAAGGAGATTTATCCTCTTTCGAAAACCGGCCAGAATTTGATTCTCCAATATGACCACAGCATTCATGATGACACGCTGGAGACATTATGGAATGGCATCCATGCGGACGTAAAAATGGATTATGGGGACAATCTCCCAATTTACCAACATCGCTCTGAAAATCTGAATACGAACTCAATAGCTTCAGATTGGAAGATATATATAAACCAAGATTATCATTTTACGTTTCAATACCCACCAGATTGGACTATTAATGATGGCGAGACAAACCTTGTGGCTATTATTCCCCCCAATTCAGGTGAAACATCGAGCATCGAACTTGGCCCTGAAATAGCTGTAACGGTAACCAACGCGATCCCCGATGTGGCTCCCGCTAATGCCTCTTCAGCGGATATTGCAGAGAAATATAATTGTAATCACGACCAGCAGTCATTAGAAATAAACGGGATAGCAGTAACCCGTCAGACCGAAAGTTGTTTTGCTGAATATCTTGCCACATATTGTCCCGTTGGATTAAATTTTATCACTTTTTCTTGGGCTAAGGGTTTTGAGCAAGATCATCCTGAATACAGTAAAATTCTTTCAACATTCCAACCTACGGCTGAATAAAATTTTGGTAATTAGCGTGAGAAATTTCACTTTGAAGATAAAAATGTACGATCTGACAACAGCGTCTATACGACATAGTAAGTACGTCGTATGAGACGCAAACGTTATATAGCATATGCTTTTCTTTTCACGGCTGACGCCTAATACTTTTCTGCAATGAACAAATTTATTGTATGATGGATAGAGTTACTATTCTCATCCTTGGAATGAACATGAAGGGCGGCGCATGATACAAAACATATTTATTTTGTCGGTTTCGCTGTTTTTGGTCATCAAAGGTGCAATCCTTGCAACCAAATACGCCGTCCGTCTGGCGGAAAACTTTCACCTATCCAAATACGCCGTCGGCATGATCATTGTCGCCGTCATCTCTATTCTTCCGGAGACGTTTATTGCCATCAACTCGTCCTTTGAGGGTATTCCGGCGTTTGGCCTGGGGACGTTGTTCGGCTCGAACGTCGCCGACTTGACGCTCGTCTTCGCCATCATCATCGCCATATCAGGACGGAGGATTAAAATCGAAAGCAAGGTGTTGAAAAATAACATTCTCTACCCGTTCTTATTTCTGATCCCGATTCTCCTCGGCTTCGACGGGTACTATTCGCGCTGGGAGGGGGCGGCACTCATTATTGCCGGCGTCGGATTCTATCTCTTTTCGTTCAAGAATGGCCATGACGCAAAATCGATTGCAGATGGTCAAGGTGATCGGCTTAGAAATACCCTGTTGTTGCTTGCGAGCATGGCCGTGTTGCTCGTCGGTGCACATTTTACCGTGACATCAGCCGAGAATCTGGCGCAGAGTTTGGGGATTACGCCCGTCCTCGTTGGCATGCTCGTTGTCGGGATTGGCACAACCATACCAGAACTGCTGTTTTCATTGCAGGCCGTCCGAAAGCACGACGATTCTCTGGCAGTCGGAGATATTTTAGGTACAGTGCTGGCCGACGCAACAATCGTGGTTGGACTGCTTTCAATGATCAATCCATTCGCCTTTCCGCAGAAAATTATTTACGTCACCGGCGCGTTCATGCTCCTGGCCTCATTTGTCCTTTCGTATTTCATGCGTACAGGAAAAACAATATCTAAAAAAGAAGGCGTTATCTTATTTCTTATTTGGATCACCTTCGTGCTGACCGAGTATTTTACCAGTACCTAAGAAACAATACGGGTTGCTACATCCAACGTCGCCCTTGCCAACATGAAAATTAAATTTGTCCATTGCAGAAAAGTAGCCCGACTAGACGTTGGGAAAAGAAAAGCATACACCATATAACAGCGTATATCTGGTTACTCCGCCAGAGGCGGATCCACCCACACCCCGCTGAGCGGGGCATCAGATATACGCAAACGTTATCGGAAATATCAAATAATTTTCTACTTGTGATGACAAAGTATATCCTCCATGGTGGTGAAACTGGCAGACCCACAGAGGACAACAAACAATTTTTCATTGAGATGACAAAAGGACTTCCTGATCCTGTTACGATTCTCTGTATCTATTTCGCAAGGCAGAGAGACCAGTGGGATAAACTTTTAGCTCAAGACAAAGACCGTTTTTCTTCCGCTTCGCCCAAAAAGAGCTTGAAGTTCATCTGTGCAGACAGTGATATTAAAATCTTCCAGGAGCAGCTACAAGAAACTCATGTGGTGTACATGCGTGGTGGTGACACAGACATGCTACTCAACGTCCTAAGATCGATTGAAAACCTTAATGCACTTATCAAAGGCAAGGTCGTCAGTGGCTCATCAGCGGGCGCATGTGCTCTTTCTTCATATTTCCACACAGGCACCCATGGCACAACTGTCAGAAATGGCCTCGGTATACTCCGAATCAAAGCTTTTGTTCACTACACGGAAGAAAAACAAAATGACTTGGAAGAGCTTGAAAAGCGTGGCGAAAAACTACCTGTCTACAAAATCCCGGAAGAAAAATTCTTTGTCATTCAGCAATGAAGACGAAAATTATTTGATACATCCGATAACAGCGTGTATACGATATTATCACATCGCATACACGCAAACGTTAGCTGACATATTCCTTTTCTTTTCGGGCTGATGCCCGGGATGTGTAAAAAACTTTCAAATTTCTTTCCCCACATCATTCAAGTAGGGAGATTTCAGTATTCATTGAATTGACATTACGTTTCACATCTGATACACTATTGTCATATTTATGAAAAGCCGAAAAAATCTCTTAGAACAGCTAAAAACCTTGCCCTATTTTAGTAAAAGCACTGTATACCAGCTTGGTATGCAGTTAGGGCTTAAGGACACTACGGTTGATACCTACATCAGCCGCTACTTAAAATTCAAGGAAATTCTCCAGCTAAAGAGGGCATTATATGTATCCTCGGATATCTATAATAAAAACAAGGGCAAGGTTTCCTATTCGTTTTATCTCGCTAACGTTATTCGAACTCCGTCGTATGTGAGTTCATGGGCAGCACTTCAGTATTATAATCTCACAACGGAAGCTATACATTCTGTAACCTCAGTAACGCCAAAGGTTACAAGAGAGTACCAGACAAAAGCAGGAAACTTTGCCTATCAGTCCATCAAGAAGGATTTATTTTCAGGCTTCTCACTGATTAAGGGCCCATTTGATTTTTTTATCGCCTCACCCTCAAAGGCACTGTTTGATCTGCTGTATTTCAAGACTCGACAACTCCGAGGCATGAGACTGAAAAACATTAATGTACTCGTCAAGGAACTAAGAATAGATATTGATGAAATGGAAACACACGAACGAGAAAATTTTTATACCATGATTAAAAGACATATTCATGAGTGAACAAATCCTAACTATTCTTAAAAGAGAGCTTGATGAGCTCTCCGTTTATGGCGATCTTGATGCCGAAACCCGCAGAAACAAGCTGAAAGAAGCTTTGCAGTTTTACATTCTCAATTTTGTTTATCATCATACTGAATACCGCAAATGGGTGATGTATGGGGGTTCGGCACTTCGGATCATTCACGGCCTTGACCGCATGTCAGTGGATTTGGATTTTGAAGTATCCCATACTGTAACGGGATCATTTTTAGCAGATCTAAAAAAGGAGCTAGAGGATCACTTTAAAGATACGTATGGTACTGATCCAAATTTCCTGACAATAAAAATAACGACCGGCAGAGGGCTCCTTTTAAAATTCCATGTTGGCGAAGCATTAGGATTTGGTCACGCGTCCAATCAGGTCCATGTAAAAATAGATCTTAATCATTTTGTCGCTCCTAAAACGGTTACTGAGCGTCGACCAATGAACCGTGATCAGCTCTCTTTCGTTATTTTGACCTACAACATGTCTGCTTTGATGGCAAGCAAGATAGCCGCCATTTTTTTGCGTGGCACTCGCGGTGTGGGTGAAGCAGTGTACGAGGAAAAGGGAAGGGATATCTACGACCTTCTTTGGTA
Organism: uncultured Gammaproteobacteria bacterium; assembly: GCA_964371245.1. Lineage (GTDB taxonomy): Bacteria > Patescibacteriota > Patescibacteriia > JAHIZJ01 > JAHIZJ01 > JBAZLK01. Next base: position 52,428 of record CAYJKP010000003.1, on the reverse strand, counting down.
TATGAATAAAAAAGTGGTTCCTGATATTGATTATCTTGTTGCCAAAGGTATTAATGTAAACGATCCACGGGCGATTTTTGACAAGCTAACACTGCAGATGAATAAAGTGAGCGATGAAAATCTCAAGCAGGACCTTATGCCACTTTTTACAAATCGCATGTACGTTGAGAACTGGCTTCAGAATTGGCGAGAAAGCTATCTGCGGATGCTTGATGATTACAAAATACGTACTGTTACAGAATTAGAGCATATCAGAGTGCACCACGACTTAATGCCTGATAATTTCTATTTCATTTATACCTACAAAACAGAAGATGGCGGGTTTGTTCGCGTTATGTATTTGATGAGCGATTACTGGATTGATTTTAACGAAGGTAATTTGCCAACCAAAGAAAGCGAGAAAATAAAAGGTAAGATTGAATTTACAAGCAATGGGGCGACAAGTCATCCGCCGTCTGAAGATAAATTGAGACAGTATGCCACGCTTTTTTATCAGAAGACGGAAAATTATTTCAAGAAAACTAACCGAATCATGCTCGGTGATACGATCACAACAAAGCTTATACGCATGACGTCAGATAAACTAAATCCAAAAGAGCAGATCGTGCTTAATAAGTCGGCATTACTCTCTTGTGAGCTTGATGATTTACTGAAATGAAGGCGAAAAGAAATTTGAAAGATTTTTTACACACGTTCTCTTGCTAGAGAACAAAAGAAAAGGAATACGATCAGCTAACAGCGTATATACGACATATCTAGTACGTCGTATGATACGCAAACGTTATATGGCATATTCCTTTTCTTTTCTGGGCTATCGCCCGTAGTGTGTAAAAAATCTATCAAATTTCTTTCTCTATGAAATCCTTATCTAGAAATAAGTACATTCTACTAGCTTTACTTGCAAGTTTATTCGTTATTGCTGACTATTTCTTTCATATTGCAATTTTCCGATATGTTATCGTAAGTAGTGAATTAACGGTGGACGAAGTCAAAAATGTTTCAAAGTCAATTGGATCAATTATCTGTCCTGGTAAAACCATTGACGGGGAATATCAGGGTATTGTCGCTGGATCTGGAACCTATCTATTACTTGAGACTGGTGAGCAAATGAGAAGAGTGGTTATTACAAATGAACACGTTGCTCAACTACACGATCCCGATAAATCCTACTTAGATAATTGCTCTGTTGATTTCGCACAGGAAGGTAAAATACAAAAAAGTGATTCTCAGGGTGCTAATCGAATTGGTTTCTCATACTCCTCCGACTCTGTAAGAAGGGGTGATATTGTTGACTTGGCAATACTGATACCAGACGAAATAAATGATATAAACGATTACCTTAACGAAGAGGAACAAAATACGGGGAAACCTACAAAAGACGATTTGTTAAGTATTCTGGAATCACGTTTGTTAAAAAACAATTCGAAATCATTTCCAATTTGTAATTTTAGGAATCCGATAGGGGAAAAGGTTTATGTATTTGGTTATCCGAGTTCAGCGGACACCGCAGAATTTCCTTCGCCTACAGCTGAATACTTAGAAAAATATATAATGTTGGCAAGATTTGAAGCATATTCCCAGTATCGAATGGGGCGTCACATGGTTGTTACTGAGGGGATCATTTCGGGCAAGGAACGAGATAATTATTTCACTACTGCACTTATTGATACAGGTAGCTCCGGTGGGCTCGCAGTAATGAAGCAGAATAATCAGGCTTGCCTTTTTGGTATCCCTACCTGGGGCACAATTGGTGATTTAACAACCTTGGGTATTATTCAACCGTTCCAGAATATATTCAATTCTGGTTTCGACTGGGAGAAGATATCAACTAATAAATAACTCGTGGACCCCATGGAAGCACTTAAATGCAAACATGATTGGCAAACACTAAGAGAGGCATCGCCCAACACTAATACTGGTCATGGTGGTGAAATGGTTCCAGCAGTGTTTCAATGCAGCAAATGTAAAATGACTCTAAGCGCGTCTGAGGCGATGCAGTTGTCAGAACTGAAGAATCTCAATCGGACTCTCAGATTAACTTTCATTTCCACTTTTATTGCGTTTGCTTCTCTAGTTGTTTCAGTTATTGCAATATTAGTGGCAACTAGTAAAAATTAAAGAAATTTGAAAGATTTTTTTCACACGTTCTCTTGCTAGAGAACAAAAGAAAAGGAATACGATCAGCTAACAGCGTATATCTGGTTACGGCTCTTCTGGAGCCTCCACACATATCGCTAGCGCGACATCAGATATACGCAAACGTTATATGGCATAATATTCTGACTATATAAATAACGCGGCATCCTCTTGTCCGCGTTATTTATATTGAAAGTCTATTGAATCTTTATAAACTTCCGCTTCCCGGCCTGGACAACCATTCCCTTTTTTAGGCTTACCGGGCGCTGCCAGTCGAGGTGCGGCCGGCCGTCTATCTTAACGCCGCCTTGTTCTATCAAACGGCGCGCCTCGGACTTGCTGGACACCTGTTTTGTCTCAACCAGCACGTCCGAAAGGGTGACGGGGCGCTTAGGCGCCGCGTAGGCGATGGTTTCTTTAGGCGTTTGCTTGTCCCGGAACACACGGTCAAATTCAGCCGCCGCCCTCTTGGCTTCGGCCGCGCCGTGGTATTGCTGGACAATCTCCTTGGCCAGGCGCGCCTTGATGTTTCTGGGATTCTCGCCGCCCGCGATTGATTCCTTGATCGTTTTTAACTCGCTGAGCGGCACCTGGGTGGCTAGTTCAAAATAATGAAGGATGACTGAGTCCGGTATCGACATGACCTTGCCGTACATTTCATTTCCCGATTCGGTGATGCCGATGTAGTTGCCGAGGCTCTGGCTCATCTTGCGCTGTCCGTCGGTGCCGACCAGCAGCTTCATTGTCATGACGTCCTGCGGCGCCTGGCCGAATTCTTTCTGCAAAATCCGGCCCTGGAGTTCGTTAAACTTTTGGTCCGTGCCAATGACCGTAAAATCTGATTGCAGCTGAACCGAGTCGTAGGCCTGGAGAATCGGGTAAACGGGTTCGTGGTAGCCAATTTCTTTTTTCGCCTTGAGCCGTTTTTCAAACATGTCCCGCTCCAACAGGCGGGAGACGGTAAACCGGGACAGCAGCTGGAGAAGTTCTTCGGCTGACATTTTCTCGTACCATTCAGAGTTTCGGCGGATTTCCGTTTTCTTGATATCTAGTATTTTTCCAATTTGATTGATGTAGCTTTGCGCTTTGGCCTCAATGTCGTCTTTGGCACGAAGCTGTCGTTGTTGAACGCGATCCGTCGGATCGCCAAATCGAGCGGTAAAATCGCCGACTAAAAAAATAATGGTGTGGCCAAGTTCTTGAAACGCCCGGAGTTTCTGGTAGACCGTCGCATAGCCCAAATGAAGGTCTTGGGTCGTCGGGTCGACGCCGTGCTTGATGCGCAACGGCCGCCCGCTGCGGAGTTTCTCCTCCAGGCTCGAACGCTGGATTATCTCCTCAACCCCGCGGCTAAGCAAGTCTTCAGGTGTTTTTCGTTTTGTCGCCATAGTACTTATAATTATAGTCGACTTTTGGTATAATGACAAAGCTAGTTAGTTATTGGATTTTTTGTCTTATCTTCGCCCTATTATGCCAATCCCCCAACTCACCCCATATCAGAAAACTTGGAAGGCCACGAACGCGGAAGAGAAGCCCAAACCAGCAGATAAAAAACTTCGTCCGCGTTTTTGGTGGTGGCGGCGAGCCGTGGTAGTTGCGGTGATACTGATTCTGCTCGGCGGCATTATTGTTGTTGGCGCGTTTGCCTGGTTTAGCCGCGACCTGCCTGACCCGAACAAGCTCTTGACCCGAAATGTCGCCCAGAGCACCAGAATCTATGACCGCACGGGCACGCAAATTTTGTATGAAATACACGGCGACGAGAAACGAACGATTGTCCAACTTGAAGATATTCCGGATAATTTAAAAAATGCTACCATTGTCGCCGAGGATCGCCAGTTCTATGAACACAAGGGCGTGTCAATTACCGGCTTGATTCGGGCGGTATGGATAAACGTCACCTCAATCGGACAGCGGCGACCGGGCGGTTCAACGATCACACAACAGCTCGTAAAAAATGCCATTCTCGGTCCGGATAAAAAAATCACACGCAAAATTAAAGAGTGGGTATTAGCCTATCAGATCGAGCGGAAGTTTTCAAAAGACCAGATATTAAAGATGTATTTCAACGAAATTCCGTACGGGTCGGTTGCCTATGGCGTCGAATCGGCGGCCCAAACCTATTTCGGCAAAAGCGCTAAAAACTTAAATTTGGCCGAGGCGGCAATTATCGCCGCCCTCCCGAAATCGCCAACCTACTATTCCCCGTTTGGCAGTCACGTCGATGAGTTGATCGGCCGCCAGCAATATATTATCGATCAGATGGCCGAGCTTGGGTATATTACAAAAGACCAGGCCGCCGAGGCGAAAGATTCTAAGCTTGAGTTCAAAAAGCTTCGCGAAAATATCGAGGCGCCGCATTTCGTTTTCTACGTCAAAGAATTGCTGACTGAAAAATACGGCGAAAAACTTGTCGAACAAGGCGGTTTGAAGGTAACAACCACGTTAGACATGTACAAGCAAGACGCTGCCGAAAAAGCGATCACGGACGGGATGGCCAAGGTGCGCCAGTATAACGGCTCAAACGCCTCGCTTGTCGCGCTCGACCCGAAAACCGGCGAGATTCTAAGTTTGGTCGGTTCGGCTGATTATTTCGACACTGAACATGACGGAAACGTTGATGTCGCCCTGCGCCCGCGCCAACCCGGCTCGTCCTTCAAACCAATTGTGTACGCCACTGCCTTTAGCAAGGGCTACAGCCCACAAACCATGCTTTTCGACGTAACGACAAACTTCGGTAATTATACGCCCCACAACTACGACGGCCGCGAGCATGGACCGGTTTCAATGCGCCAAGCGCTGGCTGGTTCATTAAATATCCCGGCGGTGAAAACATTATATTTAGCCGGCCTCAAAAACGTACTCGAAAACGCTCACGCGATGGGATATTCCACCCTGAACGACGAAGAACGCTACGGCCTTTCTCTGGTCTTAGGCGGTGGCGAAGTTAAATTGTTAGAGCATGTCAGCGCGTTTTCTGTCTTCGCTCGCGAAGGCCTGCGGCATCCGACCGTGGCGATTCTTAAAGTTGAGGACAAAGACGGGAAGGTGCTCGAAGAATCCAAACCCGAGGAATCGCGCGTCTTGGATGAAGAAGTAGCCAGAAATATAAACAGTATTCTGACTGACAATAACGCCCGGAGCTTTATTTTTGGCGGTCGCAGTCCGCTGATTCTTTCAGACCGCGTCGTGGCCGCAAAAACCGGTACGACGAACGATTTCCGAGACGCCTGGACAATTGGCTACACCCCATCGTTGGCCGCCGGTGTTTGGGTGGGCAATAACGACAACACGGAGATGAAAAGCGGGGCGGACGGCGTCGTTGTGGCCGCGCCGATCTGGCATCAATTTATGGAAACCCTGCTCGCCGGCACGCCCTCCGAGACGTTTAAACCGCCGAAATCCATCAATACCGACAAGATGATGCTCAATGGTCAAATTGATGAAGTTCACACGGTGAAGGTTGATTCTCTGACCGGCCGGGTTATTCCCGACGAATGCCTTAACACCTATCCGAAAGAGTACATTGCCGAAAAGACCTACAAAGAAACGCACACCATTTTGTATTACGTCAATAAAGATAAACCGCTCGACCCAGCACCCTCCGATCCGCAGAAGGACCCTCAATTCAATCGCTGGGAAGAGGGGGTTCAGCGCTGGGCAGGTGGTCAACCCGGCTATGTCACTTCGAGCAAACCCCTTGAAAAAGAAAGTTGCAGCCTGCGCAAAGATGGCAGCAAAGAAAAAGACGCGGTCGCCGTGCTCTCGCCCGCCGACAATGCCGTTATCACCAGCTCGCCGCTAAAAATTACCGTACGCGTCGACGCTGCGTACAAGCTTGATCGCGTTGAACTGTATCTTGATTCAACAAAACTGGGTAGCCTGACTGAGTCGCCGTTTTCATTTGAAGCAGACGTCTCAAAAAAAACGAACGGTTTTTATACTTTAAAATCGCTGTTTTACGATAAAAGCGGTGGTGTCGTCGAAATCGACCGGACGCTCAACCTACTCCTCTCGAGCGAAAGCCCAACCTACACCTTCACCACCCCAACACAAAACGCCGCTCTCACACAGGCTGATTTTCCATTTACCATCTCTGGCTATGCGTACCATCCGAAGAGTATTACCTCGGTCGCCGTCTACCTGCTCGGCACCGAACCGCAATTAATACAAAAAACGACCGAGCTTACCTCGAATCGCTTTCAGGTCACCTGGGCCGCCGCCCCGCCCGCTGGTTCATATCGCCTCTATCTTGAGGTGAAACTCGAGGACGGCACAACCGATCTCAGCGACTACCGTACGGTCACGATCGAATAATTATATTTCCAACACGATCTTCTTTGCCTTGGCCAGACAATAGCGCTGGTTTATTTTTTTTAATAGCTGGTGTTCACGCAGACGCACCTCGCCCGCCAACACCGAACTGAGTACCGCCACCCGGAGCGTTCCGTCGATCAGCGACAGCGGCTTCACTTTCGTCACTACTTTTTTGCCCCACTGTTCAATCAGGAGTGTTTCAAAATATTCAAGGACTTGCGACGCTTCAACCTGCGGCTTAATTTTTGCGCGGGCGAGCGAGATATTGAGATGCTGAGGGGACAACCGTTCCATGCCTACTGTTTTATCGGCATAATGATGTAGAGAAAGTCAGTACCACTCTTCGCCCGAAGGGTGCCGGGATTAGCCCCATCGATTAACGCCAGCATAACGCCGTCAACATCAAGATTCTGAAGACCGTCAATGAGATAACGATAATTAAATACACCCTCGTTCGCGTCGCCCTCAATTTCGGCTGGTACCTCAGTTATGCTTTCACCGAGCTGGGCGTTTGTTGAAGCCACAACCAACTGATGCTTGTCCGGTTGGATTTTTAGACTGACGTCGTTGATGCCGGATTTCGAAAACAACGCAGCCGACTTCACCGCCTTAATCATTTCTTCTTTATCAAACGTCGCCAGTGTTTTATGTTCTTGCGGAATAATCTGTTTATAATCCGGATAGCGCCCCTCAATCACCCGAGAGATTAACTCAATGCCTTCGCAGACGAAAAGAATTTGATTTTCAGTAAAGTACATTTCGACCGTTTCGGCCCCCTCGCCAATAATGCGTGTCAATTCCTGGATCGTCCGGGTTGGCACAATTAATTCAACCGTCTCTTTGGCTGGCTGAACGAGTTTAATTTTTCGCTCAGCCAAGCGATAACTGTCCGTCGCCACAACCGTCAGATAATTACCCGAAAAACTGAAAAAAACACCACTTATTTCAGGCCGTGATTCATCTTGTGCCACCGCGTAAACCACTTGATTTAAAGCCTTTTTGAGGTCTTTCGTGTGAACTTGGTAGGGGTTTTTATGCTCTATTTTCGGGATCAAGGGAAACTCATCGGCGGATTGGCCCTTGATGGTTGTGCGGGCGTTCTTGGTAGCAATCTTCAGCTCAAGCCCCTCGCTCACCACCTCAACTTTTGAGTCAGACAACAACGAAACATAATCCGAGATGGTACGAGCTGGTATCGTTAATTTACCCTCGGCCTCAACCTTGCCACGAATAATCGTGTTGACGCCAACCTCGAGATTCGTTGCCGAAAGTTTGATAGCTCCGTTCTCGCATTGAATCATGATGTTGTTCAAAATCGGCAAAGAAACATTTTTGCTTGCGAGGTGTCCGACATGAGCCAGACCTTTGTTTAAATTTTCCTGGAGACAAGAGAATTTCATATAGCTTAGGGAGATTAATAAATATAGTAATAGATATAGAGACGTTGATAACTCATCGAGCGATCACATTCGTCCCGCCCAGATTGATGAAACAACGATTTGGCATGTGGGCAAGCGAGGGAGGATTCGTGCATGATGCGGGCGTACAAGCGGGATAAGTTTTATTGGAGATAGAAGGAGCAAGAATTTTCACACAATCGAGTCACACACCGCCCACACATCCTGCACAGGCTTACATATTATATAAACGCTGCTTGATGAGCTGTATGTCTTGGTTGAGTTTTTCGTTGGTTTGTAATTCGTTTTTAATTTTTGTGTGTGCGTGCATGGCGGTGGTGTGATCGCGCCCGCCAAGCTCCTGGCCAATCAGCGGGTAGGAACACCCCACCTCTTCGCGTAACAGAAACATAATCATTTGTCGAGGAACAACGAGCTCTTTTTTACGGCTGGCGCCGGTAATATCCTCAATCTGAATATCATAAAAACTCGCTACCGTTTGAATAACGTGTTTTGGGACGACCGCTCCTTTCTTTGGTCGACTGGTAATGTTCGAAAGTAGGGCGCGCGTCGAATCAAGGGTTGGCTCGGTGTTATTAAGTTCATGGTAGGCGAGGATTCTATTCAGGGCGCCCTCGAGTTCGCGAATGTTGTTTTGGACAGAATTAGCAATAAAATGCAGTATTTTTTGGTCTAAAACGCGTTTCTTGCTGGAGCATTTTAATTCAAGAATTGCCATACGCGTTTCAAAGTCGGGCTGCGAGATATCAACGATCATCCCCCATTCAAAACGCGATATCAGCCTATTTTCGAGCGCTGGGATGGCCTTCGGCGGTCGATCAGAGCTAATGACTACTTGTTTGTTGGCGTGATGGAGGGCGTTAAACGTATGAAAAAACTCTTCCTGCGTCCCTTCTTTGCCAGCCAGAAATTGAATGTCGTCAATTAGGAGGACATCAACGTTGCGATACCGATTTTTGAAATCAGCTGCATTACCTTGTCCAACCGCCTGGATAAATTCGCTCGTAAATTTTTCACAAGTCACGTACAATGTCTGTTTCCCTTTTTGCTTCTGCAGTACCTCGTTGCCGATCGCCTGCATGAGGTGGGTTTTACCCAAGCCGACCCCGCCATAAATAAAAAGCGGGTTATAGACAGTCCCGAGTTTATTGGCTACGGCCACGGCCGCTGCCTTGGCCAGCTCATTTCCCTTCCCGACGATGAAATTATCGAACGAATAGCGTGGGTTTAAACCACCCTCGCTCAGACCGGTGTTTATTTCCTCGGCCGGCACGGCGCTTGTTTCAGGAGCCGCCGCCGATGGCCCAGCCAGATCATTTGACTGAAGTTCGCGCACCCGGTAATTATGGGCGCTGGTAATTTTATAGGTTACCTCTAAATGTTCATTGCTTGTCAGGTGCCGAAGCGTTTTTTGAATTGGGGCGTTGTATTTGTTTTCAAACCAGGTTTTTGTAAAAGCATTTGGTACCGCGATCACAACAATATTCTCGTCATACGAAGCAATAAACGTATTTTTAAACCAGGTTGTGAAGTTTGCTTTACTTAGGGTAAGTTCTAATTCTCCAAGTACTGATTCCCAGAGTTGTTCGTTTGTCATAGCCCGTCGATATAGCAAAAAAATAAAAACTCAGAACTAGACTATACCATGAAATCGCCGAAGATAAAACGGTTGTCTAAATAAAAAAGGTTTATAACATGTGGATGAGGGGTGGAGGAAATGGCTAATAAACATAATCGTTGACCAAACCGACACTTCTTGGTAGAATAACCACGAAATTATTATTCTTTTTAGTTATGCCGAAACGAACCTATCAGCCAAAAAAAAGACGCCGCGCGCGAAAACATGGTTTCCGCCAACGAATGAGCACAAAAAACGGTAAAGCGATTTTGCGTCGTCGAAGGCTAAAGAAAAGACGCCGGCTGTCAGTCTAGAAAAACATCATGCTCCCCCGATCACATCGCTTAACGAACGACCGTGATTTTCGTCGGGTCTATATAAAAGGAGCCCATTTTTTTTCGAAGTATGCCGTCATCCGAAAAGCAGAAAACGGCTTGCCGTCATCGAGATTCGGCATTGTCGTTTCTCAGAAGATAGCGAAGAAGGCCACAGACAGAAATCTCATAAAAAGAAGAATAAGTGAAATAATAAGGCTAAAACTAGCCAAAATAAAAAATGGCTACGACTGCGCGATTATTGTGAAAAAAACGATTATTAAGGCTAGTTTTAGCGAAATAAATCAAGATATAGCATTTATTTTAAAAAGAAGCGCATTACTATAAAATATGCTAAAATTAGGTAAAATAATAAAGAAATCAGTCCTAAAGGGGATATTTGTGTATCAAAAAACCCTGTCGCCTGATCATGGGCCATTGTTACACCTCCATCCGTATGGCTATTGCCGGTATTCCCCGACGTGCTCTGATTATGCCTATCAATCGATCGAAAAGCATGGACTTATTCGCGGTGCGTACAAAGGATTTGTACGAATATTAAAATGCAACCCGTTTTCGAAGGGCGGGATTGACCCAGTAAGGTAACAATATGATCGGACAAATATTCAATACCATTCTTTTTCAGCCAATCTTTAATTTGCTGATGATCATTTATCATTATCTGCCGCCGCATGACCTGGGAATATCGATCATCCTCGTAACTGCGATTATAAAGCTTGTTCTCTATCTCCCCTCCCTATCGTCGATCAAATCTCAGCAAAAAATGCAGGATATCCAGCCAAAGCTCGATGCCCTGAGAAAAAAATACGCCAACAACAAAGAGGAAATGAGCCGACAGCTGGTTCAGTTCTATCGTGAAAACAAGATAAACCCGCTCTCATCTTGCCTGCCGTTGCTCATCCAGTTTCCAATCCTGATTGCGTTATACCAGGTCTTTATCGCTGTTTCACGGACTGATCCGTCTACCGGCATATTGCCGGCCAATCAACTGACACACCTTTATACCTATCTCCGAGATGTTTATGCGACCACGCCGATCCATACGCATTTTCTCGGTTTTGTTGATTTAACGCAGACAAAGAACTATGTGTTAGCGGGGCTCGCCGCCGTCCTGCAATATTGGCAGTCATGGATGATGATCCGTCATCAGCCGAAGCCAAAAGGCGGAAATCTCGCGCAAAACATGAACCGGCAAATGATGTTTTTGATGCCGATTATGACTTTTATCTTTGGCGTGAGCTTCCCAGCCGGCCTAACCTTGTATTGGGCAGCGTCGACGTTGTTCCAGGTTCTTCAACAGTATGTCTTTTTACGCCGGCACCTTCACCAGGAAAAAACCGATGTCACTCAGCAATAAAGAGCTTATTCAACTCCCGGTCTACACCAAGTCCGAAACCCATCTTGGCGCCGTCGACGGTTTTGAGCTTGATGAGCTCAGCCAGCGGATTACCCGCTACTTCGTGAAGACAAAACACGGAATCACTGGTATTTTTAAGCATCACCTCTGCGTGTCGCGCGATCAGGTGATCAGCATCAACCGTGAAAAAATGGTGGTCGATGATTTGGTGGCAAAAGAACTCGCGAGTGAGCGCGACCAAGTATCAAGCAAAGCGCCGCTGCCGGCGAGCCACACCTAATAGCAAAAAAACGGCGTGACAGCCGTTTTTTGTTTTCCGGTAAGAACCTTTAGATGAAAATACTGGACACCCAGAGAATCAACGAAAACGCGAACAAAAAACCAAAGATCAGGGTGATTCGTCGCAGCAAGGTGTATTGACGATATGATTCGGAGAACTTGCCGCTGCCACTGCGCCAGGCCAGGAGGGCAAAGCCAGTGTTGTCCGGTTGGAGCAAATAAACAGGGAACGATACCACGCAGGCAAGAACGAGTAATATAACCCGGCCCGATTCAAACCACGTCCATTTCGCGAAGCCGGAAAAATTATGGCGAAAACGCTTTTGCTGCCGCTGTAAATTGTCTGCCCGACGCATTAGTGAATGGCGCGCCGAACGAAACTGGGCGAACATAGGCAAGGATGAATTATCAAACTGAGACTCTCAGCTGTTTCTATTATACAGTTTCTGTTGCCTTATTGGAAGATGATCGAGCGCGTCTCAGTATTAACGAGCCGCAACGCGATTCGATGGGTATAATCGCGTTTGCGAAATAACCGTTTCGGGTTTTCAATACAAGTGATCACGTCAGGCGAACCAATTAGATCGTTGAGGCCGAGCTCAGCCAACTGCGAACGACCAGCTACCCGGTAGGCGTCGATATGCAAAAGATATTTGGCTCGAATCCGGCTTGTGTTTTTTTTGAGACGATAGAGTTTAGCAATGACAAAGGTCGGACTCTGGATAACCTGACGAATACCAAAAGAATTCGCAACCCCCTTCATAAAGGTCGTTTTTCCGCTGCCAAGACCGCCGGAGAATACCACCACGTCGCCACCGCGTAAACGGGAGGCGACACGCTTGGCAAAAGCAATCGTTTCTTTGGGTTTTTGGCTTAGATAACGCATCGGTGAGTGAAATAGCGAGGAATTCTTGACAGCCTCGTATAAGTAGGATATGCTAAGGAATTCTCAAAAAATACCTCATATTTTGTCATGGCTTTAACCCCACTTCAACAAGCGCAAGATATCATTAAAAAGTCCAGCAGCATTATCATTGTCCTCCCGCGAAATCCATCAGTCGATGCCGTTGCCTCTGGACTCGGCCTTTTTTTAGTCCTGGAAAAACTGAAGAAAGACGCCAAGGTGGTCTGCAACGAATTTCGGCTGCCACCGAACGTAAACTTTTTGGCCAAAAGCGACGATATTCACACCGAGCTCTCGAGTTTGCGCCAATTCATTATCTCGCTCGACGTCAGCCGGACCAGCGTGGAGGAGCTTAGCTATGATATTCAAAACAAGAAGCTCAATATCTATATTACACCACGGAACGGATATTTTGAAGAAAAGGATGTTACGCTGGCCTACGGGAATTTCGCGTACAACCTCATCATTATCCTTGGCGCGCCCGATCTCGAATCGCTCGGCAAGATGTACGATGACCAAACCGAGTTTTTCTACCGGACGCCGATCCTCAATATTGACCACGAAGCGGCGAATGAAAATTTCGGCCAGGTCAATCTGGTCGACGTCACCGCCACCTCGATTTCTGAAATCGTTTTTGAACTCGCGAAATCGCTCGGCGGCGAGCTCTTGGACGAATACATCGCCACGAATCTATTGACCGGCATCATTTCAAAGACGAAAAGCTTCCAGAGTCCGGCCGTAACGCCGAAGTCGTTGGCGATCGCCAGCCATCTCATCGATTCGGGCGCCCGGCGCGAAGAGATTATCAAGAACTTGTATCAAACGAAATCGATCGAAACGCTCAAGCTCTGGGGTCGGACGCTGGCCCGGCTTCGGTCAACAAAAAACAATACCATTGTCTGGTCGTTGCTGACCGCCGAGGACTTCACAAAATCAGGCGCCCGGCCCGAAGACCTGCCCGGGGTTATTGATGAGCTGATCGTGAACACGCCGGAAGCAAAAGCCATCTTCATCCTGTACGAAAAAAAACCCCAGCAAATTCATGGCATTGTTTCAACTCCAACCAACGTTGACGCCCTGGCGGTTTTTAAAGCCTTCCAGGCAGAGGGCAGCCATGATTTTACAAAAATACGTCTGCCGGAAAAAGATCTGCTCGTGGCCGAACAAACGATACTCAAAATACTCCAACCGCATATCGCGTAAGATTAGAAAAAATAGCCTGGCCAGCTGTTTTTTATTATCCCAGAATCTGATATACTGTAGTCGATATGGCTGATACCCAATCGATCGAAGATTTATTGCGTCAATCAAAGGCCGCCCAGAAAAAAGTAACGGCGACCGACAAGCTCCAGGACAAAATGAAAGAAATCGACGTCCGGGAGCAAGAACGAGCGACCCGACAACGGGCCCAGGATTTAGGTTTGCCGTATATCAGCCTGCGGGGCTATCCGATCAGCCCGGATATCATTTCCCTGATAACAGAAACCGAGGCAAAAGATTGCCGGATCATAGCATTTTATCAGGGGTCGAGCGGCGTACGAGTGGGTGTTGTCGAGCCGCAAGCGGCCGGCCTTGATCAGATTCTCCAGCGGCTCGCCCAGAAATTCCAGGGCAAGGTCGAACTCTACCTTATTTCAGAAGATAGCTGGCAGTGGGCCTTAAAACACTACGATCGCGTGGTGAAGGTGAAGATGGTATCGCGCGATCTCGAAATCAGCCAAGCTGACATTGACCAGTTTAAGCAGCGGATAACAGATTTTCAGACGCTTGACGCCCAGATAAAGTCTGGCTCGCTGACTGAGGTGTTTACCATGATTCTTGCCTCGGCTATTAACGCCGGCTCATCGGATATCCACGTCGAGGCGCAAGAGCATGAGATAAAAGTCCGCTTTCGGATTGACGGCGTATTATATGACGTGGCCGCAATGCCGCCGGAGCGCTGGCCGAAGATTATCAGTCGAATTAAGCTCATGGCGAAACTGAAGATGAATATCACGACCGTGCCGCAGGATGGCCGAATTACCGTGGCGATGCAAGACGAAAAAATTGATATCCGCGTTTCGACTCTGCCCACCGCCTATGGCGAAAGCGTGGTAATGCGCCTCCTCCATTCGTCAGCGACCGCGCTGGCCTTTGATCAGCTCGGTATCCGAGGCATAGCCTACGAGCAACTGAAAAAAGAGGTGAAACGCCCGAACGGAATGATCATCACGACCGGTCCGACTGGTTCCGGTAAAACCACCACCCTTTATGCCATTCTCAATCTTCTCAATCGTCCGGAAACGAAAATTATTACCTTAGAAGACCCGGTCGAGTACAAACTCCCCGGCATCAGCCAAAGCCAGATTGATTCCAGCCGGGAGTATACGTTCGCCAAGGGTTTGCGGGCGATTCTCCGGCAAGACCCCGATATCGTCATGGTTGGTGAAATCCGGGACGCTGAAACGACCGAGATCGCGATCCAAGCCGCGCTCACCGGCCATTTAGTGTTATCGACCGTCCATACCAATGGTGCCGCCGGGACAATTCCTCGGTTTATGGCCCTCGACGCCCGACCATTTCTCTTAGCGCCAGCACTGAATGCGATTATGGCCCAACGGCTGGTCCGACGGGTATGCGATAAGTGCAAGGCTGAATATACACCGACTGAAGAAGAGCTGGCCAAAGCAAAGGACAATTTAGGCAAAATACCTGAAAATTCAGGATATCGCGTTGATCTTAACTCCCTTAAATTCTATAAGGGCACGGGCTGCGACGCGTGTCATCACCTCGGCTTAAAAGGCCGGACGGGTATTTACGAAGTCATGATGATGAATCCTGACATTGAGAAAATAATTCTCAGCGGTCAGGTCTCGGAATATGCCATTCAAGATGCGGCGGTGAAAAACGGCATGATTACCATCGTTCAAGATGGCCTGCTCAAAGCCCTGGATGGTATTACCAGTCTCGACGAAGTCTTTCGAGTGGCCGAATAAGTAGACAAAAATAAAAACCCGACAAGGGTTTTTTTAATTTCCAAAATAGATATTAGAGTTACTTTGCCCTGTCTTGACAACGCGCCAGACCCGTGGTAGGATCGGGCATACCGTATTGCTGCAAACGAAGGAAGGGAGAAAGCCGATGGCCAGAACCGACGAATTTCTGTTCCGAGAGACTCAGCGTAAGCTAACGCGGATGAGCTGGTGGATCATCCTCGTTTCTATCGCTGCTCGAGCTCTACGAGTTCTGCGGCGCGACGAAACCAGGGGGTAAAGCCATGATCATCAGCACGTGTCCATTCACGGTCCGACAAACGGACCGCCTCGGTTCCGGGATCGCTAATGCGTTTTTCGGAACCTTTTTCATTTGGCCGGGAGGAAGCCAGCAAGTCGCGAATCTCACTAATTTTACGTACGCATTGCCCCAGGGGAAAATCTACCTGAAAACGTTTGCCGAGCGATTCCAATACTTCGACCGATTGCGTTAGTAGTGGCAGGCGCTTGGTTACGCTGGCAGGATCGGATGTTAACATTACTTCAGTAAGGGAATGGATCAATTTGGAAAACTGCTCAAATTGTTCAGGCAGTCGCGTTTTTGTGATATACACGCAGGTTCCGTGCGGATCGCGTTTGGAAATGAGCTCAAAATAATGGACCACAAGGAAAAGAATCTGTTGCTCCAGCTGTGACACCGTTGAACTGATTAATTCTTCTTTGAGCGGGTGTTCGCGCAGATTTACTTCCCCGGTATGGCGCTGGCCGGATTTCAAATAAGGCTCCAACAGCTTACATAATTCGCCGACCGCATCCGCCGGCAAGCCGATGACCACCCGCGGGATATGTTCCAGGCGCCGGACGCCGATCACCGGTTCGGTGGCGTCAAAGTAATACTTCAAACTCGTCAGTTCCCCGGTTTCAAGCGACTGCTTCAGCCAGTGTTGCTTTTCTGACAGGGCGCCCCCGCTGGTGGCCGTCGTAACGTCAATCGCCAGGTGCGCCGGTTGGCCGTCTTTCCCCGGCAAAGTCAATACCATGTCTGTGGCGTTGCACCGATTGTCGTATTCGCAGGTGGTTACCGCATGAGACTCAGGCCCAAACCAGCCCAGCGTGGGAGCGTGTTCAGCCAGAAACGCTTCCAGAATACGCCCGCGGACGGTATCTTCAGTCTGATCGCGGCGTCCCAGATCAATGATGGTGCGGCGGTCCGCAGCGAGCTCTTCCGGTTCATACGGAGACAGACCGCCATGTTCCTGAACGAGGCGGTCATGCTGCGGCTGCCGTTTTTTATACGGGGAAGCCAGGACATTAGATACGTCATACTCAACATCAGACAGGTCGCGTTCCATCGCCTCAATGCTTAAGTGCGGAAATCCATGTTCGCCACGATAGGACATACTAAGTCGTAAATGTTACTTTTGCCAGGCGCTCAATAATCGGTTTAAGCTCTTCGGCTAAGCCAGTCGGCACAGGTACGGATATGGCTTGCCCGGCCGGGGCACCTGACTCCTTCCGCTGCCGGCGGTATTCGGTGATAGTCTGTTGGAGTTCGGCAAACTTTTTCTCCGCCTCAGGATTGTATTTTGACTGGTCGGACGTCGGCCACTTCTGAATCATGAGCAAATCTTTATCGTAATCAAGCTGTTGCCAGAGCACTTCCGTGACAAAGGGCATATAGGGATGAAGAAGTTTTAAGATTTCACCAAACACCTGATGGGCCAGGGCCACATTGCCCTCTAGTTTCGTTATTTCCAGGTACCAATCGGCGAATTCATGCCAGGCAAAGTCGTATATTTTTTCACCCGCCTGGGAAAACTCGAATTTTTCCAGATGCGTTGAATGGTCACGAATAATAGTATGCAAACGGCTGATAATCCATTTGTCGGCCAGTGTTTCCGTTTTTGGTTTCCCGGGTTTTTTATCCGCGCTCTGAAGGGCAATGAACCGGCCGATATTCCAGACCTTATTAACGTAGTTGCGAAAGCCGGCAATCTTCTGTTCGTCGAGTTTTTGATCGTTCCCTGGCGTCGTACCGATGACGAGCGCGAGTCGCACCGCGTCTGCCCCGTATTTGTCGGCCATCTCCAGTGGGTCAATGCCATTGCCGAGCGATTTAGACATCTTCCGTCCCTTTTTGTCACGCACCAAGCCGTGGAGATACACGGTTTTGAACGGGATCTTGCCGACCAGATAGGTGGACATGAGGATCATTCGCGCCACCCAGAAAAAGATAATGTCGTAAGCAGTTTCCAGGATTGAGGTAGGGTGGAATTGCTCCAAATCAGATTCTTTTTGAAAGACAAATTCATACACCCAGACCGGCGTTTCCGGCGTTATTACCGTGTCCGGGTAGTATTTTTGAAACGTTTTTTTCAATTCCGCTTGGCTTTTATACGGTTCGTGTCCGGCTGCTTGGAGCGCAATTTCGCTGAACGAAATTTTGATCGAACTAACAATGCGCAAATAGCCGAACTTATTTTTCGTTTTACTGTCGTGCGTCAGACATGTTTCTCCAGCCGACAGATTATGGTCACGCAGACGAAACGTTTTTGTCTTTTTCCCGGATTTCACCAGTTCAACTAATGACGCGTCAAAGCCCATGTCTTTAGTTATCGGCCAGCCGAGCGTGGAAAACGTCCATAAGCCCGAAGAAAACCAGGTGTCGAGAGTATCGTGGTCCTGATGGATGTCTTGGCCGTGGCAGCGCGGACAGGCGGTCGGGGTATTTTCTTCTGGCAGCCAATAATATTCACCAGACTGGTATTTTTTCGGATCCTTGTGGCAATCTTCGCAATACCAAATTGGTATCTTGTGTCCGTACCAGATCTGGCGCGAGATGCACCAGTCGTGGAGATTCTCCATCCAGTGCCGGTACACTTTCGTAAAACGGTCGGGTACAAACGCAATCTCATTATTTTCAACCACTTCCAAGGCGCGCTGCTTCAGGGTCTTATTCCCAAGTCGCTTAGCCGGTTTATCGACGGCCAGAAACCATTGGCGTGAGACCAGGGGCTCGATGGGCGTGCCGCAACGATAGCAGACCGAAAGGTTATGAGTATAATTTTCGTCGATATGATCAAGCAAGCCCTTTTTCTCAAGAGCCTCGACCACCTTTTTCCGAGCTTCTTTGACAGGCAAGCCCTTCATCGGGCCAGCGGCCTCGGTCAGGTGTCCGCTTTCATCTATTATTTTTTCAATCGGCAGGCCGTATTTTTGCGCCAGCGCAAAATCCTCAAAACTGTGTCCGGGCGTAATCGTCATGGCGCCGGTGCCCAGCTCCGGGTCAACAACCGGATCGGCGATGACGCGGGCGGTGATTGGTCCGAGGATCCACTCGACCTCGAAAGAAGTACCAACCAGTTTTGCGTATCGTTTGTCGTCGGGATGGACGACAATGACCTTATCGCCGAATTTTGTTTCCGGTCGGGCGGTGCCGATAATAACCGGCCCGTATTTGAAATAGTAGAAGGGTGTCTTTTTTTCTTTGTATTCCACTTCATCGTCGGCCAGCGTGGACTGGCAGCGCGGACACCAGTTTACAATCCGGTCACCACGGTAAATCAGACCGTCGTCGTATAGCGTCGTAAAGGCCGAAGTGACAGCTGTAGACAGTCCGGCATCGAGAGTAAACCGTTCCCGCGACCAGTCGCAGCTCGCACCCATCCGGGAAATCTGTTCGACGATACGGCCGTGCTGCGAATCGGCGAAACGCGTCACGCGTTCGAAAAACTGTTCGCGTCCGAGATCATATTTTGTTTTCCCCTCCTCTTTCAATTCTTGTTCGACGACATTCTGGGTGGCGATAGCGGCGTGATCGGTGCCGGGCAACCAGAGCGTTTTTTTCCCGCGCATACGTTCGAAACGAATCATAATATCTTGGAGCGCCAGCAAAACCGCGTGGCCAATATGAAGGATGCCGGTGACGTTAAAAGGAGGCATGGCAATTGAGTATGCCTCTGTCCGCTTGCCCGGGAGCTTGTCAGGATTAAAATACCCTGATTCTTTCCAGGCTTTATACAAATCCTGCTCGACTGTTTTTGGATCGTAGGCTTTTGGGATTTCGGTCGGCATAAAACTTTTGTCCGGACTAGTAAAAAACACCATTTTCAGGCGCTTTTATTGTACTTGATGAGCGCGTAAAGCGCAAACATTGGCCACCCCAGTTAGCAAATCGCTTTAGGGGATTTCTGGAGCGGTAATAATTGCCCGGGTGTTTGTAGATTATTACAGCGGAAGGTTCGGATCAGCTTTTATACGCTGCCACGGCGTTGGTTTTCGGTAGTAGGCTGCCTGAGCGATCATCGTGGCGTTATCGGTTGAATGAAACAGCGTGGGCATACGGAAAGCGTATCCCCGTCGATTTGCTTCTTTTGTCAGGGTTGCGCGCAGAAGCGTGTTTGCGGCAACGCCACCACCCAAGAGGATTGTTTTGACGCCATATTTCTCCGCTGCCCGTAGCGTTTTTGTCACCAAAACGTCAACCACGGCTTGCTGAAAAGAAGCGCAGAGATTATTGATTTTCGAGCTCGGAATTTTTCCCGATTGATAGAGATAGAGAACCGCTGTTTTTAGACCAGCAAAACTAAAATCGAAATTCTTTTGCTCCAGCATCGGACGCGGGAGGGCGAAAGCCGCTGGCCGGCCGCGCCGGGCGCGCGCTTGAATGATCGGGCCACCCGGGTAGCCGAGGCGAAGGAGTTTGGCGACCTTATCAAACGCTTCACCGGCCGCGTCGTCTTGGGTTCGGCCGACGATCTGGTATTGGCCAAAGCCAGTCATCAGAATAATGTCAGTGTGGCCACCGGAGACGATCAGGGCGAGAGCCGGAAACCGAACCCGCCGATTCTTGATGAGCGACGAGTATATATGCCCCTCAACGTGATGGACAGCAATAATTGGCTTCCGGAGAGCGTAGGCGAGCGTTTTAGCGGTTTCAACACCGATCAGGAGCGACGTGATGAGTCCCGGGCCGGCGGTGACAGCGATCCGATCGATGGTGTCGGGTGAATGCCATTGCAAGGCCTCTCTGATAATCGGTCCGATGTTTTCGCAATGCATACGGGCAGCCACCTCGGGCACGATCCCGCCGTATTTCGCGTGCGTAGTTACTTGGGACGAGGCCACTTCAAATAACACGCGTGTCGCTCGTGGTGTTATCTCAACAACGCTGACCGCGGTGTCGTCGCAGGATGTTTCGAGGGCGAGGATTTTCATATGTGTATTCTAACGTAGTTCGCCATGATTGACAAAATTCTTTTGAAACGCTATTGTAGAAACTGAATTACAAATTTCTATCATTGCCTGGCCCTATCGTCTAACGGTTAGGACACCGGCTTTTCAAGCCGATAATCGGGGTTCGATTCCCCGTGGGGCTACCAAATAAAAAACAGCTTTGGCGGCTGATTTTTTAAATATGCCGGATTATTCGTACCGCAGGGCGTCGAGCGGATTCAAGCTCGAGGCGCGTCGGGCGGGATAGACACCAGTCAGGAAACCGATCAGAAGAGCCAGTACAATCATCCCAGCCACGAAGAGCCAGGGCGTATAGAAAACGCTCACTGGCTCGCCACCAAACCGTTGTGCCAGATAATTCAAGCCGACGTTCGCCAGCGCCCCGCTGGCCCAGCCGACCGTAACGCCGAGCAGACCGCCAGTCACGGCGATCAGCCACGACTCAGTCAAAAAAAGCCGATAGATATCTTTCCGGGTTGAACCAAGCGCTTTCATAATACCGACTTCACGGGTACGTTCTAACAAGGAAACGGTTAAGGTATTAAAAGCGCCGAGTGACGCGACAAACATGGCGATTAATCCGAAGCCACCCATGATAATCTGGAAGACGATGAAAATTTGATCAATTTGGCCGACCGTATCGGCGAGCGAATCAACCTGATAACCCAGGTTTTCAATGCGGATGCGAACATCTTCGAGTTTGGACCGTTCCGTCACTTTCACCTTGGCGGTATTATACTGCTTGATGCCAAACGGCTCGATCAGGCTCAACGGAACGTACGCGATGCTGAGTTCGGCGTCTTCAATCACTCCGACAACTTTAACGCTGACGTCTTCTGAAATCTGCTCGCCGGTTTCAGACTCGGGGTCGGTGACAAATACCTTGAGACGAATGGTTTGCCCGAGCACATCCTGATTGTTTGTGATGCCAAGCAGTTCGAGCGCGGTGGTAGTCAGAAGCGCTTCGTCTTTCGCGTCTTCGTTGAGCGTGCGGCCAGAATCGACTAACCGGATCCCTTCAATGCCGACATAGCTGGGATTGACGCCAAAGACGGCAATGTCCGTGCCGGCGTTTTTGAATAGCGCTTGGCCGGAAATACTGACCGACGGACTGACGTCGATAACGTTCGGAATCGATTTGAAGCCATCAGTTGCCCGCTTATCTATCTTGAGCAAGGTCGATTCGCCAGTACTGACTTCGAGAATCGTCAGCGCTTCGATGTTCGTCACCCGCTCTTTCAGAAGTTTCTGCAAACCGAAGCCAAGCGAGACGAGAAAAACAATCGCGCTAATGCCGACGACCATTCCGCCGATCGTCAAGAAACTTCGCAGTTTTCGTTTTCGCAGGCTATTAGTGGCGAGAAAGACAATGTAACTAAAGCGCATGGTTAGATATTAATTTTCTGATTCAGGATTTCACCGTCGCGCATGTAGATTGTCCGGGAAGCGACATGGACGTATTCAATATTATGCGTAACCATAATGATCGTCCGTTTTGAATCTTCGTTTAACGATTTAAAAATACTAATCACGTTTTCGGCCGATTCGCTATCGAGATTTCCGGTTGGCTCGTCAGTCACGACAATCCAGGGATTATTGATCAGCGCACGGGCAATGACGGCGCGCTGCTGCTGCCCGCCGGACAGTTCAGTCGGGTTATAGTAGGCGCGGTGGTCGATTTTCAGCTTGCGGAGAAGCTCCATCGCACGCGCCAGGCGGTATTTTCGAGGAATATCGGTAATCGCCAGAGGTAGGGCCACATTCTCAATGACATTCATCGAGCGTATCCAATCCGGGCGCTGGTAGACGACGCCATACTTCTTTAAACGGAACTGAGCCAGCTGGTCAAGGCTGTAGTTGGTAATGTCGTGGCCGCGGACGATGACTTTTCCCGAGGTCGGCTTCTCGAGGCCCAGGAGGGTGTTTAAGAGAGTCGATTTGCCGCAGCCCGACGGGCCGAGGATGACAACAAACTCCCGCGGAAAAATTTCCAGGCTGATATTTTTTATGATTTTTACCCACTCGTTGCCGACCCGAAAGCTCTTGGTTACGTTTTCGAGCTTAATGATCGGTTTTTTAAACGATGATTGATCGGCCAGCGATTCGCCGGAGTCACCGCCAAGGTCGCTCAAAGCGACTTTGTCCTCTGAAGCGACGGGCGCGGATTCGGGTTTAGCGACTGGCGTTGATGTGGCAAGTTCGGGCATAAAGCGACATGGCAAAGGATGATGGAACCGTCTGTATTATACCATTATTATTTAACACCTGAGTATTAACGGAAAACATCAGCGATATTTCCTATCCAGGAGAAGGTTTGCGCCAGATTATCAACTATTTGAGTGAGGAATGAAGGGCGCTTAACGGAAGTTAAGACGGAATAAGCGTCGGACTTCGATTCGTTCCCCGCCTTATCCGTTGAAACCACCCGAAAATGGTACGTCCGGGCCGGCGCCAGTTTCGTCACGACCATGAGATGTTCAGAAACGAGCTCGGCGTTTTCATCCGTGGCGCCGCTGTAGGCGTCAGAGAACCCTTCTCCGTATTCGACTTTGGAAGTGCATTTCTCGTTGGTTACCCAGGAAATAACAATCTGAATCGTTGACGCTTCACCCGAACCGATGGTGTTTGATTCAGATTTAACATTTGATATGATCGGCGGAGTCGTATCTTCAAGGGTGGTAAAGGTGAGCTGGTTACTCAACGCCTCATAGCTGAATTGGTCGGTGCCGTGAATTTTCACCTGGTAGACCGTGGCGTCCTCGAGACCGAAGAGCAGGACGGAGTGTTCGGTAACGAGCGCGGTATTTCCCTGTGTTTTTGGAGGAATAACATCGCCCCAATATTCGACGGTCGAGGTGGTCGGTACGTTTGTCTTCCAGGTAACCTCGGTCTCACCCTCGGCCTTGTTCTGGAAACTGACGTCAGATATCTTCGGGAACGTCAGGGTGGCAAAACTGTAATCGTCGGACTGGACGGGATTACTATTTGAATCCGTACCGGCCATCCGGAGGTGGTAGGTGGTGCCGTCGGTCAGCCGTTCGAGCTTCACGGTGTGGGTGAAAGTATAAGAACCGCCGGTATCGGTATAGGTTTGGCCGTAGTCCGTCGTCGTTCCATAATCAATAATTGTGGTTGTTTCTTTGTTTGTCTTCCAGGTGATCACGGCGTCGAAAAGACGAACGTCAGTAATAACGACTTCAGCCACGCGCGGCGCCTCAAGAGTTGTGAACGATTCAGTTTCTGAATAGGCGGCGTTTTCGTCGACGTCAATGCTTTTTATTCGAAAATAGTATTTTGTGAGCGGCTTCAGGCCGGTAACGGTTACATCGTGGTCGACGAGTTGCTCAGCAGTACCTTGTTCCTCGCCGAGTTTTTCCGTCAGGCCAAATTCTACAAAAGAAGAGGCAATACGATCTGTCCGCCAACTAATGATGGCGCTATAGGAATCCGGGGCGGCAACAGGATCTTTTGTAATCTCCGGCGGTTCCGTGTAGCGGCCCTCGGGTATTTCGGACACCGGATTGGTGGCTTTTGAAGTCGCGCCAGCCTTGTCTGAAGCAACAATTTTATAGGAATAAGTGACACTATTGTCTAATCCGGTGTCGAGATAGCCAGTCGACGTGACCCGAGCAATCTCGGAATAGCGGCCGCCGTTTCCAGAGCGGTAAATCGTATAGTAGATAGTGGTTTCTTCGTCTGCGCTGGCGGCGGTCAGGGGTGGATCCCAGGTAAGCGTGATATTATATCGCTGCGCATTCCGGTCTGAGGAATCAACAATTGTGATGTTACGTGGTTGATCCGGCGCGGCGGTGTGTACTTCAAACTCGGTCGAGGCGTAGTTGCTGTAGCTGGTATTGCCGGCGTCATCGACGGCAATCACGTAGAACGTATTCACGCCCTGTTGAGTGGCGGCTGCGATCGGACCGACGGTCGAGTCGCTAACAAAGCTCGTATTCTCTTCCGTTGGAATATTGTTAATGCTATAGAAATACCCGCTGATGGTCACGCCTTCGTCAGTTGGCGGATCCCAATCGAAAGTAAACCGATTTGTCGTGTTTGATTCGGGATCAACAGTGAGATTGATCGGTGGCGACGGCGCATCGTTCGTGGTAAAGGTGTAGTCGGGTGAATAGCCGACATTACCATCTTGGTCGACCCATTTCAGCCGAAAATGATACGTTGTTGCCGGCTCGAGATCGATAATCGTCACCGAATGGCTGGAGACAAGATCGGACGATCCTTGCTCGCCCCCGTACTCGGTGGTCGTTCCGTATTGGACGAACGAACTGGCTGGGTGGGTTGACGGCTCGGTCAGCCATTCGATCAGGGCTGAACGGATTCGCGGCTGAATTGATGGATTGCCGACGAGGTCGGGCGGTTCGGTGTATTTTCCTTCCGGCTTCTGTGACAGGGTGGTCGTATAATCAGATTCAGCCCCAGCTAAATCAGCCGCCGTCACTTTATAATAATAAGTGGTCGTATTGTCGAGGCTGACATCGGTGTAGGCGTACTCGTCCTGACCGTCGACATGGAGAATGCTTTCACGGAGGCTATAGGTGACGTCGTCCGTCGAGCGATAGATGTTATATTTGTAGAGGACCGAGCCCTCGTTATCCGCCGGCTTTGTCCAGCCGAGCGTCAAACGATAGCTTTCGGCGTCCCGATTTGACGCGTCAGAGAGGGAAAAACTCTGTGGCGTATTCGGCGAGATGGTGTCCGATTCAAATGCCAGGCAGCCCAGCCCAGTCTCGCAGTCAAAGGTCGCGTTCCAATCAACCAGTCCGGCCTCGTCTTTTGCGACGATATAGAAATAATTCGTGCCGGGCTGCGTATTGGGCGTGCGGAAAGCCGCTAAGAAACGAGCGCTGGTTTCGATCGAGGTGGTCCAGCGGCCATAGGTGCTATTATTGCAATAACTGGCGGTCGGTATCTCATTTATTTGATAGCAGTAGGCACTGATGTCAAAAGCATGCTCGGCGGGTTCTGCCCAGGCAAAAGTGTGTGAATAGGCATCGCCCTCGACAGCGCCGTGTTCGACGTTTTGGGGCAGCGTCGGCGGGGTCTGGGCCCAGCGGAAGGCGACGGACTCATATTCCCCGTTGTTTGAGTAATTATTAGCCGTATCCTTCGAACGAATTTGCAGATAGTTGGTTCCCTCCTGGAGCGCTTCGATGCCAGCCAGCGAGGTATTTGTGCTGGCAATGCATGTGTCGTTGGCGTCTTTCACGTCCTCGCTGACGTAGCGTCGATAACAATATTCAAAAGCGGGCGAGCCGCCGGAGTCTGAGGCCGCGGTCCAGGTAAAATTGAAACTGTTGGTGGCCGAGGGGACGGCTGGGCTGGCCTGGAGGTTCGTCGGACGTGACGGAGCAACACTGTCATAACTATAGGTAAAGGGCGCCCAGATATCGTCAGTCGTATTGTCCATGTGGTCGACGGTCTTGAGGCGGAGATAATACGTCTGGCCGGTTTCGAGACCCGAGGCGGTATAGGTGGCAGCGGTCTGGGGCGTACAGCCGTCGGCCGGATCAGCGTCGTCGTCCGTGCCAAAATACACGCAATAGCCTTTGATGCCGATACCGCCGGCATTGTCGGCCGCGCCAGACCACGAGAAGTATGGCGCGGCATGGCCGTACCAATTGCCGGTGGTGATATCCACCCCGCCCGCCGCTTGAGATTTTGCGGTCAGACTATCGGGGTTTGTCGGCGCTTCACCGTCTGAGTAATAGCTTAGAGTGAGGTCGTTGAGGGTTGGGGTGTAAATGCGGTCTGAGGTAAAGGTGATCTTTACCTGGATATACTGAGCCGGCGTCGAATCAACCGCATAGTAGTCGGTCGAGCCTACAGTTTTTTCGTTTGACGCTTCGTCCCAGTCAGACCAGTGTTCATCGTCGGCATCGTCAGCGCAGTCGGCGTCAGCGCAGGTTCGGGTTTCGTATTTCAGAGCGGTATTTGTTTCCGTCGAATCATTGACGGTCAGTCCGCTGAAACCATAGATATTTCCAGCATCGATGATTTGCGAGGTCCAGGTGCCGACGCGTTCGAAACTGGTCGTGTCTGATTGTTGAACGTATCGTTCCAGTGATGAGGTATTGTAACCCCGAAAACCATACAGAATATCATCGGGTCCGGTCACCATCCGGCCATCGTAGTAAAAACTATTCAGCGATCGCGTGGTCCAGGAGTCGCCGGTGATGTTATACACCAGGAAATCAAGATTATTCGTATTGCCGCGCGGGACAAAAATGTTGCCGTCGCTAACCGTACAGGCGGCGCCATAATAGACATTAATGCTCCCGGTTCCGGCCGGCGCATCGGTTGGGTCGCCAGGCTGACCCTGCGCTGTCCAGGTACACGTCCCTTCATCAGGATCGAGCGTGCAACGATAGACGTTTAAGGTATTGGACGAGCGTATCTGGTAAATATATTTTGTGCCGCTGATTTCGGTCATGACGGCACAGGCGCCGTTGGTGAGCGTACCTGGCACGGTCGATGCCTGTGTCGACCAGCCCGGATTGTCAAGATCATAAGAATAATAGGTTGTTGTACCGGCACCCCTCGCCGTATAAATAGTATGATCACCGTCGTAGACGAGCCTTGTTCCATACCCGACCGTGGCTGGCGTATCGTTCAGTCTCGTCCATAAATCGGTTGTCGGATCATAGCGATAAAAGCGCGACACACCCTCGGCGTAGGGCGGTGTTCCCGTTAGGGCGTAGACATATCCGTCGACATACACAAGGTCCGAGGTGTAGTACATCCGCATCGGCACATTGGCCAGTCGTTTCCAGGTTTGGGTGGAGACGGTGTATTGGTAAAAGTCGTTGTTATTCCCGCCGCGTGCCACATAGAGCGTGTCGTCGTTGTCATGGGTAAGGCCGCCATAGTTAAAACCAGCCGAGCTCATGCCGTGTGGCAGGGTCGGATTGCGCCATTTATCATTCACCGCATCATAACTGAAAAAACTATATTCACTGTAGCCGCGCAGCATGTAAATTGTGTCAGTATCGCTGCAATAACTCATACCACCAGTCGATCCGAAATAATGAGTGGCTGGTAGATCGGCCAGCAGCGTCCACGTATCAGTCAAAATATTGTATTTCATGAAGTCAGTGGCCGCGTATCCGCCGGATAAATAAATATAGCCATCATGATAAACGGAAGTGGCGCCGTAATTCCCTTTTGAACTTGAAGCGTTGGGCGGTGCGGTCAGATAGCTCCATGAGTTAGCGTTGACGTCATATCGCCAGAAATGGTCTGAACCCGCGCCGCGGGTGGCAAAAATGCACCCCTGGCTGTCAGCGCAGTATGTTCCGTTCGGTACGAAAGCAAGCGTGGACCCGTAATAAAAAGCGTTATCCGGTGTGGCACGGTCAGACCAGGTATTGGTTGAGATGCTGTAGCGGTAAAAATTTGACTGATTGTATCCGCGTTCGGCAAACAGATAATCGCCGCCGTTCCAGACCAGGCCAGCACCGTATAAAAGAGTACCTGAAATAGCTGCCCGGCTGGTCCAGGAATTCGCATCGGTACCGTCGATATCATACCGCAGGAATTCTTTCGACGTATCACCGGAAGGCGGATTAACACTCGATCCGGGTAAAGCATAAACGCATTTTGTTGTTCCAGTCACATCGTCGTCATCATCTCGGCAATACGCGGCACCACTGGCGTACTCTATTACGGCACCGTAATAGGCGTTATTTGTACTGGCGATGTCTGTTAAATTTGTCCACGTTTTACTTGAGATCGTATAGGAATAGAATTTCTTGCTATTTACCGCCCGCAGCACGTAGATCGTATCATCACCGTCATATGTCATAGAGGTATCATTGTATGCGGTCAGGTTGTCTGGCGCAATGCCATATGTGGCCGGCAGATCCATCCAGGTGCCCGGCGATACCCCGTCAAGCGTCATTGATGTTCCGGTTCCGGCCTCAGTATTGATGTTTGTCTCAGTTGTTCCGGGTGTTTCAAAGTCAGCTTCAGCCGTCCAGATCTGCCGTGTTTCATCGGCAATGAGGATCCCGAAATATATATACGTGAAGCTGGCTGAAGCAGCCGATACGTTGCCGGCGTTATCCTTGGTTTTTACCAGCAGGTAATATGTTTCCTCGGGTGTCAGCTCGGTATTTACTTCGAAGGTAGCGCCGGTTTGGTAATAATCTTCGCTTGCCGCCGGATCATCGTCACCTTCGGTTGACCATCGCACATAGTACCCGGCGACGCCGGAATGCGCGTCAGCGGCGCCCGAGAGTTCAAAATATGGATTGGTATAGTAATAGGTGGTGCCGCTCGTAATACCGGTTGCTTTCGAACTGTCCGTGTAGCCGGTGATGGTTGGATTTGAGGGTGCGGTTCCGTCTTTTGTATAGGTGGCAGCTAGGTCGCTCACGGTCGGCGTGTTTGTGCCGTCAGAGGTAAGTGTCACTTTGATTTGGATATACCGAGCCTCGGTGGTAGCAATAGCTGACAGATCCTGGGTGGTTGATTCCCCGGTCGCGCCGTCCACGACCGTTTCCCAATCCGACCAGGTCACTTCGTCCGTACTCGAGCGGAGGGCGAATGAAACGCTCGACCCGCCCGGGGTTGCGTGTGTGGCCGTGAGTTGTTCCCAAGCTGAGACATAGTCGAGATCCTGGGTCGCGGAGATCCAGGTGGCGGATGATATATAATTGTCATTTGATGGAGTAAAACGTGCAATTTGGTAAGTGGCCATGCCAAATTGGGCGTAAAGAATGTTGTTCGCGGCGTCATAAGCCATGGCAGTGTTGTATCCGTTGCGCATCGGAAAATCAGCCGTTCGGGTCCAGACATCGGTCACGATGTCATACCGCCACATCCTCGTGTCGTAGTCGGATGACAGGGTATAGATCTGGCCGCTCTCATCATAGACGCTGGAGGCGGTGTAGATGGTTGCAGTGGGCAGGCTGGTACGGATAGTCCAGGCATTGGCCGTGGCGTCGTACCGGTAAAAATCACCGCGCTGGTTGCCCATTAGCGCGAACACGCAGCCGTTCGTGTCGGCGCAGTATTCGGTGTGGGCGGCATCATATGGAACGCCGATCAGCTTGGCGCCGGTATAGGCGCGCTGCGGCAGAACAGTCAGGTGTGTCCAGGCGCCGGCTGAATACTTGAAGAAATGGTTTGAGCCATTGGCGTTCGCGCCGCCCTTCATGGCATAGACAGTCGTGCCGACGCAGGTCAGGCCGCCACCGTAATAAGCGGTCTGGGCGCCAGCCGGGTAGTCGCCCGGCCCGCTATGGTCACTCGGAATATCGGTCAGGGCGGTCCAGGCGTTGCCGCTAATACTATAGCTGTAAAAGTTCAGAGTATTGTTGCCACGCAGGACAAAGAGCGTATTATCCCCGTCCCAACACATCGACGACCCGGCCTGAAGCGTGCCCAGGTTTGTAGTGCTGAGATTGGTGGTCCAAGTTTTTGTGTCGACTGTGTACATCCAGAACGTGTTCGTGTTGGCGCCGCGGAGCATATACAGACAGGGAGCATCGCCGCCGCACTTCGCATCCGTATCAACCAACACCATGTGGCCGTTTTCGCCGGCATTGCCGGTGGCGACCGGAGTAGAGATCGACTCCCAGGCATTGCCGCCCGGGTCATCAGCTTTGTAGCGCCACATATCAGGTACGCCATAACCCTTGAGGGCGTAAACGTATCCATCCAGATATAGGGCCACTCCGCCGTTGTACACCGGTCCGGGCGCTTCGGCGGTATCGGCTGCGGCATCATCCCAATCCGATGCCGATACGTCATATTTGGAAAAATAAGCGGTCTGATTGCCGTGCAGTAAATAGAGATTTCCGTTGGTCGAATCGTAGGCAAACGAAGATCCGTATCCGACACCACCGAGGGCCGCCGGGATAGTCAGATCGGTCGGCGAATTGTAATACCATTGGCGTTCGGCGATATCATACCGGAAAAATTGCCGATTATTATTTCCATATAACGTAAAGAGACACCCAGAAAGGCAATGATCGCCGTTGCCGTCGGAATACGGTTCATTCACATATTCCAGCGGCTGGCCATTGGTCGTATAAACGAAATATGGCGTCGGCAGGGCTGGCAAAGTAACGTCCCACTCGTCTTCGCTAATGTCATATGCCCAGAGCGAGTCCGTACTTCGTCCGCGGACAGCGTAAATTGTTCCGTTCCCGTCGGCGACAATCGAAGAACCCAATCCCCAAGCATCGGGTGCATCAGTGACCCGGCTCCAGGCATCAGCCGCGATGTCGTATTTGTACATGTGTTTGCCGGCGGTACCGGTTTCCACCTGTTCGCCGCCGTCGATGGCGAAGATGGATTTGGTGGAAGCGTCGTAGGCAATCGAACCGCCGTAAAAGAAAGCCGTCGGCGCATTAGCCAGCTGTTTCCAGGTGTTTAGTTCGGGATTGTAGCGGATAAGATACGGCCGACGGTTGCCTGGAATCATGTAAATATAAGTGCCGTCCGTAGTCATGTCCGCGCCGTATGAAGCGCCGTCATAGGTCCAATAATCATATCCGGCCGTATCGGTATAGAAACCAGGAGTACCTTTGTCCCAGTCGCCAACATAACCGGATTGGATTTTCAGGCTGTCGGCGGTTGATTTTGTGTCGATTGTGTTGGGATAAAATTCACCAGCTTCCCATTGCGCCCGGGTATTTAATGTAACTGTGTCGCTGGCCGCTTGGACGAGCAGCATTTTCCAGCCGAGGAAAACGACCAGACCAAGGAGTACAAAAACAGCGACCCCGGCAAAAGCCTTTTGGAGTCGCTGCCCTGAATGCAACTGCTTCCAACCTTGTTTTCGTGATATTAAAACCTTCTTCCGCGTCGTGCGCTGTGTTGCGGTTACTCTAGTTTTTTTGAGGAGATGCGATCTCTTTCCGCTCTTCAATTTTTATTTTTTAGTAATCTTTCTGGATATTTATCCACAATAATACCTAAAACCACAAAAAGTGCCAAAATTAGCTAAATAATTTAGCTTTTCGAAAAAGATTTTTAATAAATTGTCACCATGGATTTTAGCACTAATGTTAGCATTTGTCAAAAATTTCCAACGGTACATTATGGAACACAAAAAAAAGAACAACTTGACAAATATATTTGCTTATGATAGAATAATATTAGTAATAACAAAACGACCGTAACTCAAATCAAAAGACATTATTTGGCTAATATAAGGTAAAGATTTGAGTTAGGCCGGCCTAACTTTTTTCATTATGACTGTAAAAGAATTACTTCAAATTGCCGTTGAAAAAGAGGCGTCTGATCTCCATTTAGTCGCCGATATGCCACCCATCCTACGTGTTGATGGAGAGCTGGTCGAGATCGAGGGATATAATCCAATTTCTCCCGAGGAACTGCATGAAATGATCTTTGCCATGCTTGACCCGAGGGCCCAGGAAGTGTTGAACCGTGAGCGCGAGCTGGATATTTCATATGAAATTCGGGGCGTCTCCCGTTTTCGTGTAAATATCCACTGGGAAAAGGAACGCGTCAGTTTGGCGGCGCGCGTTATCTCTTCCATCACCCCGACGCTGGAACAATTAATGATCCCGCCGGTTGTTTACGAACTCCTCCGCCTAAAACAAGGTTTAATATTGGTTACCGGGCCGACGGGCTGCGGCAAATCCACCACCTTGGCTGCCATGATCGACCTCATCAACAGCGAGCGACGGTGCAATATTATCACACTTGAGGATCCGATCGAGTTTATCTATCAACCGAAGAAAAGCATTATCCGGCAGCGCCAGCTTGGCACGGACATGCTCTCATTTGGCCAAGCCCTGAAACACGTGGTCCGGCAAGACCCCAATGTCATTCTCGTGGGTGAGATGCGCGACCTCGAAACCATCGGCACAACGATCACAATGGCTGAAACAGGCCATCTGGTCTTTGCCACCCTCCATACCTATAATGCGGCTCAAACCGTGGATCGTATTATCGACGTCTTCCCGCCAAACCAGCAATCCCAAGTGCGGCTCCAGCTGTCATTGTTCTTGAAAGGAATTATCTCTCAGCAGCTTCTGCCGCGCATCCGGACCAAACATGGAGTCCTCGGGAACCCAAAGCTTGATCCGATTTCGATGGGTCGAGTTTCCGCCCGCGAAGTATTGATCAACACGCCAGCCATTGCCAACCTTATACGTGAAAACAAAATCCCGCAGATAAAAGCCGTGATTCAGACGAGCGCCGACCTCGGCATGTACACCATGGATCAAAATATCCGGCAATTATATAAAGAAGGATTTGTTACTCGCGAAACGGCCTTGAACTACATGGTAGAGCCGGAAATGCTAAGTTAAACACAAACCGCATCGATAAAAAGCACCGCCTCAAAGGGCGGTGCTTTTGATATATTTCTAATTCGGTTGTTATTGTCGTATCTGTCCGTCTTTCATGTGATAGACGGTGGTGGCGAATTTCTTTGCGTAATCATTGTGCGTGATCAGCATGATCGTTTTCTTCTTTTCCCGATTCAGCGTTTTCAGGAGATTTAATATTTCTTCTCCGGTCGCACTATCGAGATTTCCGGTTGGCTCGTCAGCCAGGATCAGGGCGGGTTCATTGATTAAGGCGCGCGCGAGAGCAACGCGCTGTTGCTCGCCGCCCGAGAGCTTCGTCGGCAGATGATTGATCCGTTGCCCCAGACCGACGCTGGCGAGAAGTTCCGTTACTCGTTTCCGGTCGTTGCCAGAGTGTTTGGCGATGGCGGCTTCGACGTTTTCACTGGCGGTGAGGGTCGGAATTAGATTGAAATTTTGAAAGACAAAACCAATCGATTCCCGCCGAAGCTGGGTTAATTTTCGGTCATTCACCCGAGTGACATCAACGTTATTCACGACAATCGTGCCCTCAGTCGGCCGGTCGAGTCCGCCGATGAGCTGAAGCAAGGTCGATTTACCGCAGCCTGACGGACCGACGACCACCGCAAAATCTTCTGATTCGATTGACAAATCAACGCCATCAACTGCCCGAATTGATTTATTGCCCTGCTGATAGTGTTTTTTGAGGTTTTTTGTGATAATAATCGTCATATGGTTATTCAATGTTACGGAGCGCTTCTTGCGGTTTCATCCGGGAAGCCTTAAGCGAAGCAAAAAAGCCGGCCACGACCGCGCCGAGAAGTGCAACCCCGGCACCAAGACCAAGGACCATGGCCGAGAGATTGACTTGCAGCGGAACCGTGGCCGACACCTCAGGTTTAGTTCCTTCGAGAAAACGCCGCATCATATTCATCCCGTTTTGCGTGGTTTCAAAAGTCGCCGACAAGGTGATATCGAAATGATTCACAAGCCACAAACCAAGCACACCGAGACCGACCCCGAGTCCGGCGCCGATAATCCCGACCACGAGATTTTCCAGAGCAATCTGCCGGATAATTTTCCCATTGCTCCAGCCGATCGCCTTGAGTGTCCCAAGCTCACGCACTCGTTTATTGACCGACAACACCGTCAAGAGACTGACAATCACTAGGGCAGCGCCGACAACCACAATACTGGTGATGCCGATAAATTTATTTGTCAGGTTCGAAGCGCTGACTAAACTGCCAGAGACTTGATTGGCAGTTTCAGACGCGTCGGTTACCTTGGCGCCCGAAAAAAGCGCAGCCACGCTGGCGCCAGTCGCAGTCACCTGGTCAGCATTATTTGCTTTCACAAGCAGGACGTTGATCCGGCCATCACGGCCTGCCAGCGACTGCGCATCAGCCAGTGACATGTATAAATCGGCTGACAAGGTGTAGAGCTTCGGATCGACAATGCCGACGAGAGTGAATTTTTTACCACCGATGTCAATCGTCCCGTTGAGGGCGAAATTCTTTTTCTGAGCAAATGCACGCGTGGCGACGACTTCACTTGATTGTTCGAGATAGCGGCCTTCGACTATTTGGTTTGGCAGAATTAGGCCGATATCGGTTTTGTTCGTGTCAACGCCGCCGAGTGTGAAATTTTCTGTTTTCACATCGGTTGAAAATGAACCGATTTCCTGATGAATGGTTTCTTTCGGAACAACGACCTCGCCGCTGACGCTCTGTGTTGGCTTTGGCATTGAGTCGCGTAATAGCTGGCGGCCTTCTTCGGAGTTTGGGTCAATGCCTTTCGCTTTCAGATCGGCCATGGCTTTTTGCTGCGCCTCCATAAAGGCCTCGCGATCCGCGTCGCTCATTTGAAATTCTTGCCGGAAGCCAATGCTCTGGCCGCCGACTTCGATGTCAGCCGCCAGTTTTGGAATTGTCCCTTCTTGATGGACGACGTTTAAAACAAGCCCGCCCGCATAGGCTTTTACCAAAGACGCATCGATCTTTTGCGTGTCAGCGGCGGCAAAGGTTAGCATGCTGCCGGGCATGAGCGTGTCGTTTGTAAACGCTTCGCCGGGCTCCCCGAGCTTCGCGAAATCCGTCATCACCCGGTTATCAACCAGGGCCTCTTCTCGCGTGGCGTCATCCAATTTACTGAGCTCATCTTGCGTCACGGTCCGACTGATCATGATGTCGGTGCCAACACTCGAAAGAGGATTTAAAACAGTCTTTTGGGCGGCCGAGAGACTCTGTGAGACGGAAATGATTGCGATGATGATAGCGCCGGCCACGGCCAGTCCCAGCGATACGGTGATTGTCTTACCTGGCCGGTGCAAAAGTTCGCCTTTCAAGTAACGAAGAACAAACATGTGGGTGGTAGTAATAAATCAGAAATGAATATTTCAACGTGATAAATGAAGGGTGGCTGTGGATAAGTGTATACAGCAAAACTGAAACAACGCTGAAGAAGCACACGATTGATATAAAAAACGCTCTGTCTGGCAAGAACGTTTTTCTGTCTAATAATGAAACGAAACGTGAATTAGAATCCCAGGACTTTGTTCACCAAGATCATACGAAGTGATCGACGCGCGGATGTTTCTCGCTCAAATATTAAGATTTTACCAAGCGCACTTCCCGGGAGGCCGTTTTTTTTCATCCGCTGATCCTCATGCGGCAAACAATAGTCGCGAATCCGCCGTAATCCATCTTCAAGTGTGGCAACAATTTTTTGCGTTCCGACCACCCAGATCACGTGCGGGCTGGAAAAAGCGTAGGCCGGTATTTGGCTGCCGGTATTCGAGGCAATAAGCACCTGTCCGGTTTCCGTTATGGCCTGAACGCTGCCAATATAATAGTCGGCCAGCGTCGCTTGTTTCCGCAAGAGCGATTGTTTGACCGGATTCTTTTCCGCCAGGAGCGCGGCTTTCAAATTTTTCCAGGGATGTTGGTCACTTTTCAATAAATCAGTAAACCCAATTTGCTCGAGGGTGGTCGAGCTGCCCGTCATGAGTTCGGCACCTTTGGGAAGAAGTTTTCGTAATTCTTCAAGCGCCTGATCCCTGGTATCGGTTAATTGAGTCTGAATGCCACGCGTGGCCAGGGCTGTCAGCGTGTGCTTGAGCAGTTTTTTATTCGGCCGAATGTTGTAGGGCATAGTAAAATCATTTAATGATTAGCGCGCCGCTACGTTCCGCACGAGAAATAAAGGAAGCTAGCCAGTTTGACCGGTTACGCCGCCGACGATGAAACTGACGAATGCCCAAGCGAGCAAAACAATAATCAGACCAACAATCGCGCCAGAAATGGTTCGCTTGGCTGAATTGATGCGCTCCTCATCGCCCCCCGAGACTAACCAGAGAAAGCCGCCGAATATTATCATGATCACGGCGGCAAGCGCGAGAAAACTGAGGGCATAACGGATGATGTTGACGATAATATCCGGTAAACTCGCGGTCGTGGAAAAACCAAGCTGGTCGCCGTAATCGTTAATAACAAGACTTAAGTGAGCATGTGGCGTTGTCGTGGGTGAGGTGTTCATATTGCAATGAATAGAAAATGATTCAAATACGATTTATCGGAAGGTCTATCGGCTTACCTTGAGCCAGGCGGTGCACAAAAAGAAACGGAATCTTATTGACGAGCGTCCGCCGGTGGAGCAGAAATACAGTCGCGCCCGGATCAGGTCCGGCCAGCCGGCAGACGGACAGTCACGACTGTGCCTTTGTCGAGTTCGCTCTTCACCTCGATCGTGCCATAATGCTGCTCGACGATTTGTTTCGCGATCGGGAGGCCGAGGCCAAAGCCGTCGACGCGGTGTTTTGAACGTGAGACGTCAGCGCGATAAAAACGGTCGAAAATATGAGGCAAATCAGTCGCGCGGATGCCGAGGCCGCGGTCAGCAATCGTGATCGTGGTCCGGCCAGCCTTGGTTTGCGAACTGATTTCCACGTTCGTCTTGTCGGGACTGTACTTGATTGCATTATCAAGTAAAATAACGAGAAGTTCTACCAGGCTGTGGCTATCACCGAGAACGGTGCCGTCGAGCGCCTTTCGTTTGAGTGTAATATTCTTCTTCTTGGCTAAACTGGACACGCGTTGGATCGCCTCGTCGCTGGCAGAAGCAATAGATACGGTCGCGGTTGGCCGGGTGTACCCGCTATTATCATGTCGAGCGAGGCGCAATAGTCCAGTCGTCAAACCCTCAAGTCGCTGGACCTCCTCAAGATTGCTCCGCAAGATGTCCCGAAAATCATGATCATCGGCAGCGGTGTCGCGCAATGCCACCTCGATTTCGGTCCGCATAGCCGTGAGCGGTGTCCGAAGCTCATGCGAGGCGTCGGCCGTGAATTGACGCTGTGTTTCGAGGTTGTCCTCGATCGGTTTCAACACGCGCCGAGCCAGGAAATAGCTGACTGCGCCGGCCACCAGAAGAATCGCGCCGTTTAAAATGATCAAGGTTGTGCGAAGCTGGTTTCTTACCTCGATGATTTGGGCCTGAAGGAATTCTTCCTCGATCGGATTGAACATCATTAGCGGCGGAGCATCATCGTCGCGATATCGAAAAATTTCGGCTTGGTGGCGGAGACCAGAACCAATCTGGCCAGGCGATATTTGATAGATGGCGACGCTGAAGGAAATACTGAGGCACATCATGATGAGCGTGTACCAGCCGGCCAACCGAAGCGTCGGGGCGTTTAATTTCATAAAAAATTAGGCAATTAATTGATAGCCGAATCCGCGAACAGTGGTGATTATTGGTTTGCCCGGAAATGGCTGGTCAATCTTCTTTCTGAGCGAGGCAATAAACGCCTCGACCGTATTTGGTAAAATATCTGAATCAAAATCCCAGACATGCTGGATGATTTGATCTTTCGAGATTATCCGGCCAGCATTCCGCATCAAATAGTCAAGTAAAGCAAACTCTTTTTTTGAAAGAGGGATGCGCGTGCCGGCGCGTTTTACTTCGAAGGCACGGGCATCGAGCTCGAGTTCGCCATGACGCAGCACAGTACCGACGGTCTTGTCCGGTCGGCGAAGGAGCGCCCGGATTCGAGCCAGCAACTCCTCAAATGAAAACGGTTTAACGAGATAGTCATCAGCGCCGCCATCGAGCCCCTCGACGCGATCATTTGTTTTGTCGCGGGCGGTTAGAACGAGAATTGGCTGGTGTAAGCCCTTGGCCCGCATAGCTTGGCAAATATCCAGGCCATCCCGGACACCGGGCAGCATGCGATCGAGGATAAGCAGGTCAAATTGTCCACGCAATGCACGCGCCATGCCCTGTTCACCGTCAAAGACCGCGTCGGCCGCGAACGATTCTTGTTCGAGACCGCGCTTCAGTGCCTGAGCGATTTTATGTTCATCTTCGATAATAAGAATTCTCATGTTTAAAGAATATTGCACAATACTGAATTATTACTGAATATTATACTACGAAGGGGAAAATATTCCTCACAAAAGTAAAGAAAAGCGCTAAAAATAGCCATTAATATTATTCTCACCTGTTGATAACTATACTCTAAAACCGTGCTTATGCCATCGCTGACGTAGCAAATTGGCTGTTATACAAGGAGGCATAATAGCCATCCCGAGCGAGCAGGTCCTCATGCGTACCCTGCTCGACAATGTTGCCGTCGCGTATGACCAGGATGAGGTCAGCATGACGGATGGTTGAGAGTCGGTGGGCAATCACGAAACTTGTCTTGCCGCGCATGAGTCGCTCCATGGCTTGCTGTATCAACACCTCAGTGCGGGTATCAACCGAGCTCGTGGCTTCGTCAAGAATAAGCATTGGCGTCTTGATGAGCATTGCCCGAGCAATGGTCAGGAGCTGTTTCTCGCCCTGGGAAATATTATCTGCTTCCTCGCCGAGCATCATGTCATACCCATGCGGGAGCGAATGGACAAAATGGTCGACATGCGCCGCCTTGGCCGCCTCAACGATCTCCGCTTCAGACGCGTCCGGCTTACCATAGGCGAGGTTCTCGCGGATCGTGCCATTAAAAAGCCAAGTGTCCTGAAGGACCATGCCGAAAAGCCGACGGACACTCGAACGCTTCAATGTTCGGGTATCGATGCCGTCGATTTTTATCGCGCCGCCGTTGACATCATAGAATCGCATGAGCAGATTAACGAGGGTGGTTTTTCCGGCGCCGGTCGGTCCGACGATGGCCACGCGCTGGCCGGGATGGATCTTCGCGGTGAAATTCTTAATAACGGTCTTGCCCGCATCATAGCCGAAGACGACGTGATCAAATTCGACGGCACCATTCACCTGCGCAATGTCACGAGCGCCGGCTGGATCGGTTGTTTCTTCAGCCTCGGCCAAAAACTCGAATACCCGCTCAGCCGAGGCCGCGGTCGACTGAAAAACATTTGCGATATTGGCTGTTTGAGCAATCGGCTGAGTAAAGAGATTGAGATATTGGATAAACGCCTGTATGTCCCCGATGTTTACTCGGCCATTGATCGCCAGCCAGCCGCCGAGCACAGAGACGGCGACGAAATTTAAATTGCCGATAAAATTCATCAGCGGAAACATCAGCCCGGAAAGGAACTGAGACTTCCAGGCGCTTCGGTAGAGATCGTTATTGATGCCGGTGAATTTTGCGATAGAGCGTTGTTGGCCGTTGAAGACCTTCATGACGCTATGGCCGCTATACATTTCTTCGATATGGCCGTTGATATGACCGAGCGTGTCTTGCTGCTCTTTAAAATACCGCTGGGAGCGTTTTGTGATCAGCGCGATCACGCCAAAACTGATCGGCAGAGCAATGACAGAAACCAGCGTCAGCTGCCAACTGATCGACAACATCATGGCCAGAACGCCGATAATCATGGTGGCGGACGTGACCACTTGGGTGAGGCTCTGATTCAGCGTCTGACTGACCGTATCGACGTCGTTGGTGACGCGACTTAAGACCTCGCCGTGGGTCTGCGTATCGAAATATTTCAGGGGCATCCGGCCGATTTTTGTAGAAATATCGTGCCGAAACCGGTAACTAATCTTCTGTGATACGTTTGTCATAACCCAACCCTGGATATAGCTAAACAGCGCGCTTAAGCCATATAGAAGAAGCAACTCCTCGGCGATCGTAATGAGTTTGTCGTAGTGAAAGACCGGCTTTGTGGACAAGTCGAGCGACTTGATGGTGTTGAGCGCGTTGGAGGGTATTTTATCGACCACGGATGATGGTAAACGCTGAATAAGTTGTTCGCCGGTCGTGCCTGGCGGCAGCGTCGTGCCTGGCGGCAACTTATCAGTTAATTGGGTATAGGCAGTGCGCTGAATGAAGTCGGTCACTACCTGGTTTGTCATTTGGCCGAGAATCTTTGGGCTGACAATCGCGAAGATGGTACTGGCGATGGCAAAGACAAGGACCACGACGATTTGAATCCAAAACGGACGCAAGTATGAAATCAACTGGCGCATGGTCCGTTTGAAATTCTTGGCCTTCGGTCCTGCTGCCATCATGCCCATGGGGCCACCGCGACCCATCGGCCCAAACCGGCTGGGTGGCGCTGGCGGAAGATCACCGGAAGTTGAGGTTTTCCGTGGTTGTTCACTCATAGAGCCTCCGGTGCGAGGTTACCGTTTTTAGAGTTCTGGAAGCGTCCACGAAGCTCTTCCTCCGAGAGTTGAGAAAGCGCGATTTCCCGATAGACAGGACATGATTTCATCAGCTCGGCATGCCTACCTTGGCCGACGATCCGGCCTTCGTCAAGAACGATGATTTTATCGGCATCCATGATTGTGCTGATTCGTTGGGCGACAATCAGAACGGTTTGACCCCGGGTTTCTGCTTTCAGGGCGTGGCGCAGACGTGCGTCAGTGGCAAAGTCAAGCGCTGAAAAGCTATCGTCAAAAATAATGATTTCGGGCCGACGGATTAATGCCCGGGCGATGGACAGGCGTTGTTTTTGACCGCCGGATATATTTGTTCCGCCTTGAGCGATCGGCGCCTCGTACGCACCAGGGAGGTGAGTGACGAACTCGTTGGCCTGGGCGATATCAACCGCGCGTTTGACGTCTTCATTGGTTGCGTGGGGCGCTCCGTATTTCAAATTCGAAATCACGCTGCCGGAAAAAAGGACGCCTTTCTGCGGCACATAGCCGATCTTGGCGTAGAGATCCTCCTGGCGCATCTGTCGGATGTCGACCCCGTCAACTCGGATAACGCCGTCGGACACGTCGTAAAAACGCGGTATCAGATTAATCAGGGTTGACTTACCGCTGCCGGTGCTGCCGACAAAAGCCGTTGTCTGTCCAGGCTGGGCGGTAAAGGTGATATTTTCGAGAACCGCTGTGTCAGCTCCGGGATACGTAAACGTAACGTGGTCGAATTCAACCTGACCCGTGACTTTCGCTGGCGTTACGGGTTGATCAGGGTCAGTAATTGTCGCTTCGGTTTCAAGCACTTCAGCCACGCGCTGGGCTGAGACGGAGGCGCGCGGCACCATGATAAAAATAATCGAAATCATCAAGAAGGCAAAAATAACCTGGCTGGCGTAGATCATAAAGGCCATCATGCCGCCGATCTGCAGGCTGCCCGATTCAATGAGGTGCGCCCCAACCCAAACGATACCAATCGCGGTCACGTTTAAAATTAGCATCATGATCGGCTGCATGATTACCATCAGGCGATTGACAAATAGATTTACGTTCGTTAGATCGACATTGGCCGCGTCAAACTTTTTTTCTTCATAGGCCTCGCGATTGAACGCTCGAATCACGCGCAGTCCCGTCAAAATCTCGCGCGTCACGAGGTTCAGTCGGTCAACCAATTTTTGCAGGCGTCTAAATCGCGGCAGGGCGATGGAAAAAAGGACGACAATAATCGTCAGGAGCACGCCGACGGCCAGTCCCATGATCCAGGTCATGGACGGAGCGTTTTGGTAGGCCTTCGCGATCGCCCAAATACCCATGATCGGCGCCATGAGCGCGAGACGAAGGATCATGACAAGAACCGTCTGAATCTGCTGGATATCGTTCGTCGAGCGGGTGATGAGCGAGGCCGTGGAAAAGGTATTAAACTCGGTCAGGGAAAAACTCTCGACTTTCGTAAACACCCGTTCGCGGATCGTTTTGGCGAAGCCGGTGGCGATGCGGGCGGCAAAATAGCCGACGACGATGTTGGCCAAACCACCGCCCAGCGCCATAGCCAACATCAGCGCACCGGTGGTCCAGACGAGATGCGAATTCTGGACGACAATACCGTCGTTGATGATTTTGGCCATGTAGTCCGGCAACGTCAGATTGGCGGCGACCATCAGAAAAACCATCGCGATAAGGACGAGTAGTTGCCAAATAAACGGCTTAAAATATGAGAAGAGTTTTTTCATTTTAAACGTTAATCAATAAGAATGAGACAAGCCGGCAGTCTTGGAGCAGGCTTATTATCTATATCACCCGCCAGTTACTTGCGGCCGGTTTTCTTCAGGATATTCTGGAGACCGGCTAGCTGGCTGGACAAGTGGGCGGCGAAACGTTCCACGTTGGCCATTTTCATAAGTACCACCGTGTTATGACCCATGCTAAAAACCATCAGACGCTCACCTTTCGCTAATTCCAAGCTTTGGCGCGCGTCAGCCGGGATAACGACCTGGCCCTTTTCGCCCAGGATAGTAGTGCCGTAAAAATGGCAGTGGTGTTGACGTGATTGAGACATCATATAGCCCTTTTATTACGATTATTTTAATATCTTCCTTAATCCTACAAGTAGGATACGTCGGAATAGGCACAGTATAGCAGGCGACTAAAATGTGTCAAGCGGGCAACAAAACACCACCGGGAATGTGGTGGGTTACTGTGGAGGAAGTAGACTTTTCAGCGTTTTTATTTTCTCAATAGACCCCATTGTTTTATGGTGTGCCCAGAGGCCTGCCCTGGGCTTGACCCGGGGGACTTGGGTCTGGGGCAGCGGCGGACTTGCCGCCGGCAACTCCACCGGCGTCTCGCTGCGCCCTTTGGGCTAGCTCACTGCTGCCCTTCAAATCCCTGCTTTAGCTTTTGAAGTCGATGACTATTATTTTTAGCACAGTCCGTGGTTTCTATGGTGGGCGCAGAGGGATTCGAACCCCCGACCGTTTGCTTAAGAGGCAACTGCTCTACCAGCTGAGCTATGCGCCCGTACTTTGTCACGTACTTCGACTAATATAGCCTACCTGTCAATATTTTTCAAGGGTAAAAAACGAGGGCGGGGAAGCCCTCAGGCGGACTGAGCAAAGACGGTCGCATCGATCGGATAGTGTCGCCGGCGGAGTTTGGTTAGCAGTCCTTCCAGGCAATCAGGCGGTTGCCCGAGTATTACGTTGGCTTGACTGCCAAGTTCGCTCAGCACGCCGTGAACGCAAGTCGGTCCGTCGCCGTTCGTTCCCTTGGCGGCCAGGTAGGCGCCGCAGAGCGTGTTTGGCTGAATGTGCGGCAAGGTCTCGATAATAGCCAAGGCGCGACCGAGGGCGAGCGGATCGGCCGGTCCTTCTTCGCCCCAGAACCAGGCGCCGCGGAACCGTTTTGACCCCGGTTCAAAGGCAGCGAAGCCGATACCGATACATTGGCGTTCGTCGAAACCGATGAACGGTTCGACAAGCAACTCTGTCCCGTCGATTCCCTCCTCATACACCCGTTTGGTGCTGGCAGACCCATAATGGACGATAGGCCGTGATGCTGTTCTGCGTCGCATAGCCCCCTCCTTATCGGAAGGACGATGTGTGGAGATGGCGTGCTCGAAGAAGCCTTTCATCGTATCACAGCTTCGTTGGCGGTACAAATTAAATATTTCTCAATTTTTCAAAAAAGAGTCATATTTTTAATAAAAAAATTGCCCAGACACGCGAAATGTCGGGCAGGTTGTGCGATAGAACGATGCACGGATCACTTCTGGGAGGTGGTGATCCGTGCCCAGTTCTCATCCGTGGTCTTCGGCTTGATCACCTGGGAGCCCTTGGCGCAGAGCGGGCATCCCTCCGTAGTGGGATCCCAGTCCTGAATGCGCCGCTCAACCACAGGCAGAATGGTGAAGTCACCCACTCCGGCAACACAGACGTTGGAGAGCCCGCCACGGTTGATGATCACCGGATCATAGGGGAAGAAGGATGCCGCAGACTGTGCCTCGCGCACAGCCAGCACGGCTTCCGTGAAGCCGGTGCCGCGGGTGCAGAAGTCCTCGATCAGGAGAAGCGATTCACCCGCCTCGAGATTGGAGATGAGGTGGATTCTTCCCTGGTCCTTTTGCATCTCCAGCACTCGCAGTCCGAGAATCTGTCCGATGTCCTCACCTAGGGACGTGGCTCCGTCCGGAACGCCCACCACGCAAGTCGGCATGGAGAGGCCACCACTCAGAACGGACCGGATCTTCCGAACGATCTGGCCGGCGATGATCATCCGGATGCTGGGCGACTCCAGCATGATCCGAGATACAAAGAAGCCGTCGCTGTGCCGGCCGGACTTGAGTTCAGCATGCAAGCCGAGCTTGCCTCGTTCGGCCGCGCCATAGTCGTAGGTCCAGAACGCCCCGAGGGTCCTGGCGATGGCCACAACTTCTTCAGCCATCAAGGCCCGTTGAATGTCTTCGGGCTTGAGCGCCAGGAGCTCTTCCCGACTCATCCGTAATAGGTCCATGTTTCCTCCGATCTGTATGCAGGTTGAGGCCTTGCTCATGAGAGCCTATTATCTTAGCACGAAAAAAAAAGAAATCAAATAAAAAACGCTGTTGGACAGGTTTGATAAGTCAATCTATTATCTATGGGGTTTATCGTCGCTCTCGCTTCGTTTCACTCGCGTTCGTTCGTGCCCATTCGATTCCTAAACCCACTTCTATTTCTATAGAAGAACCAATTATATTTTTTATTCCGTTGTTCTTACTGGTGCCCTCGGAGGGAATTGAACCCCCATCACTGGTTCCGAAGACCAGCGCATTATCCATTATGCT
Source organism: uncultured Gammaproteobacteria bacterium (assembly GCA_964371245.1). Classification (GTDB taxonomy): domain Bacteria; phylum Patescibacteriota; class Patescibacteriia; order JAHIZJ01; family JAHIZJ01; genus JBAZLK01. Next base: position 7,623 of record CAYJKP010000003.1, on the reverse strand, counting down.
ACGAGGGCGAAATTGCAGTCACTAAAAACCAGCGCATCACAACCCCGCTTGCCAATACGAGAAAGAATGCTTCCTCCTATTGGATCGAAAGTTTGTGTAAAGGCCGTATTAGACGGCGGGTGGCGGCGGAGTCGGTTCGGCGGGTGGCGGCGTTGGTTCAGCCGCGGGTGGACTAGCCGGCTCAGCTACGGCCGTGGTGCCACCTTGTTTCAAGGCGTCTTTCAGGGCTTTACCAGCCTTGAATTTTGGCACCGTTACGGTCGGGATCTTGATTCGTTCGGACGGATTCTGCGGGTTGACGCCCATGCGGGCGTGACGTTCCTTAGCCAGAAACGTGCCAAAGCCCGTCAGCGTTACTTCGCCGCCGGCCCGGAGCGTTTCATAAGTAATGTCCTCGAACGCCTGCATCACGTCTTCAGCCTGTTTTTTTGTGACATGGGCCTTATCCGCCAATTTTTCCATGAGTTCAGCTTTGTTCATATGTGTTGGTCACCTCCTTTCAAAGGTGTATATATTTATTATACTTTGACTTCTTGATGAATTGATTCGATTGAAAGGGCGTGCTTCGTTTTCGGGTCGACTTTTACGACAATTCCATTAACGCTGACCAGCCCGTTTTCCGGTATCGTGTGAGTGAAGGGCTGCTGGGTCAGAAACGACTTGATAATTTCATCCTTATCCTCGCCGAGCACCGAATTCTTCAGTCCGACCATGCCGACATCGGTGATGTAGGCGGTGCCTTTCAGAAGGAGTCGGGCGTCAGCCGTCGGTATGTGCGTGTGAGTGCCGAAGATGACGGATACGCGGCCGTCGGTATACCAGCCCATCGCCATCGCTTCTGAGGTCGCTTCAGTATGGAAGTCTACGATAATCGCATGCAGCTTCGTCGTTTCGTATTCCTTTAGTATGGTATCGAGCGACCGGAACGGATCGTCGAAATTTTCGGTGAAGAAGACGCGACCGTTCAGATTGATAACCAGGACGTTCTTTGTACCGACCGTCATCAGGCGGTTGCCAGTACCGGGCGTACCGGGCGGATAGTTTGCCGGGCGAAGCAATGGCAGATCCTTTTTAGCCAGGAGGTCGTTCGCCTCCTTCTTTTTAAAGATGTGGTTGCCCGAGGTAAAGACGTCGATACCGGCCGCTTGGCACTCGGCGAGCGTTTTTTCGGTTACGCCGACGCCGTGCGCGATGTTCTCAGCGTTCGCGATGACCAGGTCTGGATCGTATTGTTTCCGGAGCGCCGGGACGATTTTGGCGAGCGCGGATCGGCCGGGCCGGCCAAAGACGTCGCCGAAGATTAGGAATGTGAGCGGTCGACTAGCGGGCATATTCGGTCACGCGTTTTTCACGGATCAAGTTGACTTTTATCTCGCCGGGGTAGCGCAGTTCTTCCTCTATCCGGTTGGCAATATCACGGGCGAGTTGTTCAGCCTTCAGGTCGTCGATCTCGTCAGGTTTTACGAAGACGCGTATTTCACGGCCAGCTTGGATGGCGTAGGATTTATCGACACCGGGAAAGGTATTGGCCACACCCTCGAGCTCGTTCAAGCGCTGGAGGTAGTTTTCGTACGTATCTTTGCGGGCTCCGAACCGGGCACCGGAGATAGCGTCAGCCACTTTGCAGATAATCCCTTCAAGCGTTTTCGGCGCATCCTCGTGGTGAGCCAGGGCGAGATAGGACACGTCTTCCGGCAGATTGAACTTGCGCATGATATCGTAGCCGATTTGCGGGTGACTACCCTGGACTTCGTGATCGATCGCCTTGCCGATATCGTGGAAGAGACCGCCTTTTTTACATACCGAAACGTTTGCGCCAAGCTCAGAAGCCAGCATGCCAGAGAGCAACGCAACTTCAATCGAGTGCTTCAAAACGTTCTGGCCATAGCTGGTTCGATATTTCAACCGGCCGAGCAACTGGACCAATTTCGGATCAAGCCCAGCCACGCCGACTTCGTAAACCGCTTCTTCGCCAGCTTCCTTGATATCCCGGGCAAGCTCTTTCTTCGCCTGTTCGACCGTTTCTTCGATTCGGGCGGGATGAATACGGCCGTCCTGGATAAGTTTTTCAAGCGCACGTTTCGCCAAATGGCGCCGAATCGGATTAAAACCCGAAACCAGAATTACCTCCGGCGTATCATCGACGATGATCTCGACGCCGGTCAATTGCTCGATCACTTTAATGTTCCGGCCTTCACGGCCGATGATCCGACCCTTCATTTCGTCGGAAGGCAGCGCAACCGACGTCGTTGTCGTTTCGGCCGCGTGTGAGGAAGCGCAACGCTGGATCACAACGCTGAGCAAATTGCGTGCCTCGTTCTCGATTTCCTCCTGGCCCCGCTGCTTCACTTTCTTGATGCGCTGGAGGATGTCGTCTTTTATCTCTTCTTCGGTCTTGTCGAGGAGGTGGCGCTTGGCTTCATCAACGGACATACCCGAAACCTTCTGCAATTGTTCCAATTGACTGACTTTGATCTGCTCAATCTCTTTTTTGATTGTTTCAAGACGCTGAGCGCGTTCGTAAATTTTCTGTTGGCGACTTTCGAGCTCCAACAGTTTCTGATCAAACATGGCCTCGCGCTTTTCCAGGCGGTCCTGGAGACGGTGCGTTTCTTGGCCGCGCTTGGTTTCCTCGCGCTTGGCTTCGTCGATAATCTTAATCGCCCGATCCTTGGCTTCAAGGAGCAGTTCTTTCTGTTTGTTTTGCGCTTGCTTAATTAGTTCCTGAGCCTTGACTTCGGCTGAGTCTGCTTTTCGCGAGGCGAGTATTTTTTGGATCAAAAATCCGAGTGCGCCGCCAACGGCCAAACCAGCCACAATCAAGACACTCAATAGTGTCCCTGACATAATGTTGTTCTGTTGTTAGTGAGTAAATACCATGCATATCGCCATAGTATCACAGGGGCTAAGTCTAGGCAAGAAATCAGACCGGTTAGCATGAAAAACGCGACTAAACCGCCGCGGTTTTCTGACTCCGTTTTGGGGAGCCTATTTTTTAATAATTTTATCAACGATGCCGTAGGCGAGCGCTTCCTCGGCTGACATGAAGTAGTCCCGGTCGGTATCGTGTTCGATTTTCTTGAGTGTCTGGCTGGTATGCTGGGCGAGAATTTTATTCAAGCGATCCTTTACCTTGATAATATGCCGGGCGCGAATATCAACATCGATCGCCTGACCCTCAGCGCCGCCCATGACCTGATGGATGAGCACTTCGGCGTTTGGCAGGATGAAACGTTTGCTTTTTGTACCGGCCGCCAGCAAAACCGCAGCCATACTCGCGGCTATGCCGATGCAGATCGTCGAAACCGGCGACTTCACGTATTGCATTGTGTCATAAATTGCCATGCCGGCCGTAACCGAACCGCCCGGTGAGTTCAGGTACACCTTAATTTCCTTATTCTTGTCCTCGCTCTCAAGGAACAAGAGCTGGGCCATGACGGAGTTGGCGACCGTATCGTCGATCGGCGAGCCGATAAAGACGATCCGATCCTTCAGTAGGCGCGAGTAGATGTCATAGGCGCGTTCGCCGAAATTAGATTTTTCAATGACTGTCGGTATAAGATACATAAGTTTTCCTTAATAATTGTACTCTGTAGTATAGACAAAATTAGGCAATTTGCCAAGACTGTCCGGACCGGTGAAGCCGGCCGCGGAGCGTGAAGCCGGCCGCTTTCTTGTGCCCGCCGCCGCCGAGACGCTCGGCCAAATTCGCGACGTTAACGCCACGCTGGGTGCTACGCAGACTACCTTTTATTATTCCGTCCGATTCTTCTTTCAGGACGAGGATCGCTTTTGGTCCGGCGAGATTATTGAGAAAATTCGCGATTCCCTCAGTCGCCTCATCATCCGCCTCCAGATCGATCAGGTCTTTGTGTAGAATGATCGTGGTTGAAAGGCCGAGGCGGGTGTTGTGGGTTAGCCGCGACAAGGCCAGTCCCCAGAGCCGCAAGGTCGGAAGCGATTTCGCGGTTGTTTGGCGGGTGATGGTTTTCAGGCGCGCCCCCCGCAAGAGCAGGTTCGATGAGATTTCGATCACCGAACGGGTCGTATTCAGGTGGGCAAAACTTCCTGTGTCGTAGACGATGCCCATCAGGAGGCAGGTAGCGACGTATTTATCATACGGGATGTTTTGCGTTTCAAAAAAATGGTACAGAATCTCGGTGGTGGCGGCTGCTTCCGGCACAATGATATTGATTGTGCCGAAGCGAAAATTTGTCGCATGATGGTCAATATTGATAAATGTTTTTGTTTTTAACTCAGCGAGCAGCGGCTCTGAGAAGGCGAGCATTTTCAGGTCGGCAAAATCAACCCCGATCACGAGGTCATAATCAGCCAGCCGCAATTGTCCGAAATCAGTACTGATCTCCGAAAAACCGGGTAAAAAGGCGAGCTGGGGTGAGGGCGGCTTGGCGGTAAAGATGCGATAGTGTTTTCCAAGTGAGCGAACGTAATGTCCCAGCGCCAGGCTGGCGCCGATACTGTCGCCATCAGAATCTTTTGGATTCAAAATGAGGATGGCGCGGGCCTCCGCGATGGTGCGATGAACGATGTTCCACAGCGCTCGATCAACCATGACCTTTTTGAATTTGATCAAGCAAGCGCTCAATCCGGTCGGCTCGATCTTCGGAGATATCAAGCTTCCAGGCGATCTTTGGGACAAACCGCATGACCAAGCGGTGATTCAATTGTGACTGTATATCAGCGATATGGATGATAAGTTTATGGAGTACCGTTTTCGCCAGCTCGGGCGGATAGACCTTGATCCAGATCTTGGCGTGTTCTAAATCGACCGATGTTTCCACCTTGCTCACCGTGACAAGACAATTCGCCGGGAATTCGATTTCCCGGGCCAGGATAGTGCCGAGCTCAACGCGCAGGAGCTCGTTGACTTGCGCGATGCGTTTGCTTGCCACGTTACGCGATAATAAGTTTTTTCTTGCGAATTTCTTCTCGGTATGACTGCAGGATGTCGCCGACGGCCGGCAAGACTTGAAGTTTGAGCTTCAGTCCGCACTCGCGGCCCGCGCCGACGTCCGCAACATTCTGTTTTTCCAGCTGAACCTGTTCGATCTTGCCGGTGGCGACGACGGATTGGCTATGAAGCAAAGCAACGCTGGTACCAGTGGCGATTTTTCCGCTCGTTACTTTTCCGCCCGCGATGACCAGCGGAAGTTTCTGGCGGAATATCGCCAAGACCTTCAGTTCGCCGAGCGTCTCGCGGATGACCTCGGGTTCGAGCATCTTCTCGAGTTCGGCGATGACAGTATCGATCAGATCATAAATGACCGTGAAGGTTTGAATCGTAAATTTTTGGCCCTTCGCGACGTCCGCTGCCTGCGGCGAAACCGCGACATGGAAACCAAAAAGCATTGCTTGCGAAGCGGTCGCACGGAGTACGTCAGCTTCGGTGATATTGCCGAGGCCTTTCGCGACGACTTCAACGGAAGCCTCGTCACTTTTAATTTTTTTCAATGATTCAATGATTGCCTCGAGCGAACCGAGCGTATCAGCCTTGAGCACCAGCGTGAGTTTTTTCACCTTTGACTTGGTCTCGTCCTCGCCCTTGTGTTGCTCGACGTCTTTCTTGGTAATATGGACGGTCGCCGTCGATGGTTTATATGATTTCTGCTTCTTGATTTTCGTCAGCTCTTTTTGATCGATCACGGTCAGGATGTCCCCGACCTTCGAAGCGGTTTTCAGGCCAATAATTTCAACTGGTTGGGAGGGAATCGCCTTGGTTATCGGTTTGCCGAGATAGTCGCGCATGTCTCTGACCTTACCGCCGATGGTTCCGCCAACGGTTATCAGGTCATCGATTTTTAGCGTTCCGGTTTGGATGACGACCGTCGCGACCGCGCCCCGGCCCTTGTCGATATGCGATTCGATCACGGTGCCGATCGCATTTCGTTCCGGGTTGGCCATCAGCACTTGCTTATTCATGTCAGCCACCAGCAGAACAACGTCGAGCAACTCGGTAATCCCCTGTTTTTGCTTGGCGGAAATTTCACAGACAGGTACCTGACCGCCCCAGCCTTCGACGAGAACGTTATGGGCCGACAGCTCCTGGCGGACCTTCTGCGGATTCGCTCCCGGCACGTCCATTTTATTGATCGCCACAATCATCGGTAGCTGCGCTTCCTGCATAATGGTGATCGCTTCGATAGTTTGCGGCTTCACGCCGTCATCAGCGGCAACCACGAGGATGGCCAGATCCGCCACCCTGGCGCCACGCGAACGCATCGCGGTGAACGCTTCATGACCGGGCGTATCGATAAAGGTGATCCGTCGCCCCCGTTCAACCGCCTGATAGGCGCCGATATGCTGGGTGATGCCGCCCGCTTCTTGATCAACAACATTGGTTTGACGGATGGCGTCGAGGAGCTTTGTTTTTCCATGATCAACGTGGCCCATGACAACCACCACGGGCGGTCGCGCCTGGAGCTGTTCCTGGGCTTCGGTGCCGACGAGGGCCTGCATTTTTTCAGCGTGTTCGTCAGTTTCACCTTTCAGAATAACCTCATAGCCCATATCCTGGCCGATGATCGCGGCGGTTTCAAAATCAATCCACTCGTTGAGTGACGACATCACGCCGCTTTTCATGAGCTGGGCAATAACATCAGTCACTGGCCGTTTCATTTTCTCGGCCAGCTCTCGGACGACGATCTTTGACGGTATTTCAATTTTGCCGGAATTCGTTGTTGTCATAGTTTGAAGACTTCCACGTATTCTACAGAGTACCACCTTTTTTGTCAATCGGGAAGACAGATGATGCGGTTCCCTGTTCCGGATCACGGTTCGGTATGAGTCCAGGACAAGTTTTTTTGTGACTAAAGCAATACTAGACTGTCATGCTGAATTTATTTCAGCATCTCCAGTCAGCAAAAATAAATGAATGATAATACGCTCAACAACCCCGCCATCGCTTTATTTGTTCAGGGCGCTGGGGATATGTATGGGGCTTAGGCGGGGTTCTTTGGTTGGGCTCTGATAAAAATTATTTTTTGATGGTAAGGTTTTTTTATATATCAACGTTGGTCTTTTCCAAAGAAAAAGCCCTGCGAGCGAATCGCAGGGGGGTGAGCGGTCGATTGGCCGCGGTGTAGTTGACGATCAGGTCTTCGGATTCAGACGGTGGGACGCGTCAGGTAGTGCGTCTAGACGAGGTTCTCGGGGTTGAGGCCCTCGAGTTCCGGCAGGACGAAGCGACCATCCTGACGGATGAGTGTGTCGTCGAACCAGATCTTGCCGCCGCCGACTTCCGGAGTCTGACGGTGAACCATGTCCCAGTGGTTCATGGAGTGGTTGCCGTTGTCGCAGTCGTCGTACGAATTGCCGAGTGCGAAGTGAATCGAGCCAGCGATCTTCTCGTCGAAGAGCGTGTCGAGAATCGCCTCGGTGATGTAGGGGTTGACCCCTAGGGCGAACTCGCCGGTGTAGCGGGCGCCCTCGTCGCGGTCCAGGATGGCGTTCAGCTTGACCTTGTCCCCGTCGGTCGTGGCCTCGACCGCCTTGCCGTCGGCGAAGGTGACGACGACGTTCGGGAAGACCATGCCGTCGAACAGCGTCGGGGTGTTGAACACGATGGTCCCGTTGATCGAGTTCTTGACTGGCGCGGTGTAGATC
>CAYJKP010000002.1:46238-347757 GCA_964371245.1 uncultured Gammaproteobacteria bacterium | reverse complement strand
GCGCGGTGTAGATCTCGCCATCCGGGATGTTCAGGTGGCCATCGCACTTGATGACCGGCAGGCCCTGGATCGAGAAGCTGAGATCGGTACCCGGGCCCGTGATCCTGACCCGGTCGGTCCGCCGCATCAGGTCGGCCAGCGGGTCCATGGCCGCGGACATCTTCGCGTAGTCGAGCGTGCAGACGCGGTAGTAGTGGTCGGCGAAGCCTTCCTGAGACAGGCCGGCCTGCTGCGCCATGGCATTGTTCGGGAAGCGGAGCACGACCCAGCGCGTCTTCGGCACCCGAACCTTGAGATGTACCGGCTCGATGAAAAGCTGGTTGAACAGCTTCATCCTTTCGGGCGGCACGTCGCTCAGCTCCCGGGTGTTGGATGCACCTCGGATGCCGATGTAGCACTGCATCTTCTCCATGCGCGGCAGGGCAAACTCAGCCAGCGCCCTGATCTGGTCTTCGTCGGCGCCGAGTAGCAGTCGTCGAAGCATGGCCTCGTCCCGGAATTCAGTGTGCACCTTGGCGCCGCGCTCGATGGCAACGGTCACCACTTCCCGGCTGAGAGGCAGCGGGTCTGTCCCGATCGTCTCAACCAGGACGTTGTCGCCCCTCTTCACTCCCATCGAGTAGTCAACCAGCGCCTCGGCCAGTTGACGGTTTCTTGGGTCCATCGCTTCCCTCCCATGGTTTGGGCCTGTACGGTATTGGTATCAACGCGGCCAGCACCCGTGTGCGGCAGCTGCACCTTACTCGTTTGGCCAACGAATGTCAACTTGCGTATATAAAAAAACAGCGCTTCTGCCAGCGCAAATTTCTCTGTCTAAACTCTTATTAAAACTGCCTCGTTTTCCCGACGATGATCCGCAATTTTTTGGAAGCCACCTCAACGGTCGCCGGCAGCGTAATAACCGTTTGCCCATCCACCACGACCGATTCCATGGTTTGATCGCCCTCAAGGAAAACAGTTTTGGCTGGAAAAATACTGGCATCCACGGTCCGTTTACCAAACCACTTTCCCAGGCCGGCGGCTTTTCCGCCACTCACCACAACCTCTAAAAGCCCATCGCTTGGATCGCTTTGACGACGGCCGTCAGACCAACCGAGATTGCATATTAAAACGCGCTGATCCGGATCGCGCGGTTTGATCGAGAATTGATTATTGATCCGCGCCGTAATATTCCCCGGCGGCACGTCGAGCTCAGTGAGAAAATACGTCGCATTCGCTTTGCCGAGATCGAGTCGTTTGATGACTCGGGCCGAAAGTGTATCGCACGCCTTTTCGCTCTCAGGAATTCCGAGGAAGGTGGCGAGTCGGTTTGGCGAATCGAGCGGGATGTAGCCGAGCGTGACATTCGTGCCGGCGACGAGCGGCAATATTTTTGTGAGGGTGTGATCGTTTCCGACGGCCACGAGCGTGTCAGCCCCCTTTTTGATAGCCTCTGAGACGGACTCGTGGATACTGGTCAGGACGGACAGCCGGCAGATTTTTCCGGAGACGCCTAAATCAGTCAGGCGGGTTTCAATGCGAGCGAGCGCTGACCGGAATTTTGAGTCACCGACAAACGTGTCGTAAAAATAGACGTACATGAAAACTGCGTTTAAGCTGTTCCGTTTTTCTTTTTCGGCAATGGTTCGGTCGACGGTGCGTCGAGCATAGGCTCGGATGACATTTTTACCTTGCCGTTGATGATCGCGCCGGCTTCCATTGAAATAACCGAGGCCGCGACGTTGCCGGATAGCTTGGCGGTTTTGGTCAACTCGATTTTTTCTTGGGCGACAATCTTGTTCCCGCGGATCTCGCCGGAAGCGTAAATGTTTTTTGCTTCCACATCGGCAACTATTTTTGCCTCCGAACCGACGCGGAGATCGCCGGTAGTTTTGAAAGTGCCGTTGACGACGCCTTCAACAAAGACATCGCCGGTGCCGACAAAATTGCCATCGACTTGAACGGACAGGCCAATGACGGTTTCGGTTTGTCCTTTTGATTTTTCATCCTTGGTAAACATAGGATATGGTGGTTAGTGGTAACTCGCTACCTCAAGTGTAGGGATGAGAAGGTGTTTTTGTCAAAGAATCCTTGAGTGAAAGGGTAGCTTCCTATACACTGAATAGGAGGCAATAAAAATTTATGATATACGAGGCTCACATGAACGAACAACCAGCAGATCAAAATGCTACGCCAGAGGTCGATCCAGAAATCATCAAACATAAGACCCTAAAAAAGGAGTTATTGACAATATTTGCAACATTTGTTGTAATGCTGGTTATTGTGGGAGTACTTGAATATCTAGAAAGAACGTCCGGATTTGTTACAAAGATGTCTGAACAAATAGTAAATAAGATTATATAATTTACGACACTTAAAATATACTAATATAAAAGAAAAACAAATACAAATGTATTATACATCTTGCCCTTGTAGCTCAACGGATAGAGCTAACCCGTCCTAAGGGTGAGATGGGGGTTCAATTCCCTCCAAGGGCATATGGGCCGTTAGCTCAGCTGGTAGAGCGCTGCATTCGCATTGCAGAGGTCGCCGGTTCGATTCCGGCACGGTCCACCACGGGTCATCGCGGTCTGCGGGTTGCGCGAGAGCCACTTCTGTCTCTCGCTCCACCCTTAGACCGCGAGCCCATTTCCCCACTACGTCGGAACCTAGCGGGGGCCCCTCGTTTCAGTATTATCGTAAATTATCGAAGTTTGCAGGTTTCACATTAAAAAATGTTCCACGTGGAACAATAATATATCATTATAAATTAGCCAAAAAATGAAAGGGGGTGTTATATGAACACTATAAGTGATTGGGGAGATGTATTAGTTTCTTCATTACAAGACATTTGGAGAGGGATAATCAACTTCCTGCCAAACTTGATTGGCGCAATATTAATACTTGTAATCGGTTGGTATATTGCCCTATTGGTTGAACGGTTAGTTGTACGATTTCTTCAGATCGTTTGGATCGACAATGCGTTAAAGCGCCTTGGGATTAAGGACGGCTTTGAAAAAGCTGGTATTAAGCTCAATGTGGCGAAGGCTGGTGGGTTTCTCGTTAAGTGGTTTTTGTTCATCGTGTTTCTTGTGTCTGCGGCTGAGGTATTAAATCTTCGCCAAGTTACGCAGTTTCTCGATGGCGTCGTGTCGTATCTTCCGAACGTGGTGGTGGCAGTTGTTATTCTTCTTCTCGGTGTTGTCTTTGCAAACTTTGCGCAGAACATTGTCAAAAAAGCGGTAACAGCTGCTGATCTCTTGTCAGCGAACTTTCTTTCGAGTGTCGCGAAGTGGGCAATTCTTATTTTCAGCGTGCTTGCCGCGTTAGTGCAATTAAAGGTTGCATCAAATCTCTTACAAACTCTGTTTACTGGATTTGTGGCCATGATCGCGATTGCCGGCGGCCTGGCATTTGGTTTGGGTGGTAGGGAAAAAGCCAAGGACGTGCTAGAGAAAATGAGTCGCGATCTGACTGATCGGAAGAATCGGGATTCTGAGCAGCACTTGAACTAGTTCGATAACATAAAAGCGGCCCTACGCAAAGGGCTGCTTTTGTTTATATAAAAAAGCCCGGCGGGAAGCCAAGCCAAGGTGCGCCAGAGACGTGGGTCATGAGAACAGAGGGCGAGCCTCTTCGCGAATCATCGATTCGATCTTGCCCCAGAACGCCCTCACCAGCAACGGCATGTCGCAGTCGATCGTGACGGCTCCGGGCTGAACCGTGATTGTACCAGTAATAGTGTAGCCGCTTGCGTCGATTGCGAGGGCGCAAGTGTTGTCCGTCCAGGACTCCTGCGTGACCGTCATCTCGCCCGCATGTTTGGTCCGCAGCCGCTCGATCAGGACTATGGTCTGAGCGATTGCGTTGGGCTGATCCAGGTGATGCTGGATCGTCATCTGTTTCTTTGCCATCAGAGCCTCCTTGCCATCAGCGATACTGGTGAACGCTGATTAGCCAGAGTACCTTACTGCGGATAGGTAAATATGTAAAGATGTTCCACGCGGAACAATGAAAAAATAATTTGTCTTTTGTTTTACTCGATTAAAAGTTATTGGGCAATAAATATATTAAAGTTCACTTTAGCCAGCATGGTTGGAGAATATTTTTTTCATCCTCCTTGTTTACGATACCAATGGGGAATTGAGAACGCACCTCTTTTTATAAAGGATAAAAAAGACCGAAATTACTATGTTCGGTATTTGTTCGGGAATAAAAAAGTCGTTTAAGAAAACGCTTTGTAGTTTCAATATGATGGTGGACCCTACCGGGCTCGAACCGGTCACCTCTTCCATGCCATGGAAGCGCTCTACCAAATGAGCTAAGGGCCCATGTTCTTCACGCCTGATTATAGCGGGTGATGGCAAAAAAATCAACTCAACCCTCGACGCAACAAACCATGTTGACAGCGGACGTCATTATGTTAGGATGGGGCCGAACGCGATTTTCTGTCTGCCGGTCGGCAGAGGGAGGAACCATGGCTGAACAGTCGACGTTCGATCGAGTCAAGAGGGTCACTATTGAACAACTCGGCGTTGCCCCGGAGAAGGTGACGCCGGAAGCCAGCTTCGAGGAAGATCTCGGCGCCGATTCTCTCGACCGGGTCGAACTGATCATGGGTCTGGAGGAGGAGTTCGAGATCGAGATTCCCGACGACAAGGCCGAAAAGGTCGTTACGGTCCAGGATGCGGTCAAGACGATCACCGACATTCTGGCCTAGCAGGTTGATCGTCTAACACGCACGATTCTCGTGTCCTGCGCCCTCCTGTTCTACACGGGACGGCGCTTTTATATTTTCGGCGAATCGGGCTGGACGTATAGCGGTATTTTTACTACAATACAAGAACCATATAATTATTAATTGGAATAATATGGCTGAAATTACGCTGACTGATCAAAACTTCGAAAAAGAAGTAGTGAAAGAACATACCTTACCCGTGCTGGTTGATTTTTGGGCCACCTGGTGCGGACCATGCAAAGCTCAGGCGCCGATCCTGGATGAAGTGGCGCGCGAGTATGACGGCAAGATAAAAGTTGGCAAACTCGAGGTTGACCAAAATCCCGGCCGAGCGAGCGAATACAACATTATGAGCATCCCGACGTTGGCAATCTTTGTCAAAGGCCAGCTCGTGAAACAGCTCGTCGGTCTGCAGCCAAAGAAAAAAATAGAAGACGAACTCGCCCAAGTCATCAAATAACCAAAGAGGGGAAAATTTCGATCCAGTGAAACACCGTGGGGTCGAGGTTTCTCTATTCATCAGACGTGTACTATGTCTCTTTCCCGACGCGTTTCCCGCATTCCCGAATCACCCTTGCGCCAGCTAGCTGACGTGGCTCGATCGACCGAGTCGCGCGGCCGGCAGGTGTATTATTTGAATCTCGGCGAGCCGGACGAGTACCCACCAACTGAGGTGGGCGCTGCGTTGGCGTCGCTGGCCGGAAATAAAATGAAGTATGGCCGTTCCGAAGGCGAGCTGGATTTGCTGTCGGCGTGGCAGAAATATTTTTCCGACTCGGGGATCACGCTTGCTGATGGAGAAATGATTATTACCTTGGGCGCAAGCGAGGCCTTGCTTTTTACGCTGGCCGCCACGACCGATCCGGGCGACGAAATTCTCGTCTTCGAACCATTTTATCCCAACTACCTCAGCCTCGCGGCGATGCTGGGTGTTCAACTGATCAGCTTGCCGTTTGAACAGACGGAGGCCGGAGCAATCTTGCCGAGCCGCGAGCAGATTCTTCAGCGACTGACGCCGCGCACCCGAGCGATTCTCTTTGACAACCCCTCAAACCCGACTGGGCGTGTGTATACTAATGATGAAATGGTTCGGCTGGGTGAGCTGGCTCGCGAAAAAAATCTTTGGCTGATTGCCGACGAAGTCTATCGCGAACTCGTATATCTCGGCACGCCAACCAGCCTGCTTTCGTATCCGGATTTCTCTGAGCGGGTAGTTGTTGTTGATAGCGTTTCAAAACGATTTAGTCTATGCGGCTGCCGCATCGGTTGCGTGGTGAGTCGGAACGTTGAGTTTATGGCCGCCATCCGTCGTCTGGCGCAAAGCCGCTTATCAGCGCCCATACCAAGCCAGCGCGTCGCGGCTGCCGCTTTGGCGGTTGGTGAGCCGTATGTTAAGGAACAACTGGCGGCATTCCAACGCAAACGGGCGATTGTAACCGAGGCGCTGTCGACCTGGCCAGAGCTCACCTATCACGAACCGAACGGCTCCTTCTATGTTTTTGCCACCGTGCCAAAACTGAAAGACAGCGAAGTTTTCAGCCGCTGGCTGGTCGAAGAATTTTCGTTTGAAAATGCCACGGTCGTCATTGCGCCAGGAACCGGTTTTTATCTCAATCCCGAACATGGCCGGTGTCAATTCCGCCTCGCCTTTGTTCTCACGGAGTCGGCGCTAACACGCGCGCTTACCATTTTACATACGGGAGTGCAAACATATCTAACTCGATAACATCGATTCATATGCCAATAAACAATCCATTCAAAAACGCTATTAACCAACTCGAACGCACCGCTAAGGTGATTGACCTGAACGAGGATATCCTGAATATCCTCCGCGCCCCGGTTCGAGTGCTGCAAGTGTCCATTCCAGTTCGGATGGATGACGGTAAGGTAAAAGTATTCCACGGTTACCGCGTCCAGCACAACGACTCGCGCGGACCAACGAAAGGCGGCATCCGCTATCATCCGGCGGCTGACCTGTCCGAGGTGAAAGCGCTCGCCATGCTCATGACCTGGAAGTGCGCCCTCATGGATATTCCATACGGCGGCGCCAAGGGCGGCATCGTCGTCGATCCACGGAAACTCAGCCACGGCGAACTAGAACGATTAACCCGCGGCTACGTCCGAGGTTTAAACGGCTTCATCGGACCAAACCGCGATATTCCAGCGCCGGACGTCTACACCAATCCTCAGATCATGGCTTGGATCATGGACGAAGCCAGCCGCATGACTGGCTACAACGTTCCCGGAATCGTGACCGGTAAGCCGGTTGAAATTGGTGGCAGCCTTGGTCGGCAGTATGCCACGGCGCAAGGCGGCATTTATGTCTTGCAGGAAGTCTGCGGGCTTGAAGGAGTGAAGTGCGACCGTTCCAGTCGCGTCGTTGTCCAGGGGTTTGGTAATGCCGGTAGCTATGCCGCGAAGATGCTGCACAAGCTGAAGTTTCGTGTCCTGGCGCTGTCTGATTCAAAAGGCGGGATCTATAATCCCAAAGGACTCGACCCCCAAGCAGTCGAACTTCACAAGGAAAAAAACGGCTCGGTGACGGGCTTCCCAGGTAGCGTGCCGGTGACAAACAAGAAGCTGCTTGAGTTGCCGTGTGATATCCTGGTGCCGGCAGCGCTCGATAATCAGATAAACAGTCAGAATGCCGGACGAATAAAGGCGAAGATTATTCTCGAGCTCGCCAATGGTGCAATAACCACCGAAGCGGATGACAAGCTCGACAAGCGGAAGGTCATGGTGATACCCGACATTCTCTCCAATGCCGGCGGTGTGACGGTTTCGTACTTCGAGTGGGTCCAAAATATGCAGCAGTATTATTGGGAAGAAGAAGAGGTGATGGCGCGGTTGCAAAAAGTCATGCGCCGGGCCTTCCACCAAACCATGGACACGGCCAAGCTGCACAAGGTGAATATCCGGACCGCCGCTTCCATCCTGGCGGTGAGCCGGGTGGCTGAAGCGATTAAGTTGAGGGGGTATTAGGGCAATTCAAAATTCATAATGTCGGAAGGCGGCAGAGGCCGCCTTTTGTTTTTTTGATAGTCGGGGAAAGAGTTTGCCCGCCTACGATGTTATTTGAAAATGGAGTATACTTACAACATGATTAAACCGACCTGGCAGGAAGAAGAAAAATTACAGAAACTCGGCCACCGCCGCGTGGCCGGTCTCGACGAAGCCGGCCGTGGAGCGTGGGCCGGACCGATCGTGGCCGCTGCGGTTATTTTATTTCCGGGTACGAAACTTCCGGGTTTGCGAGATTCGAAATTATTGACGCCGAAGCAGCGGGAAAAATTATTTCTCCAGCTGGTCAAAGAAGCTGTTGCCTGGAGTGTCGGTATTATCAGCCAGACCGAAATTGACAAACACGGCGTCGGTCGGGCGAACGAGCAGGCGATGCTCAAGGCGGTCGAACGCTTGCAAACCCATTACCCAGATTTTCTTCTTATTGATGCCTTGAAAATTCAGCATACCCTGCCACGGAAAGCGATCGTGAAAGGCGATCAGAAAGTCATGTCGATCGCGGCCGCGTCAATTATCGCCAAAGTGACGCGTGACTACATTATGGACGAAGCGCACAAGCAATATCCCAACTATGGTTTTCATCTCCACAAAGGATATGGCACGGCCCATCATCAGGCAATGCTTCGAAAACATGGGGTGAGTAAATTTCATCGGAAGAGCTATAAACCGATAAAAAAAATTATTGCAGGATAATCGACTTTCTGGTATAATACAGAAGCTATGGTGGAACGCATTGCTGGCGGCAACGAACTTCTCGACGCCACAAAAATAATCCAAAAGGCGAGCATTTCCTACAGCATGAAAGTCGGCGATTTTGGTTGTGGCGGAACTGGTATTTTCGCTCTCCAGGCGGCGAAGGCAGTCGGGGACAAGGGCACGATCTATGCGGTGGATATATTGAAATCCGTACTCGCGAGCGTGGTCAGTAAGGCGCACATGCAGACGATTAACAATATTAAACCAGTTTGGTCGAATCTCGAAATATATGGAGCCACAAAAATACCGAACGGTATCTGTGATCGCGGCTTGTTGATCAATATTCTTTTTGAATCAAAAAAGCAGAAAGAAATACTCCGGGAAGTAAAACGGATGATGAAGCGAGAGGGCCTACTGCTTGTCGTTGACTGGAAGCCATACGGCGCACCGTTCGGGCCGCTGGAAAAAGACCGAATATCACCCGAAAAAGTGGAAACGATGGCGCGCGAACTCGGGTTTCAATTGCTTGAATCGTTTGAAGCCGGACCGTTCCATTACGGTTTATTGTTTATCAATCCGAGTCCGGAAACAACCTAAAAACATAGGCCAGAAAAGACGGCTTTTGTTGGGAGACAAAGGTCTTTATTTTGGCTAATATAAAGCAAAATACAGGTATTTGGGGCGAAAATGCCGTCAGTTGCATTTTGGCCTCTTTTGGATATTCAATTGAGTGTCGGAACTACCGTCAGCGCGACGGTGAGATCGATCTTATTTGCCGCGATCGGAATGAGCTCGTGTTTATTGAGGTGAAAACAAGAAAAACATGGGCTTTTGGCAGCGGCGAAGAATCAATTACTGAGCAAAAAGAGCTAAAATTAGCTGCAGTCGCCAGCCGCTATTTACAGGACCGTGATTTGATGTCGTGGTCTTACCGGATTGACCTGATTGTTCTCGAAGAACACACACCTGGCTTTTTCCATTTTCGACATCATCGTGGAGTCATCGGGGATGTGCATGAAAACGCGCTTGACGCACCCTAAGCTCACCGTGTAAGATAGGAAACTGTCTCTTTAATTTATTCACACATACATGTACACATTTTGTCTTGTCTCTTCACTCCGACCGACCGCGCGTCGTCACCTGACCAGAACGCTGATTATGCCACTGGTCGTTTTTATTACCCTGGCGAGTTTGGTGGTAAATCCGGCCGTAGTCTTAGCCAAAGAAGCGCCACCGGAATTGTCCTACCCGGCGCCGACCTTGTTATCCCCAACGAACGGTAGCGCCACCTTACAAACGAAACCGTTAATCACTGGTCTGGCTAAGAACGATTCCTTGATCAAGGTCTTTATTGACGGGAAACTCAATGGTCAATTTGAAGTGGAAAACCACGCTTCCGGCGCGGCGAATTTTGCCTATACGCCGTTTTTGCATCTGAAACCGGGCGCCCACGAGGTGTTTGCGACGGCGACCGATACAAAAGGAAAACAAAGCCCACATTCCAATACCCTGCGCTTCATGGTCGAGTACCCCATGCCTGCCCCAACCCTGGTTGAGACAGTGACCAACGCAGCGACAACCGCGAGTCGGCCCTGGATCGTGGGCTTTAGCAAAAACAACACGGCAGTTCGAATATACATCGACGGTCGAGACGATGGTGAGTTTATGGTTCAGAACAGCGCGACTGGCACGGCTGACTTCGCCTACCGCACGCTCTATGATCTTAAGCCCGGTCGTCACACCGTGTATGCCGTGGCCATTGATCGAAAGGGCAAGGAAAGCCATTATTCGGATGTCATTGAATTCACTGTTCCAAAGCCCGCGCCGGTGCAAAGCACGTCAGATCAGACAAAGCCGGAGGTCAAGGGGGATGAAACTCAGCCAACCGATCAGACGAACGCGAATACCAACAGCAATGGCAACGACAATACAAACGCGGCCGGTACGACCAACACGAATAGCTCAGCCGGCGCAAACACCGAAGAAAACGGCAACTGGCCGGTGGTCGTCGGCTTACTGATCCTGGCTGTTGTGCTCATTATCGTGATTGACAGCCTCATTCGTAAAAGACGGAAAACAGACACCGGCGCGTCGGAGACACTCTTCGGACCAACGGCACCGCCCGGCCCGGACAAGGACAAGGAGAAGAACAAGCCGACGACCAGCCAACTTTTTCCACCACCACCACCTGACATTAAGTAGCTGATACCCCGGAGCCGCGCAAAGGCGCGGCTCTTTTATTTTACCGACGTCGCCGACTTGCGAAATTGTGCAGGTTCTGTATAATGACGTCAGACTGGTTCTTTGGTAACTGGTCTGTTTTTATGAGGCAATTAAGAATTAAAAATTCAAAATTCAAAATTAAGGAATTATTAGCCATTTCACGGAATCCAGCATTTTGAATTTTACATTTTGAATTTTAAATTAGTCCTCTTATGAGCTCACCCATTCTCCAGGCCATGAAACAAATCTGCGACGAAAAAAACATCTCGATGGAATCTGTCATCGAGACGATTGAGGCAGCCCTCGCCGTCGCCTACCGAAAGGATTTTGGTGAGAAGAACCAAAATATCAAAGTCGAATTTAATTCCGAGACCGGTGCCAGCCGAGTTTTTGACGTGAAAACGGTCGTCGATGTGTCCGCCGAACAAATTGCCGAAGAAGAACGAGTACGCGAGGAACGTAAAAAAGCTAAAGCCGAAGCGGCCGAGGCGGCAGTCAAAGGTGAGGTCGACAAGCCGGCGGTGCCAGAAAAAGAAGAAATCACTGAGATCGAACCGGAAACCGACGAAGAAAAAAAGCCGGTCTTTGATCCGAAAACCATGATTCCTTTATACGAAGCGGTGACGGGTAAAACTGACGCGAAGGTCGGTGACGAGATCCGGACGGAATTATTCCCGCCGAACGCCTACGGCCGGATGGCCGCGCAAACGGCGAAGCAGGTGATCATTCAGCGGCTGCGCGAGGCTGAGCGCGAGACGATCTTTACGAAGTACAAGGATCGCGAGGGTCAGGTTATCAACGGCACAATCCAGCGGGTTGAGGGTCGAGTCGTATTCATCGATCTGGGCGATGCGGCCGCGATTATGCCTCCGTCAGAGCGCGTCGATGCAGAAAATTATCAGCCTGGCATGCGCGTGAAATTCTATCTGGTCAGCATCAATCAAGCGCCCAAAGGGCCCGAAATCATTGTTTCACGATCGCATCCTGATTTGGTCAAAAAATTATTTGAATTTGAAGTACCAGAGATTGCCTCAGGAGCCGTTGAGATCAAGTCGGTTGCGCGTGAAGCCGGTTCGCGGACGAAAGTTGCTGTTCTGTCGAAAGAGCCGAATATTGACCCGGTCGGTTCCTGCGTCGGCCAGCGCGGCACTCGCGTTCAAACCGTGATTTCCGAATTGGGCGGCGAAAAAATTGATATTGTCGAATATGAAGACGACCCGGTAAAATTTATTATCAACGCCTTGGCGCCGGCGAAGATTCTCAGCGTAAAGATTAATGAACCGGAAAAAACAGCCTTGGCGGAAGTAAAGGAAGACCAATTGTCACTCGCGATCGGCCGCGGAGGCCAGAATGTTCGTTTAGCCGCCCGCCTCACCGGCTGGAAGATTGATATCATCAAGGAAGGTGAAACGGGGCAAGCGGCGGCGAAAGACACACCAGCGAAAGACACATCGGCGAAAGAGGAACCATCGAAAGAGGAATCGGCTGAAAAAGTTATAAGTGAACCAGTCGAAACAACTACTACCGAAACGGTTGTGTCGCCAGCCGAAGAAAAGCCCGCCGACGAATCTACTCCAAAAAAAACGAAACGAAAAAAAAGCGAGCCGGCCAAAGAATCCACTGATTCAGCGGACGCCGCCACAAATAACGAATAAATTTTTAACGACGTTTTCTTATGTCAAGCGCACTTCTTTTTGCCTTATTGGCCAGCGCGGTAGCGATCGTGTATGGCTACATCCTCATCCGATTAGTTCTCCGGCTGCCAGAAGGCGATGACCGGATGAAAAAAATCGCCCGGGCGATCCAACGCGGAGCGAGCGCCTATCTTTCTCGCCAGTACCGGACGGTGGCGATTATCGCCGTGATCATCTTCGCGTTGCTCTGGGCGTTTCTCAATTTCAAAACAGCCATCGGCTTTGTCGTCGGCGCGGTTTTTTCAGCTGCCGCCGGATTTATTGGCATGAACATTTCTGTTCGAGCGAATGTGCGTACGACTGAGCAGGCGAAAAAGGGATTACGCGAGGCGCTCGCGGTTGCATTCCGCGGCGGCTCGGTTACCGGCCTGCTCGTGGTCGGCCTGGCCTTGCTTGGAGTGGCCGGTTTCTACGCCCTGACGCATGATTTCAAGGCGCTGATCGGCCTCGGTTTTGGCGGCAGTTTGATTTCCGTTTTTGCACGGTTGGGTGGCGGCATCTATACGAAGGCGGCTGACGTCGGTGCGGATTTAGTCGGCAAGATTGAAGCCGGCATACCTGAAGACGATCCGCGCAACCCGGCGGTCATCGCCGATAATGTCGGCGACAACGTCGGCGACTGCGCTGGCATGGCCGCGGATTTATTTGAAACCTATGCCGTGACAGTGGTGGCGACAATGCTGTTAAGCTCGCTGCTCTTCGTCGGATTTGAAAATGGCGTTCTCTATCCGCTCGTGATCGGTGGCGTTTCCATTATCGCGTCGATTATTGGCACGTTGTTTGTTCGACTGGGAAAACAGAGCACGAATATCATGGGCGCGCTCTACCGGGGTTTAATCGTCAGCGGTGTGTTAGCGGCGGCTGCTTTTTATCCGATCACGCGGTGGCTGATGAAGGATTTAGCCGAATATTCAACGCTGAAACTATATGGGGCGTCGCTGGTTGGCTTAGTTGTCACAGCCGCGCTCGTATTAATCACCGAATATTATACGGCCACAAAATATCCGCCGGTCCGGGGCATAGCCAAAGCCTCAGAAACAGGGCATGGTACGAACATTATTAGCGGGTTAGCCTTGTCACTAAAATCTACCGCTTGGC
This sequence comes from uncultured Gammaproteobacteria bacterium, assembly GCA_964371245.1. GTDB lineage: Bacteria > Patescibacteriota > Patescibacteriia > JAHIZJ01 > JAHIZJ01 > JBAZLK01. Next base: position 334,308 of record CAYJKP010000002.1, on the reverse strand, counting down.
CGGTACTCGTCATCGTGGCTGGCATACTGGTGGCCTATGGGCTGGCTGGCATCTACGGCATTGCTCTGGCTGCCGTCGCCATGCTTTCACTGACCGGCATCATTGTCGCGATTGACGCCTATGGTCCGATTACCGACAATGCCGGCGGTATTGCCGAGATGGCTGAGCTGCCAAAAGAAGTTCGAAACGTGACTGACCCGCTTGATGCCGTTGGAAATACTACCAAGGCGGTGACTAAAGGGTACGCCATCGGTTCGGCCGGATTAGCTGCGCTGGTGTTATTCTCTTCATACATTCAAGAGCTAGAACATTCTGGAAAAACATTTGTCTTCGCCCTCTCTGATCCGAAGGTGATTGTCGGCCTGTTTATCGGCGGTCTCTTGCCATATATTTTCGGCGCCCTATCAATGGAAGCGGTCGGTCGAGCAGCGGGCGGAGTCGTCAAGGAAGTGCGCCGGCAGTTTAAAGAGATAGCCGGATTGATGGAAGGAAAAGCTGAAGCTGATTACAGCCAGGCGGTCGATATTGTGACCCGGGCGGCGATCAAAGAAATGATCATACCGGCGCTTATCCCGGTCGTCGTGCCGATCGCGGTCGGCTTCTTGCTCGGTCCGGTCGCGCTCGGCGGCTTGCTTGTCGGGAGCATTGTCACGGGCATTTTCGTTGCCATATCGATGACGACGGGCGGCGCGGCTTGGGATAATGCCAAGAAATATATTGAAGAAGGCCATCATGGCGGTAAGGGCTCACTTGCCCATCAGGCTGCGGTGACCGGCGACACGGTCGGCGATCCGTACAAAGATACGGCTGGACCGGCCATCAATCCAATGATTAAAATCCTCAATATTGTCGCGTTGCTGATTGTCAGTTTATTGATCTAACAATGGCCTATTGGCTTGCCTCACGGCTGATCATGCCGTTTCTGCGCTGGCGCGTCCGGCGCGTGCTCGGTCGAGAACATATCCCCGAAACCGAGCCGTTGATCATCGTGGCAAATCACAACAGCTGGATCGACCCGGCGCTCATTATCAGCGCGCTCTACCCGGTGGTGAAGCGGAAAATCTGGTTTATCGCGGCATCGAAAAAATATCGAGCCCTGGGCGGCCTGCCAATTGATCGGATAAATAAGGGGCGGGTAATTGATGAAGCAACCGCCATCCTTCAGCGCGGCGGCGTGGTCGGTATCTTTCCGGAAGGAAACGCCAACGGGACCGGTGGACTGCATCACGGTCGAACGGGCGCGGCTCGACTAGCTCTTCGCTCAGGCGCCACCGTCCTACCGATCGGCGTTCGAAATACGACCGGCACGAATCCCATAGCCGCTATCTATAACGTGTGCACAGCCAGAAATATTATCCTCGACGTTGGTTCTCCGCTGCGCTTTCAAAAAACGAGTGCGGAAGCGATCACTTATGAAAGGCTGCAAGGCGTCACGGCGGATATTCTCAACCATTTAGCCATACTGTCAGGAAAAAAAAACAACCATGGCCTACCCAATCCTCCGTCAGACTCTCTTCCCCCTGATTCGCCGACGTTTTGAAGTTAAAGGCGAAGAGAATATTCCGGCGCAAGGACCCTATCTGATTGCCGCCAATCACGCGAGCTATCTTGATGGGATTATGTTGGGCGTAACACTGGCCCTGGTCAGAAATCAGCGCGCCTATTATCTCGCGCACGACAAGTATGCGAAAATGTTCACGCGGTATCTCTCGGAACGTTGGCTGGGCATGATCCCGGTGCCGCTCCATGATAAGGCGAAAGTATTGGACCGGGCCAAGGTGAAGCTCCAGGCTGGAAAAATTATCGTGATATTTCCTGAAGGCACTCGAAATCCGCACTCCAACCAGCTCCTCCGTGGAAAAACGGGATTAGCCAGGCTGGCTTTGGCGACCGGGCTTCCGGTACTGCCAGTTGGCGTCATCGCTCCGTCGACGGCCACATTCGGTGAAGCCTTCCGCGTCTATGCAGACAGCACTTTGACGCTTGGCCTCATCTTTGGTCAGCCGATTCGGTTTCCTGCTCGAGCGCCGGAAACATTCACGCACGAACAACTTGATCAGACCACCCGGCAGGTGATGACATGCATCGGCGTTTTGTGCCATAAAGTCTATCAATACTAACATGGCGCCATATGCCACCCTTCGATTTTTCCTGATTCACTGGGTGAAGCGCCACCTGGCCAACATCGAAGGACTTGAACACGCGCCGACTGACCAGCCGTTTATTGTGGCCGCGAACCACATTGATTTTCTTGATCCCATCTACTTCCTTTTTCAGCTGACGGAAAAAACCGGGCGCGGCGTCACGATAATTTCAAAGACAAAAAACTATTACTGGCTCCGCTCGCTGACGCTGGCCATTGATCCAGTCGAGCGACCAAAGGTACTTGAGCGAGCGCGCCAATATCTTCAGCAAGGGCGGATTATTTGCATCTTTCCGGAAGGCGAGCGCAATCCGACAGGCACGTTACTGCAGGGCAAAACCGGCGTCGCTCGGCTGGCGCTTTTTACGCGTATGCCGGTTGTGCCGCTTGGGCTTCGAGGCCCGGCCGGCCGGACTTTCCTAGAGTCGGCAAAATTGCTATTGTATAACCGTCAACCGGTAACGGTCCGGATCGGTCGGCCAATGATGTTTCCTGAGTGGTATGATCGGGAAATTACAGCTCAGCTTCTCGCCGAGGTGACGAAAAAGGTCATGGTTGAGATCGGGAAGCTTTCCGATAAGACGTATAATTTTTAAATACCTATCGCCCATGCCATACAATTGGGCCAAATTGTCCCACCTTTCTCGCGAACAGATCGAAGCGCTGCAAAATAAAAGGCTACGGCATTTTTTTAAACACCTGGCGCCCTATAGCCCGTATTATCGCGGTCTCCTACAGAAAAACAAGCTGGCCTTCGACGAATTCCGGACCACCACCGATTTACTGAAGCTTCCTTTTACGTCAAAAGCCGATCTGGCACCGACCGAAACTGATCCGGCCAAACCGCGCCAGTTTATTCTCCAGCCAGACGAACGCATGATCAAAAAATTCGCTCCAAAAAGCCAACTCATAAAAATGGTTTGGGGTAAACTCACTCGTAAAGACGTCAAACGCGAGTTGGAACGCGAATTCAAGCCGATCCATATGCATTTCACGACCGGCCGCACCGCCCTGCCCACGCCTTTTACGTATTCCGAATACGATATTAATCAGATGCGCGAAAGCAGTGTTCGGATGCTTGATGTCATCCAGGTCGATCGGGGCCAGGTTGGAATAAACGGCTTCCCCTACTCGCCGCATCTGGCGTTTTGGTTGGCCTACAACGCGCTCACCACGCTCGGTCTGACCAGTTTGCAGACCGGCGGTGGCAAGGTTATGGGCACGCAGAAGATCATTGACGCCATCGAACGGCTGAAGGGGGGCCTGTTGCTCTTCATCCCGGGGTACGCCTACCACATGCTGCGGGAAGCAGTCCGGCAGAAACGCGATTTTTCTTCTGTTAAATATGTCGTTTTCGGCGGCGAGCGGGTCAGCCAGGGCCTGCGAGATAAAACACGCGAATTATTAACCAAACTTGGTGCGCACGATCCGAAGATATTCGCCACCTACGCGATGACCGAAGGAAAGACCGCCTGGATCCAGTGCACCGAGGATTCCGGTTACCACCTCTATCCGGACATGGAATATTTTGAAGTCATCGACAAGGACGGCAATCGAGTGAAGGACGGCGAGCCGGGCGAGCTGGTCTACACCGCGCTCGATTGGCGCGGTTCCGTGGTCTTGCGCTATCGGACCGGTGACATGTGTCCGGGCATTGACTATACGCCTTGTCCGCATTGCGGCCGGACCGTGCCGAGGATCAAACCGGACATCCAGCGAAATTGCGATGTCAAGGAATTTCATCTCACGAAAATCAAAGGCGAGCTCGTCAATCTGAACACCTTCTACCCCTTGCTGTCCGGGATAAAAGAAATTGAAGAGTGGCAAGTGACGATTCAAAAGAAGAATAACGACCCGTATGAGGTAGACGAAATTGTCGTTGAGGTGGCCTTGAAAACCGGAGTGAATTTTGAGCAATACAAGCCGCTACTGCACAAGATGATCTATAGCGAAGTTGGCGTCGGCACGACGATACGTACGTGCGATATGCCGTCATTGCTCCAGAAGATCGGGATGGAAACGGAGCTGAAAGACAAGCGGATAATCGACGCCCGGCCGAAATAGAAAATGTAATTTGATTATCGGGCAATAGCAGTATACGAAACGTAAACGACAAACATTTGGCCGTTTACGTTTTATTATACGGAAAACGCAACTGATTCACATCACATCTCTCTTGACGTGCTCATAAAAAATGGCTATATTCGAGTGCTCTTTTCATAACAGAATACATGGGGAGCAGAGTGCTCGATTAGAGTTTTCTAAGCGAGCAATTGGCTCTCCTTGTACAAGGGGGCAGTCACGGACGACCAAAAGGGGGTGGCTATGGCCGGAGCTGGTTTGCCGACTTCAGAAGAGGTCGAAACGCTTCTGCGGGAGGCCGGTCAGAGTCGAGTGTATCGTACGCCAACAAGTCAACTCGAGCTGTTTCGGCAGCAGTCATTGTTCTCTGGTCTCGACGGGAGCCATGTCCTTACGCTGGTCGAGGCAATGACGCCGGCATCTGACGGTGGACTTCTCATTCTGCCCAAGGCGTCGATTATGGGCGATTACTACAGTGCGCTCGCGATCGTTCTTCAGCTTCTCCGGATTCAGTCCGGGATGCCTAGGCTGGCGTTCCAGCGCTGTCCGGTCTTTGATCGGCACAATGAGTATGAGCGGACACCGCAATCGGAGCGAACGCTCAGTATTCTGGAAGCGGATACGCCGGGTGACTATCTCGTTTTGCCGGTAGCGATCCGTCGGCCGACCGGAATTGTTAGCGAGGCCTTCGAGCAGATCCAGGCTGATCCGGGACAATGGTGTCTCGGACCATACGAACTTGGCATGTTGCTCTATCACCATCCGGAGTGGCTGAAACCGCATGGTCCAATGGAACTGTTTTGCGACGGCTATCTCTGGCGTGGCCGCGAGCGAGCGCTCGACAACCGTCTTGGCTATCTGTACTTTGATTTGTACCGACAGGCGCTCTGTTACGTCTTTGACTATGTTTTCGTCAGCAGCGTCGCGGCAGCCGTTGGCACCGCGCGCTGAAACACAGCGACAGCTTCTCGTTGTACACTGGTCAGACTAGCCGCGCTTGAACCGAGTTGTTATAGGTTCGAGCGCTTTTTCTTTTTCGATAATAGACATGTAATAAAAAAAGGGGAAGCCGAGGCTTCCCTAGCAGGTGATGGAGCGATAATGAACGGGATCGCCGTCGAGCGCGGCTTGGCCATTCGTGACGGTGAGAGGCGTCAGCTGACGCAGGGACGTGTCCTGCGGATCGTCCGGCCGTTCGAGCAGGCAACTGGCCCGGACCGTACTCTGGCCGATCACGAACCCTTTGGGCAGAGTGGGCGCCTCGGTCGGTAGCTCGAAGCCATACATCGCGGCGAAGACTCCCCACCAGGGCTGGGAGTGCATATTCGCCCTGCGCGCGACACCGATGAGATGAAGCGTGACCGGGAGTACCTGGGCCAGCGGCCGTTCCTGAAGCTCGTAGCCTTGCTCGCGGGCGCGAGTAATCGCGTCAACGGCTGCCTTATCGGGCCGCTGCATCCCCTGGCAGTAGATGTAGGGCTCTTTCAGCGTCACGGTGCTGCCGGCGTTGATGGCGCGAAGACGTACCCGGTTCGACTGGGCCGGGCGGTCAGGCCAGTCCCGATAGAGCGTGCCGTGGACGCAGCTGGCACCCGTCGCCAGAGCGGCGGGCATAACCGCGTCAGTCAGCCGTTCTCCATACACAGCCGCGTAACAGTCCGTTCCATCGAGCGGCCACACGCTCTGAAGATGCAGGGCGAGGTTGAGAAAGTCGGCAGAGAGCGGCGTTGGTTCACCTGGAAGCTTGAAAGCTGATTCAATAGCTTCCCAGAATAAAGGAACGTGTTTCATGACTACCCCCTCGCTCTACCGATAGAGTCCGAGGACAAGGTTGTGTGGAGGAAGTAGAGGCTACAGTAGTTCCCAGTGCAGGTTGGCTGGAAGCGGGGGCAATTCGGTCGCTCCCGGCCCGCCTGGCAGAAACTGCCGTAACAGGACATGTAGTGTCTTAGGCAGGTAGCAGGATCGGGTGGCTGGAGAGCGATACCCTGGTCCGGTGGGGGGAAAACTGAATTCATGACTTCTCCTCCTCATGTCGAGCCGACGACAACTGAAGAAGAGATAGTTATGTCCCGTGGTTCGATGGCTCTCACCACAGGCTCTGGTTTTGGCACCTTCTTCCAGCCGGTTTGGCCGGAAGGGTTGCCGAGCGGTCAACGGGCCAGCACCCTCGCGCTACTCGGCATAACTTCTCGACGGCGAGGACAGTGTAGGAAAGAACGCTTCGTCTGTCAAATTACAACTGATGAGGGTTTACAAAAGACCGATAATAGGCTACCATACAAAAACGTAACACCTATTTTTTAATTGAAACATGCGATGAATGTCACGATCGAACAATTGCCGAAAAGTCTGACTAAATTAACGGTTGAGCTTGCTCCCGAGGAACTCCAGCCGTATTTGCAAGCCGCCGCAGGACACTTGTCGACCCGCGTAGACTTTCCCGGTTTTCGTCCAGGCAAAGCGCCGTATGATCTCGTTAAACAGCGTCTTGGCGAGGTTGCAATTTACGAAGAGGCGACCGAGGAGATTGTAAAAAAAACGTACGTCAAAGCAGTAATAGAAAAAAACATTGAAGCGATCGGCCGGCCGGAAATCAAGGTTCAAAAAATGGCGCCAGGCAACCCGTTCATCTTTACGGCGGAAGTGGCGGTCGTTCCTGCCATCACGCTCGGTGATTATAAGAAATTGAAGGCTCGGAAGAAAGAAACGAAGATCGATCCGGACGGAGTCAAGAAAACACTGGACGAACTCCGCCGCTTGCGGGCGAAAGAAGCGCTGGTCGATCGGCCGGCTAAAATGGGCGATAAAGTCGAGCTTGATGTCAGCCTTTTTCTTGACGGTATTCCGGTCGACGGCGGTCAGGGCAAGAAACAGCAGATTGTCATCGGCGAAAAAATGTTTGTGCCCGGCTTTGAAGAAAAACTTATCGGCGCCAAAGCCGGCGAGACAAAAGAATTTCAGCTGCCCTATCCGAAGGAGTATCACCAGAAGAATTTGGCCGGCCGGAACATTGACTTCAAAGTATCGGTCAAAGCCGTTTACCAGATTGACCTGCCGGAGCTGAACGATGAATTTGCTCAATCGCTCGGCAAGTTTAAGAATCAGTCTGAGGTAGAAGACCAGATCAAACGTAACCTGCTCGAGGAAACAACCCTAAAAGAACAGCAGCGCTTCGAGCTCGACATGCTCAATGAAATCATTGAGCAATCGACGTTCGGCGAATTGCCCGAAGTATTAATAACTGCCGAATTGAACCGGATGATCGAAGAAATACGCCACGACCTCGAACACCAGGGCGCCAATCTCGAGGATTACCTGTCGCACATAAAGAAAACCATGGATCAATTCCGCGAGGGGCTGCAATCCCAGGCCGAACGGCGGATAAAAAGCGCCCTCGTGCTGCGCGCGATTCGTGAACAGGAAAAGCTCAATGTCGATCCTACCCTGATTGAAGTCGAGCTTGGGAAACGCAAGGAAATGTACAAAGACGACACAGAAACGTATAATAAAATTGATTCACCCGAATATCGGGATCAGCTCGAGGAGATGCTGCTCAATCGGAAAGTGCTTGAATTTCTCGAGTCACATATTTATCCAGCCAAGGCATGAAGATTGGCGCCCACGTTTCCAGCGCGGGCAACATCAGCGAAACACCGCAGCGCGCGGCCGAGATCGGCTGTGAGTGTTTTCAGATGTTCAGCCGTTCCCCGCGCGGCGGGCCGGCGCCAGCGATAACGCCAGCGACGGCTGCGTCATTTCAAAGCAATCTGAAAAAATTTCAGCAAACGGCGAGTTATATCCACACGCCGTACTATATCAATCTGGCTTCGTCGAACAACCGCATCCGCTACGGCTCGATCCAAGTGATTCGCGAGGAGCTCGAACGAGGCAGCCTGCTCGGCATCACCGCGGTGATGACACATCTGGGGTCGGCCAAAGATTTAGGCGAAGCGAAGGCGCGGCAGCAGGTGGCCGAGGGAATAAAGCGTTTACTCGATGGATATGACGGGAGAACAAAGTTTCTGATTGAAATGTCGGCCGGAGCCGGTTTGATCATCGGCGATACCTTCGAAGAAATTGCCGAGCTGATCGAGGCGAGCGGCCAGTGCGACATCGGTGTTTGTTTCGATACTGCCCATGCGTTTGCGTCAGGGTATGATCTTCGGACGACTGAAGCGGTCAAAGAAACATTTACCCAATTTAACCAGGTGCTCGGTCTGAAGCGCTTGAAACTCATCCACGCGAACGACTCAAAGGCGGAATTCAATTCCCATCGCGATCGGCACGACCATATCGGTCAAGGGAAAATCGGTTTGGCTGGCTTTCGCGCCCTGCTCCACTACCCCGCCCTGAAGAATATTAATCTCATTCTTGAAACGCCGTCAGACGGCCAGCGCGTGAATGATATCGCCACGCTAAAAAAGCTACGGTCAGAAAAATAACCGGACGTGAAATACGCAGAGCTTGATCACTACGTTGAATATTTGCGAAAATTTCCGCGGTATAGCAGCCACGATTATTTGCGTTTGCATCGCGTACGAATGCTGCTGGGAGAACTAGGACACCCGGAACGAAAACTGCGGGGTTTCCAGGTAGCCGGTACAAACGGAAAAGGATCAACCGTGGCTATGTTGGATTCTGTTTTGCGCGCGGCCGGATATCGGGTCGGCGCGTTTTATTCTCCTCATTTAGTATCGTATACCGAGCGCTTCCGGATAAACGGCCGACCAATCAGTCAAGCGCGCTTGAGCGGGATACTGACGCGTCTGCAGCCGGCCGTCGAGAGTGTCCGCCAGAAGATCGGCGAGCTGCCGACCTGGTTTGAGGTACTCACGGCAGTCGGAGCAGAATATTTTGCGGAAGAAAAGGTCGATTGGGTTGTTTTTGAAGTTGGCCTCGGTGGCCGGCTGGACGCCACGACGGCGCTCGGACTGCGATACAAAATCATCACTGAGATCGGTTACGATCATATGCATATCCTCGGGCGCAATGTCCGCCGCATTGCCCGTGAAAAAGCCGGAATCATTATGAAGCAGAATACGGTTATCACGGCAAATTCTGGCATTGCCTATCAGGTGATCGCCGGCCGCTGTCGGAGAACGCATTCGCGGCTGTTGCGCGCCCCCGCCGTCCGCGTCAGCGAGCTGACCGTTACCGGAACCAAGTTCGCGCTTCGTGATGCCGGTTCGTCCTATGAGGCCGCAATCGGGTTTGTCGGCGCACGCCAGGCCGTGAACGCGGCCATCGTTTTCAGTCTTGCCCGGCGGCTATTAAAACTGCCGGCGTCAGCAATATTGCGCGGACTCAAAAGGGCGCGACTGGAAGGCCGGTTCCAAATACTCAATACCCGGCCGCTCATGGTGGCAGACGGCGCGCATAACGAGCCGGCGATCCGAAATCTCTTGCGTACCCTCGATCAACTCAACGTCGGGCGGGAACGTTTAATAACAATTTTCAGCGCGAAAACGAGAAAAAATTATCGCGCCATGGTGCAGCATCTCGCACGGCATTCGAAGCTGCTTCTATTTCCCGAGACGGAGATATCAAACATGGTCGCCCCAAAGGTTTTACACCGAGTGCAGCCGACCGGCCACGCCGTTTCTTCATTACGGGGCGCCCTTCGGCTGGCGCAGACAAAAGCTCATAAAAATGATATGATTTTGATAACAGGCTCTTTTTATCTGATCGGCGAAGTGCTCCGCGCGAAAACACATCGACGCGCAACGAGCGTCGACCGGATTGACGACAATCAAATGGAACAAAAATCATGACGCATTAGGCTAAAAACCAGCCGTCCTATTTTATCCTTGAAGTTCGAAAGGACTGTCTATGGTTTTTAGCAAATGGTTTTTTCCCTCGCGACGCGATGTGATAATGGTCGGGTTTGTTACGACCTACCTAATGGCCAACATCGTCTCCGTGAAGTTTGTCAAACTGTTCTGGCTGAATCTGCCGGCCGGCACGCTGCTTATCCCGCTGACGTTTCTCTTTGCCGATGCCTTCAGCGAACTCTACGGCCGTCGCGAAGCCCAACGCCTGATCTGGCTCGGTTTCTACGCCAACCTCCTGGTTGTTATTATCAGTAAAATTACCATCTGGGTGGCGCCGGCGGATTTTTGGGTCGGACATGCCGAGGCGTATAATTACGTCATCAGCTCGGCGCCGAAAATAATCATCGCCAGCATTGCCGCCTATCTCATATCCCAGTCCTATGACGTTTGGCTCTTCCACCTGCTCCGTCGGTTAACGCGCGATCGCTGGTTCTGGCTGCGGAAAAACGCGTCGACGCTCACGAGCCAGTTTATTGATACAGCCGTCCTCATCGGCATACTGGTACTGTTTGGGGTCGTGCCGGCGGTTGTGGCCTGGTCGGTCATTGGGTCAAACTATCTCGTGAAATCCATCTTCGGGCTCATCGACACGCCACTCTGTTACCTCTTGATCTGGCGTCGCCGAGCCGCGAAAGAAAAGGTAAACGTACCGGAACAAATCCAGTGACAAAAAACGCCGTAAACATTATTAAAGGCCGCGTTATCCGGGGCGAAGGGCGCGGTCGCCAACAGGGCTATCCTACGGCTAATCTCGACCGTCGGTATTTTCGGACTCATCCGATTGCAAACGGAGTTTATGCCGGACTGGTTGAAATTCGCAAGAAACAACGCCGGTGTCTGGTCATTGTCGGAGCGCCGTATACCGCCCGACGGAAAAAAATAAAAAAAATTGAGGTCCATATCCTCAACTTCCGCGGCAATATCGGACGTATCGGACTCGAGGTTCGGCTGATCAAAAAAATTCGGCCGATGAAAACATTCACCGATCAGAAGTCTCTCCTCAAGCAGATCCGGAACGATATTCGACGGGCGAAAAATATATTTCATCACTATTCGAAAAAACATGTTTAGCGGCATGGTCTACGACATCGGCACCATCAAGGAAATAAAAAAACGCCAAAAGGCCTGGGCTATTCATATCCAGGCCAAACGGATCCTCGGACGTCTCAAGGTTAGTAGCAGCGTGTCGGTCAACGGCGCCTGCCTGACAGTCGTAAAAAAAGTACCCGGCGGCTTCTGGATTGAAGCTGTGGCCGAAACACTACGACGAACCGCGCTTGGTAAATACCGGGTTGGAACCAAGGTCAATCTTGAGCCGGCCGTTCGACCATTTGACGAATTGGGCGGGCATTTGGTCCAGGGGCACATCGACTGTGTCGGAAAAATAACGGACATATTTGATACCAAACATGACCTGATTTACACGATCGAACTGCCGAAAAAGCTCATGCGCTACGTGGCCAATAAAGGCTTTATCGCGGTCGACGGCGTCAGTCTCACCGGGTTTAATCCCGACACGATCGCCTTTCAAGTCGCCATCATCCCATATACGAACACCCATACCGTTTTTCAGTATAAGAAAGAAGGCGATTTAGTGAATATTGAGGTTGATATGATGGCTAAGTATCTTGAACGGCTGCTGCCAAAAAAATGAAACACGCAGTCTTAAAAAAAACAACCGGCGCGAATTTCCGTTTTGCCGTTGTCACCGCCCGCTTCAACCCGAAAATCACCGCTGGCCTGCTGAACGGCTGCCTTAAAGCGCTGAAAGAAGCAGGCGTAAAACAATCACACGTAATCCAGCTCGAGGTGCCGGGAGCGTTTGAACTGCCTTGGGCGGCACAAGAAGCGGCGTTGAGCCGGAAGTTCGACGCTGTTATCTGCCTGGGTGCGATTATTCGGGGTGAAACCGACCATTACCAATACGTCGCTGCCGAGGCAGCGCGCGGCATTCGTGAAGCGGGTATGCAGACGAGAGTGCCGGTGATTTTTGGCGTTATAACCTGCAATAATCTCGCGCAGGCGGTGGCTCGTTCAACCGGCAAACACAATAAAGGCTATGAGGCCGGCTGGGCGGCAACCGAAATGGCACAACTGAAGAAAATTTCGCAAAAAAGCAGCCCTCGACGTTTATTCAGCTGAATGGTTTTATGTTTATGACCGAGGCGGAAGAAAAAATAAATAAGATTGGCGACGAAGTAAGAACCTGCCAGCGCTGCCCGTTATACAAAGGCACCACCCAGGGTGTGCCTGGCGAGGGCAATCCTCGAGCTGAGGTGATGTTCATCGGCGAAGGTCCGGGCGCAGAAGAGGACAAACAAGGCCGGCCGTTCGTTGGCGCGGCCGGGAAATTCCTCGAGGAAATGCTCGGTTTCATCGGCTGGAAGCGCGAAGACGTTTTCATCGGCAATATCGTGAAGCACCGCCCGCCGGGAAATCGCGATCCGTTGCCGGAAGAGATCGATGCTTGCTTCCCTTTTCTCAACGCGCAGATCGAGGCGATTCAGCCGAAGGTTATCGTCTTGCTTGGCCGGCACTCGATGTACCGGTTTCTGCCGTCAAATTTCAAAATATCCATCGAGCACGGCAAAGTCTTCCGACGCCACGGCCGATATTACGTACCGTTCTATCATCCGGCCGCCGCGCTCTATCAAGCCAGCCTGAAAAATATTCTTATCAAGGATTTTAGAAAGCTGCCTCGGATTCTGGAAAAAATATCGCTCGTCGGTGCCGAGAAAAAATCTATTGGCATAGTCGAAACACTATAAGTTTGGTATACTCAACACCTAAGCCGATAACATCACGACTCATGATTGATACAAAAATTCTCGAAAAGATACCCGTCCTTGCCGGTTTGAGTACGCCGGAACTGGCAGCACTGTCAAAAATTATTACGGTGAAGAAGTACAAGAAAGGCGAGGTCTTGTTCGAGCGAGGCGATGTCCGAAAATCGTTTTTCATTGTTTTAAGCGGGCAGGTTCACGTCTACCGGATGTTCAACGATGAAGTTCAGACCTTAGCCATCCTTGGTAAGAACAATTTCGCCGTCGAAAGCGCGCTGACCAATCCAAAACTCAAACATGACCACAGCAGCGAAGTAACTGAGGCCGGCGATATGATCGAAATTCTCGGTAAGGATTTTCTCCGGCTGGCCGATGACTATCCGCAAATCGCCAACAAGGTCTATGGCAACATCATCGCCAATTTGGCCGAACGCCTCCATCACGCGAACAACAAACTGGTCACGATCTACTCGACCGGCAAAATCGCCTCGACCTATACCGACCTCGATAATCTGACCGAGCTGATTACAACCACGATCCTGAAAATCATCAAGGCGAATCGCGCTCTTTTCGCTTTTTATCGGCCGAAGGAAGGAACGGTCTCGATAATCCAGGCGCGCGGGTATCCGAGCGACCAACGGATAAAAAATCTGAAAATTGATCTATTCAAAGACCCGCTCCTTGGTCTGATGTACAAAACCCGGCGCGAAATTATCGTGACGCGCGAGATGTACCGAAAAAAAGCGGCTTTGCGTGTGGCGTACTCTAGTCCGGGCATGATGGGCGTGCCGTTGCAGATCGGCGACCGGGTGGTGGGCGCCATTCTCCTGGGCGACAAGGTAGACATGCAGGACTTCAATTATAACAATCAAATTCTCCTCAATATTATCGCCCGGCAGATTGTTCTCCCGATTGCCATGGCTGAGTCGGCTGAAACTGTCTAGCCTCATTCAATATACTAAAAAACACTTGTCCGTAATGGCCGAGTGTTTTTTAGTTGGTGCCGCGGGAGAGAATCGAACTCTCATGGGGTTACCCCCACAGGATTTTAAGTCCTGCGTGTATACCAGTTCCACCACCGCGGCAAATGTTACTATGCAGGCGAGCAAAGGTTTGCTCGCCACGTTTATTGTATCATGTGAAACAGCACGATCCCGGCGGCCACGGCAACGTTTAGAGATTCTTTGCGGCCGCGCATCGGGATTTCAACAACGCAATCCGCCAGCGACAGTATTTTTGGTGGCAAGCCTTTCACTTCATTGCCGACAACGAGCGCGAAAGGCGCGCGTACCCGACACATATTATATTGAACGCTTTTGCGGGATTGTTCAAGGGCGACGATCGTATACCCGTCATTCTTCAGACGCTTGATGAGCCGGACGGTTTGGGTGTGGTGTTCCCAGGGCAAATACTTTTCTGCGCCAAGGGCAACTTTGGCAATTTTGTGATGGGGCGGCCGGGGTGTGATGCCACCGAGGAAAAGTTTTGTGACACCAGCTGCATCAGCTGTTCGGAACATCGCCCCGACATTGAACCGGCTTCGGATATTAAAGAGGATGAGGACGGCGGCACGGTTTTTCTTCACGACAGGCATTGTTGGACAAAACCATCAACTACTTTTTGATATGCCCCGAAACTACACTCAGTATAGTTTTCTTTTGTCAGCCAGCGATAGCCCTTTGATTCCTCGTTGATAACAATCTCGCCTTCGAGAAAACGGCAGCAATAAAAAACTAAGAACAGATTCATATTCGGATGTCTAACATTCGTCGGTGCAACGCGAAACTTAAAAACGTCAAAGAGATTATTAATCACAAAGCGTATATTTAAGCCGAGTTCCTCCAACAATTCACGGCGCAAGCATTCAGAGACGGGCTGATCGATTTCCGACGCTTCAATCCGGCCGCCGGGGACGTCCCAATATTCGCTATAGGCATCTTTCAACGCTAAGAAGCGCGAACCGTTCTGGAGAAAGGCTTTTATCCCTACCTGAAAATTTTTTCCTGCCGTTGCCATGGTTTTATTCGTTCAATTATGTAAATTTACCATGAGTAATAGCAGGTGAACAAGCGATTGTTCACCTGCGGTAGAGTTTATCAAAAATGCCAATAAAATCACATTAGATAATTATTTTATGCTGATATTAGCTAAATATAATCAATAAGGTCTTGACAACAAGCAAAAAGTGCGCTATTATGCCAAGTTACACAGTGAAATAGCGAACATTATATAGATTGACCCCAGATCAAGTCTGGGGCAAGCGAGGAGAGAGTTTCCGCTAATATTAGCGGAATCGCCGCCCTGAGAAAGCGGCAAAATGCAACCAAACCTGCTTTTATTATCTTGGGTGGTGGTTTGTTGCGGCGTTCTCTCTTCTGAAGAACATCGCAGCAAAGCGCCACCCTTTTGTTTCTCCGAATATCGGGGCTGATAGAGGTCACACATATTATATGGGCCTGAACTATCGCCCCGGAATTTGGGGAAATACATCGGAGGGGACGAACATGGAGGGGAGTAGAGAACGGTTTGGATAGCTGATTCATTCGGGCTATGTCCCGTCGTATGACAGGATTACCTCGAGGCTTCAGTGAAACAAACCGGTCCGTCGAGCTTCGGCTCAAAGACGGACACCTCGCCTCCAGCTTTGTCCCTTCGGGCTTCCGCCAGAGCGTACCGCGGCTGTTGTCGATGGTATGCTCCGGCGGGAATATCGTACGTTACAATTCAAAATTCATCCCCGACGTGATCGGGGCTCAGAAGTAAGAATGAAGGAAATCCGCCAACGGCGGATACAATAATTATTAATTTTTAATTCTGAATTATTCATTGTTCTCCACACCGACATGGAGGGGAGTAGAGAACGGTCCGTCGACCTGATTCTCCCGGGCTAACCCTCGCGGCTTCAGGAAAGCGGACTGGGCATGTGAGCTTCGGCTCAAAACATGTCAGTCTCGCCTCCAGTTCGGTGCTGAGTATGCCTCGAACGTTGACAATTTATCCTCCGTTTGATTCTTATGGATATAAGGGTTAAGCGGAGCGTCCTGATCCAGCGAGCATATCGAAGGATCGGGACGATGGGTCTCAGATACGAAACACGGGGGTACGTCACGGCAGAAATGCCAAGGAGGATCGCAGTCATGAGGAAGCGGATCGGTGTCGTCGGGGCAATCGGGATGGTCTGGGCAGTGTTTCTGGTCATCACGCTCGTCGGTCTCCACAACGTCAACACGCAGAAGGCTGAGTTGACGAGCTGGAACGCCGAGTTGCAGCACCAGCAGGCCAGCCTCGATTCGGCCAAGACCGCGCTCGCGCAGGCCAAGAAGAAGTTCGAGAACGAGCAGTACGACTGGAAGAACCACGTCGAGGATGTGGAGCGCGTCCGCCAGAGCCTGGTGCCGTCGCTCAACTGGAGCCAGCAGCTGGTCAGCGACGGTGGCTGGTACTCCAACCTCAACGACCAATGCAGTCGCTTCCACAGCATGGAGTTCGCGGTGTCGGTGCTGGACAGCCCTGACATCATCTGGCCGAAGGCAAGCTGGGAAGAGGTCTGCCTCGACCGGAAGACCACGCTGGCCCGCTTCCGCGAGGAAGGGCTACGCACGGCTCGGGAACTGACACGTCTCTTCGATGAACCGCTCAACATCCGCCGGACGGTAACGTTCGGACAGGGCGAAGGGTCCTGGGAGCTGGACGACTGCGGTCGCCTGATGTATGAAGTCCAGCGGGCGCTGGAGAATGTCAATGCCACGCCGACCGACATCGGCTGGACGGCGGCTGATCTCCGGCAGGCTCTGATCCAGGACGTGACCGAGAAGGTCATCTACGCCCACACGCTCCGCGGCGACGACCGTCGCTGGGAACTCTGGGAGGCGCACAACGCCTGCCGTGAATACCGCATCGCCACTGCCATGGTCGGCCTGACCAAGTCCGACCTGAAGCTGCTCGATAGCTGATGAGCACACTCTCACGTTCCGTGAACAACGGAAGACCCGCCATCCGGCGAGGTAGACAGGCGTGAGAGCACCAACGCACATTTCGCACATCTTCGGAGACGTCCTGTCCGTCTCCACCACTTCCGCGCTTGGAAGGGAAACCTTGTAAGCACAGAAGTGGATAAAATAGTAATTCAGAATTCATAATCCAGAAGGAATAATTAAAGAAATCCGCCAACGGCGGATACAATAATTATTAATTCTGAATTTTGAATTGTGAATTATTCTCCATTATGGTCGGCGGCATCGAGGCTCCGTACTCTCTCCCGGAGTTTCGATGTCTCTGGTCATGACATGACAGAGATCGGTTCTAAACGCTCGCGCCAGAGTGGTGCGTTGCTAGTTGAGGCCGATACGTAGGCACGGAGGAAGAACAATGACATTTCAAAGAGCCCTGATGCTGGTCGTGGCGGTGGCGCTATTGGCCGTTATCGCCGAATACGCGCTCGCGGATGAGTGCGTCAACACCGGCACCCAGCTCCAGGTTGTGGCGATCGGCAGCAAGCCGATCGCTGCGAGCGGCGCGACGGTGATGTTCGTCGGTGAATACCTGAAGATCCCGAGTACTGGCGGCGAGGTTTACTTCGCCACCGTCGGGATCAAGCAGCCGCTGCCGCATGACTGCTGGGTTCAGCCGGCCGTAAGTTACCTCGGCGGCTGGTACGAGAAACACGATGCCCTGTCGTTGGCTCTCGTTGCCGGGACCAAGGCAGGACCGGTGTATCTAACCCTGGACTTCAAGCGCTTTTCGGCGGTCGGCAATCACCGGACCAAATTCTGGTATCATACCGCCGACCTGAAGTTCAACGGTCCGGCCGATTCGAAGGCGAAGGACAGAACCGGCGAGTACACTGTCGGGGTTCATTTCAACAAAGTGGACATGACGGATCGCTGGGGCGTGCACTTAGCCAACCAGCTGACGACTCACGTCAAGCTGGAGGGCCGGTACTATCGGATGCTCTACGGAGACAACCCGATTCAGTACTTCCGGGCGCAGCTGGCTATCTCTTGACAGAACACCCCCGTGGTCGGGGCAATGGCCACAATCGGAGAGACGCGCGCATTCCATGCTCAGCGCGCGCCTCTCCACCTCTTCCGAGTCTGGGAATCGGACACGGTTCGCAGGTTCAGAAGAAGGTACATAATTCTCCTCACCGAATTGTCCAGCAATATAAAAAATGCCGGTCAGCTCGGTGCGGATGGAAGTCAATATCCGCCAGGAAGGGTTACAATGAGTGACCGTCAGATCATCTCAGCGTTCGTTGCCGCCAGTGTCGTCTTTCTGTGGTTCAGCAACTACCAGGCCATCAGACGCGATCCCCAGGGCATCTTCTTTACCTTATCAGCATTTGCCTTGGCCGTCGGCTTTGCACTCGAAGCGACGGGCTTGATCAAGACAGCGTACGCGGGAATCGGTCTCGGCGTCGTGCTTGCTCTCATCTGTCTGTTTCTCGGTTTTTGCGACTTTCTTACACCGGGGAAGTAATCTTCGATCGTTCGGATCCGCCACATGTGAAAACGGACGGCAACAAATGTCCGCCGGGAGGTTGAAAGTGAGCTACCTGATTGCTGGCGCGGTGGGGTTTATCGCGCCGTTCATTATTATTGTCGCCTACGAACTCATCAAACGCATCCCGAATGTCGTTGCGGCCAATGTCACACTTGCGTTCGTCGTCGTCCTGGTTGTTGCCGGATGTCTGCTCGGTCTGTACCAGGGTGACGCGGTCAAGGACATTCCGGTAATGCGTGTGTTTGTACTGCTCGTCACGTACGGATTCGGGCACTACGTCTGTCACCGACTCAAGGTTGAACGGCTCGTCGGCTGTTGACCGAAGAGTCGTTTGTTCGGCCGGGGTCGCCTGATCATTGCGCTGTCCGTTAGCCATACGGGCTTACACTATCGCCTCGCTGGCGCAGTCTTTCACGACTGTATCAGCGAGGTACCTCTTGAAGCGCGGGATGGTTTATGCCATCATGCATTTCAAACGGGTATGAGTATTACACGTTCTCAAGGAACACGTCTTTGGCTAGCAGCAGCGTCCCTGAGAGGAAACGGCGAGATGCTAAGTTTCTCTTTCGGGACTTCCACCGCCGCAGGCTACTTGTGAACGTAGCGCTATCTACGAAGGAGGTGGGTTCGATGGGTTCGTGGAGCAGGGCATTGCTTATTGCAGTGAACGTCATGCTCTTACTTCCCAGTGTCGCCGGATTCGTCATCTGCATCCGCCTGATGTGGTTACGGCCGCGCCCCGGAGACGTGACCTACCAGCACTTACGGAAGCGGATGACGTTTGCAGTGCTGTTGTTGGGAGTGCTCGAAGCCCTGTTGGTTAGCCAGCTGGACCTCGGGGTGGCCGGGTTGATCACGAAACAAGCGCTGTATTTCGCGATCGCCTTTCAGGCGGTTCCGCGCTGCAGCCGGTTGGTCAGAAGTCTCTAGACAAGGAGGTTGAGTCATGCGGGTCAAGAGTTTGATGTACCGGTTGGCCACGTTTCATGTCACCATGAAGGGCGGCCGCATCCCGGCCTTGGTTCTCATCACGGCGCTGCTGCCGGTCGTGCTCGGCGCGTTCGTCTGCGCGCCGGGTAAGTCGGGCCATACGACATACAACGTCCCGCGCGATCAGGCCATGCGAGTTCTCCAGGAACTTACCAAGGCGCAGAACCATGTTCTCACGCCCGGTAAGACGATGTTTCCTATGACGGGCGCGACCAGCTTCGTGCCAGTCTGTGTCACGCGAGGGGCCGACGTCTGGACCGTGTTTGACGGCAATGGTGTCCGCGACGAACAAGCCATGCGCCGGCTTGTCTGGGACAGATACCCGACCGTAGACCATAAGGGCGACCCGTTTGCTGATCCACTGGCTTTTCAGCCGATGGATTCAATCGGTCCCGGAGAAACCCAGGTTATTGGAGGCTTTGTGTTTTACACCGCCAGTCTCCACGACCACCCCCGGCACTTCCGGCTCTGGGGCGACAACTGGTATCTCGAAGTACGGGCGTATACGGCCTATGACTATCAGCTGACTCTGCAAGCTACGCCCCGGGGACGACTCAAGGCTAAGCAGGTGGTGGAGCTGATCGAAGAGACGATTCGCTCGAAAGGGGCAAAGACATGAAGCGCTACATTCTCGGCTGTCTGACAACGTCGTTGATGACCGGAGTTCTGATCGTCGGTCTGTCGAGGTATTTCGAACTTGACGTGCGCATGAATCACGCCTCGCCGGTCTGTTCTCTCAGCCGGCTCGAGGAGGTTCGGGTTGATAACTGGGGGTATCCCTGTGTCATCTGGCACGGGATAATATCACCTAAGACCATCACAGCGCTTCCGATCTACACGATCATAGTCGACGCGGGTGAAGACTCCAGACTGACGGCCGAGAAGATCTATCAGGCCTGGAGGCTGGTCCGCGACGACGTTCGGTCGCCGTCACCGGGCATCGGCGAATGGAAAGGAAAATACGTCATCACGCTACCCTGCGAGGTGACACCCTCCTATCGCCAAGAAGCCAAGGCGTTGCGGACCTACCGTCAACTCTTCGGCGAGCTCAAGGTGACTGTGACGACTTGACGATCTTTATAGGTGTTCTGAGGAGACGCCATAACCCTGCACCAGTCGTCATGTACCAGACGGTTCATGACTTCCGGTGCGGGGACTCCTCACTTTTTCCGAATTCAGAAGCGTCGGTTTCTGAGTTCAGAGGAAGTGGTCCGACAACTGGATGAAGGAGGTGTTTTTATGACCCATACATTGTCTACCGCGTGGTTCCCGTTCCTGATCGGGTTTGCGGGTATTGTCACGATAGCGACAATCTTCAGTCGGCTACCGATATTTTACCCGCGTCCCAAACTGCTCCTCTTCGGCATCATCGGCATCATCGTACTCACAGCCTCGTGGCTTCTCCGTTTCCGCGGGAACGAGCCGATTGAGTACGCTGGCACTTGGGTCGGGATGATGGCCGGACTGGCATATCCAATCGCGCTGCAGCGGTTGAAACGCCAGATCCGGAGAATGCTTGTCCGATGACCCCTCTTCTCTTTCAAAGGGTAGGCACGACCGATGCCGCCACGCCTACCCCTCTTCTCTGAATTTGCTAGAATAAAGCTAGCAGATTCAGAGAAGGGCCTACCTTCGCCTCTTTCTCGACCGGCGAACCTTTGGATCGACTGTCCGATGTGAGCGTTCGAAAAAAATCTCTCTCCTCGGGCGTTTGTATCACAGTTGGTTTCACCGCTGCCGTTACCCCTGGCTATTTCCGGGGCTATGGCAATCGGCCACTGGCTTCGCCGGCCAAGAAAAAGGCAATTCCGCAAAAACCGCCGCGCCTGGCGGTTTTTGTATTTACGCAACAGCCGATCTGCGCTATGATGGATGGGTAGGAAAACTATGCCAAACCAACCAACACAAATTCAAAAACAGGCTACCCCGCCAGCCAAACCGAAAACGTGGCACTGGTACCGAACCTGGTGGGGGGTTTTGTTTATTGTATTCGGCGTGGCATTATTCGGCACACTCACATTTTTTGCCTGGCGCTTACTCGTTATATTCCAAAAAAACATTGTGGCGGCGTCAAACAGCAATACGGATGTCGTCCAAGCAGGTCCCTCAGGCGTAACCGAAGACGACCCGCGATTTGGCAATTCCCAAGCCACTATTCAAATAGTTGAATTCGGCGATTTCCAATGCCCGTTTTGCAAGGAAGCCTCAATAATTGTTCGATCGATTATGAATGAATACGCGGATGACGTCTTATTTGTCTATCGCGATTTCCCGGTGGCTGACCTCCACCCTGATGCCGAGAAAGCGGCCGAGGCGGGTGAATGCGCGAACGATCAAGATAAATTTTGGGCGATGCATGATAAGCTTTTTGAAAATCAGAATGCGCTCTCCGTGGCCGATTTAAAAAACTACGCCGTTCAAGTCGGCTTAAATACCGATACGTTTAATTCCTGCCTTGACTCGGGTATAAACGCCATCGAGGTCGCGAAAGATTTGCAGGATGGCGTCGAGCTTGGCAAAAACCTGCCAACGCTCGGTACGCCGTTGTTTATTATCAACGGATATCCGATCCCCGGCGTCATCACCGACGAGAAATGGCACGAGCTGTTAGACGGGCTGCTTTCGGTTAAATAGACGGTTGAAAAACGAGTCACCGGATGTTGTGAACTCGGTTTTTTTATGGTATAATCACCGCAATGAATCCGATAATAAAAAAACTTTTTTCACATATCCAGCGCGAGTATGCCCTCATTGCTCCGACTCAGAAGAGCCGAGGGCTTTTTTTGTCGACGGTTACCGATCTGAAAAAAATCGTCTTTTCGGCTCAGCTTACCCATAATACCTTTAAAGATTTTCTTTTTCCGCAGCATCAAACGTTGTATCGATTTGAGGGTGAGACGATAACGGAACCGAACCAACGCGAATATCCGAAACAGGCGCTTTTCGGCATTCAAATCGTCGATCTCCGGGCGCTGGGACTGTATAATCAAGTTTTTCGACATGACGCCGTCTATCAAGCGATCAAGCAGCGCACGCTCGTCATCGGGTACCTGAAGGGGCCGGTTTCCGAGAAGAGCTTCGGCATTTTCAAGGAGCGGCTCGAGGAAGACACGCTCGAGCACCTTGAATTTGATATATTTGTGCTCGAAACCGGAACTGGCAGCTATCTCTACGCCGGTAGTAAAACCGGCCGGACAATCATCACCGAAGCTGGTTTGACGGAGTACGAGAATTCCGTCTACGTCGGCCCGATCAAAGAGTCCGGCCTGGATCCGGTGATGGTGGTGAATTATCGCAAGGTGAAAAATTCGTTTGAGCGGCACCGCTCAGTCTGGGAGGAGCTCGGCAAGCGTTGCCTCGCCTGCGGAAAATGTTCCTTGGTGTGTCCGACCTGTTTCTGTTTCACGACCAACTATGAATTCGGTCAAAAGAAAAAATCCGGCCAACGTCAGCGGCATTGGGAAACGTGTTTTTATCCCGATTTTTCAAAGGTCGCGGGCGGACATATTTTTCTCGATACGATCGCGAAACGGATATATTTCTGGTATGAACACAAATTCGTTCGCATCCCGGATGAATACTCGATTCCTGGCTGTGTCGGTTGCGGTCGTTGCATCGCGGTCTGCCCGGTCGGCATTGATTTACGAAAAACACTGGCCGCGCTAACACCAGCCCCGGCTGGCGGGAAGTCCCAACCGTCACTTAAAAAAAATCCTTCGAAGCCATGAAAAATTATTATCTACCAACCCAGGCGAAAATAGTTAAGATCCGAAAAGAATCAACGCGGACGAATTTGTATACCCTTCAATTTGTTGACGAAAAACTACGGAAAGAATTTCGATTTACGCCTGGACAATTCGTCTTCGCCGGTTTACTCGGACACGGCGAAGGACCGTTCGACATCTGTTCGAGCTCGCTCGAGCGCGGCTGGTTCGAGATTGCCGTGCGCCGGGTTGGTTCAGTGACGGAAAAAATCCATGAATTAACGGTCGGTCAGACGATGATGATCCGCGGTCCCTTCGGCAATGGTTTTCCTATGGCCACCTTTGCCGGAAAAAACCTCCTTTTGCTCGGCGGCGGCTGCGGTTTTGTAACGATGCGGACCATCATTCTCGATTACATAAAACAGAAACCAGCCAATCAGAAAATCCAGCTTTTTCTCGGCGTGGGCACGCCCGATGACCTCCTTTTCCGAAGCGAATATCCAACCTGGAAGAAACACCTCGATCTTCAATTGATCGTTTCCGAACCAACACCGGAATGGAAGGGGCAAACTGGCTTGATCACCAACCTGTTCGACACCGTGCCGCTGCTTGAAAATATCGCCGTCCTGGCCTGCGGTCCGCCAATCATGTATCACTTCTGTCTTGAGAAATTAAAACAGCGCAACATACCCGACGAGCTAATGTATTTTTCCTTTGAACGCCGGATGGATTGTGGCGTCGGCGTCTGCCAGCATTGCGCTCTCGGCTCGAAATATGTTTGCAAGGACGGCCCGGTTTTTTCATATCAAACGATAAAAGATATCCCTGGCGCGATCTAACGATGTGTCTAACGATTCCAAAAAAAATACTCTCGATCAACGGCACCACGGCCCGCGTGAAAAGCGGTGCCATTAACATTTCCCTCATTCCGCGAGCCAAGGCTGGCGATTGGGTGCTGGTGAATGCGGACTTGGCCATTCGAAAAGTACCGGCCGCCGAAGCAAAAAAAATATTAACACTCCTCAGCCATGTCTAAGGGTTATCTCTATATTTTTCTGACAGCGCTCATTTCCGGCGCCTCAATCTATCTCAATAAATTCAGCGTTAGCGTTATTAATCCGTATATTTTCACGGGCGTGAAGAATGCAGCCGTGGTCGGATTACTCGGTCTGGTTATTCTTGGCGCTGGTCGCTGGAAAGAATTGCGACGTCTCTCCCGTCGACAATGGTACAAGCTCGTAGTGATCGGGTTTGTCGGCGGTGGCGTGCCGTTCCTGCTTTTTTTCAAGGGCTTGAGTCTGACCTCGGCCAGCCAAGGCGCGCTGATCCACAAATCGATGTTTCTCTGGGCTGGTCTTATGGCGGCTGTGTTTTTGAAGGAACGCTTCAGCCGGTGGTCGTTTGTCGGACTGGCGAGCATCGCCGCTGGGATTTGGCTCATGAGCCAGGGGAAATTCCAGCCGATCGGCCTGGGCGATGGATTGGTGCTGGTCGCGACATTACTCTGGGCGGCTGAGGCTATTCTGGCGAAACGCGCGCTGGCTGATATTTCCCCGACGATCGTTGCCTGGGGTCGGATGTTTTTCGGCCTTTTGGTGATTGTCGACTTATTGTTAACCACTGGCCAATTGCCGTTGTTAGCAAAGCTTACCTGGTCGCAACTGAGCTGGACCGGTTTGACTGCCGCGCTTCTGTTCGGCTACGTGATTGCCTGGTATGCGGGCCTGCGTCGTTTGCCAGTTACGGTGGCCACGGCGATCCTGGCGCTCGGTTTTCCGATCACAAGTCTACTAACGGTAATATTTGACGGGAAGTCGTTCACCGCTGATCAGCTGGCTGGTTTTGTGCTGATGATCCTGGGCGCAATTCCATTACTATTGCTTCAACGCAACGCCTCACGATTGATTAATACAAAAAGTATATGAACTCCGGCATCCTTTCCTGCACAACATATGCCTTTATGCCAAACCGTCTGTTGTATTGCGGTCCGGATAAGAATCGCGACTTATTTGAATACGGCGCGACCCAAACAGTTGACGCCGGACTGAAAGAAATCCTGATTGATTTTCAAACCATGTGGCCGTATCTGCGGCTGATCGCTTCCAGCAATCAGACCAACGATCCATTCGATGAAAAGGTGGTCGAAGCATATTGGATCGGAAATGAACTGCTTGAGCAAACCCCAATCCAGGAGTTCTACCGGCACCTGGCTGAAACCATGAACTTCAAAAAACGGCTCGACGGAAAGTCTCTCGAGTATTTAGCCGGCAAATTGCCCCTCGGCGCCAAGCCACACCATACGTTCCATGTACTCAATGTGTTCTGGCGGACTGGACATCATGCAGTCCAGCATACGATCGAGACAATGGACAACTGTCGCGTGAGCTGGGGACGAATAAACGCGGTGCGACCGGATGAATTTGATGTTCGGAGCCGGCCACTCGAACTCGTTGATCAAAAACTATGCCTTGGCCACCCGGCACAAAAGACGATCCAGCGTTCTCTTGACGACAAAACGTTTATACGCACGCCGAACGTCGGCGACTGGGTATCGTTCCACTGGGGTTTTGCTTGCGAAATACTAACGACGCGCCAGGTCAGAAATTTGGCGCATTATACCCGCGAAGCGATCGCGCTCGCTAATCTGACGATCTAAATGCCTACCTTTCCAAAAAAACCTACCATCGGTATTATCAGCCTGACCTGCTGCGAAGGCTGCCAGTTTGCCATCCTCGATCTCGGTCAGCGGCTACTGGAGATTTTTGAACACTATGATCTTGGCGAGTTCGGGCTGGTCGAAGATATGCGCGAGCGGCCGCAGTACGACATCGCGGTTGTCGAGGGTTCGCCGATCACCGAGGACGACATCCGCCGGCTCAAGGAAATGCGGAAAAAATCAAAGTTTTTAATCGCCCTCGGCACGTGCGCGCACATCGGCTGCGTCCAAGGAATAAAAAATTATCTACCGAATAAAGAAGCCACGCTTCGCGCCGTCTATTCGAAACCGGACAAAATTGACAATCCGAAGATTGTACCAATCGCGTCGCATGTCAAAGTCGACTATGTTATTCCCGGCTGTCCGATCAACAATCAAGAATTCGCCCAGATATTGCTCGACATTAAAGACGGAAGACTCCAGCCGATACCGGAGCGCCCGGTGTGCTATGACTGTCCGTTGGTGCAAGCCGGCTGCTTACTTCAGAAGAAGATCATTTGTCTCGGTCCGGTGACGCAGACCGGTTGCAACGCGATTTGCACGCGGCACGGCCAGCAGTGTCTCGGTTGCCGCGGACCGGTGAACGAGCCGAATTTGGCGAGCCTCGAAAAAACTATCCGCTCATACGCCACTCAGGAAGAATACGAACACGCGCTCCAGGTCTACGGTGTTCAGGAAATGCTCATTGCCCAGGCGAAGGCCGCCTCGGATAAAACGGCAGCCACAAAAAAACGATAATTACACCACCATGAAAATAACAATCAAACACATCGCGAAGATTGAAGGCCACGGCGGGTTTGTGGCTGACTTGGAAGGCGGGCGGGTGAAAGAGGCCAAGATTAAAACCAATGAGGGCGCTCGTTTAATCGAAGCCCTCCTTATCGGCCGCTCGTATCAAGAAGCGCCGCTGATCACCGCGCGCATCTGCGGTGTTTGCCCGGTGGTCCATAATTTATGCTCCCTGAAAGCTCTGGAAAACGCGCTCGATATCCGGCTCTCCACGCAAAACGCGATCCTTCGGGAAATAATGGAACTCGGCCAAACGATCCAGAGTCATTCATTGCATGCCTATTTCATGGCCTTGGGCGATTATTTCAATCTGCCGCACGCTTTCGATCTGACGAAAAAATTCCCGGTTGCCACCTTAAACGCCCTGAAAATACGCGATTTTGGAAACCAGCTGATTACGACTCTCGGCGGCCGAAGCATCCACCCGCTCCGAACGACAGTGGGCGGCTTTACGAAACTACCCAAACCGGACGAGCTCCATAAACTGAGCCGGGAGATTCCGGAAATCATTGATCACGTCTGGGCGCTGGTCGAAGTATATAAAGGTATCCAGTTTCCAGAGTTCACTCGGCCGACCGAATACTACGCGCTGGTCAGCAACAGTCATTATGCCTTTTACCAGGGCGACGCCATCCGTTCGACAACGGGATTGAGTATTCCAGTAAAGCAATTTGAACACGACGTCACCGAGATTCAGCGACCGTACGAAATGTCGAAACGCGCCTATTGGAAAGGCCGGAGTTATTTTGTCGGCGCACTGGCCCGGCTCCACCTAAACGAACAGGCACTGAATCCGAAAGCCAAATCAATTATCAAATATCTGCCGAAGCGTCCGATTTACAACCCGCTCTATAATATCTTTGCCCAACTAATTGAAATTATGCACTGTCTTGAGGAAGCTCAAAAACTACTCCGCTCCTTCGGCTCACGCGCCCTGACACAGCCGCTGAAAACATTTACACTGAAGGCAGGTCGAGGTGTTGGCGCAGTCGAAGCGCCACGCGGCACGCTCTATCACGCGTATACCATAGGAAAAGACGGAAAAATAGCCGCCTGCAACATTATTACACCGACGGTTCAAATGCTCTCGAACCTCGAGGCTGATTTGAAAGAATATTTGCAGGGGAAAACCACCCGCTCAGTTCCACAGCAACGTATTAAAACGATGGTGCGGGCCTACGATCCCTGCATGACCTGTGCCACCCACTGAAGAAATTAAGAATTCAAAATTCAGAAAGAAGAATGATAGTAGTCCCGTTGCGGGACGTCAATAATTATTACTTATCAATTATGAATTATTAATTGTCTTCTATATGCACGACCTCTATGCCGCTCAAGACATCCTCAAGGCTGCCTTGGCAACCGCGAAACAAAAAAAGTTGAAGAAAATAACAAAACTGGTTATTTCCCTTGGTCACATTGAAGACCACGGTGATGTTATAAGCGCCGATAATCTGACGTTTAATCTCAACCTGTTGCGCCAGGACACGATTGCTGAAAAAGCCGAGATAATAATTCGTCACGTCGACGGTCACGACTGCATTCTCCAAGAAATTGAGGGTGATATGAAGTAACTTGATGAGATTGGCAAATTTCTTTTTAGTACAGGCGAAGTTATCCACATTATTATAAAGCATTAGACGACACATAGGCATAAACCACTGACCTGAGCGAAAAAAATAAATTAATTGACCGTTTTGACACTACCTGACCTCGTGATATAATAGTAATTGCACCACGAGATATAGTTGCGGTGACAGATTTGCGCAAATCAGACGGCGATTTTTTTTGCACCTCATTCGTGGTCATAAAAACACCTTTTTATCTTTATTTTTCGATACCATGCTCTGCCCCTTGTGTCATGCCGAAACCAAGGTTGTTGATTCACGTTCGGTGAACAGCGATATGATGGTCCGCCGTCGCCGCGAATGTACGAGCTGTCAGTTTCGCTTCACGACCCACGAGCAAATCGAGCTGCTCGATGTCCAGGTGATCAAGAAAGACGGCAGCCATGAGACCTATCGCCGTTCAAAGCTGGAATCCGGCATCAGAAAAGCCCTCGAAAAGCGACCGGCCGGCGAGGAGCAGGTCCAGCGGCTGATTGCGGCCATTGAAGTGGAAATACAAAAGAACGCTTGCCCCCATATTTCGAGCCAAAAAATCGGGCAAATCGTTATTGAAAAGCTTAAAAGCTTTGATCCGGTAGCCTATTTGCGTTTCGCTTCGGTTTACAAGTCTTTTCCCGATATCCAGACCTTTGACGTGGAAATAGATAAATTAAAAAATATTCAATAATCATAAAAATACTTATATGGCAAAGTTCACTCCCTCGACCGATTTTCCCACCAAGCTCTTCGCCCGGCTCGTCAAACAACACGCGCAACAGATCCGGAAGCGCGACGGCCAGATTGTACCGTTCGATCATAACAAAATCGCCCTGGCGATCATGAAGGCCATGCACTCCGTCAACGAAGTGAATAAAGCCCAAGCCAAGCGCATGGCGAGCGAAGTAGCCGCCATCTTGACCGAGCGTCTCCCGGCGGGCGAAATCCCGACAGTCGAAGGCGTCCAGGATATTGTCGAGGAGGTGTTGATTCGAGAAAACCAGTACCGGGTGGCGAAGTCGTTCATCCTCTACCGCCAGAAACACAAGGAAATCCGCGAAGCCCGGAAAATGTTGCAATCCTACCGCGTTGAGGTGAAATCGACGCCGAACGCGATGGTCGTTTTGCAGAAGCGCTATCTCCGCAAAGACGAACAGGGCAAGGTCACGGAAACGCCGGAAGAGATGTTCAAGCGGGTGGCCAACAATATTGCCTACGCGGACAATTTGTATAAGACGCTGTATCATCAGGACGTCAATATCGAGGACACAGCCAAGGAATTTTACGAAGTCCTCAGTAACATGGAATTTTTGCCGAATTCGCCGACCCTGATGAATGCTGGCCGCGATCTCCAGCAGTTAGCCGGTTGTTTTGTTCTCCCGGTCGACGATTCAATGGAGAGCATTTTTGAAGCGATCAAAAATACCGCCCTGATTCATCAGAGCGGCGGCGGCACCGGTTTCAGCTTTACCCGGCTGCGTCCGTCCGGCGATATCGTCAAGTCGACCGGCGGAATCGCCTCCGGGCCGATTTCGTTCATGAAGGTTTTTAACGCCGCGACCGAAGCGGTCAAGCAGGGTGGAACCAGACGCGGAGCCAACATGGGCATTATCCGAGTGGACCATCCGGACATTCTTGAATTTATCACCTGTAAAGAGAATAATGCCGAGCTCAACAACTTCAATATTTCGGTGGCGATAACCGAGGAATTTATGAAAGCGGTTGAGAAAGACCGCGAGTATGACCTGATCAACCCCCGCAACCGACTGGTCTTCAAGAAGATGCCGGCCCGGAAAGTTTTCGATCTTATGACCACGATGGCTTGGAAGAACGGCGATCCGGGCATCATCTTTATCGACCGGATCAATCGAGACAACCCAACGCCGGCGCTCGGCGAAATCGAATCGACCAACCCCTGTGGTGAGCAACCGCTCTTGCCCTATGAGTCGTGTAACCTTGGTTCGATCAATCTCTCGCGCCTCGTCAGCGAGAAAAAAGAAATCGATTGGGACAAATTGCGCCGCGTGGTGCAAACCGCCACCCATTTCTTGGACAACGTGATCGACATGAACCGTTTTCCATTAACTCAGATCGAGGAAATGGTTGAGAAAAACAGGAAAATTGGCATGGGCGTCATGGGCTTTGCCGATCTGCTGATCCAGCTGGAAATTCCGTATAATTCGGCTGAAGCCTTGAAGCTCGCCGAGAAGATAATGCAGTTTATATCAAACGAGGCGCGCGAAGCTTCCGAGGCGCTGTCAGAAATCCGGGGCGCTTTTCCGAGCTTTCCTCAAAGCACCTACAACAAGAAAAAAGGCAAGAAAATCAGAAATTCAACGCGGACAACAATCGCCCCGACCGGCACCATCTCTATTATCGCCGGCAGCTCGTCGGGCATTGAACCGCTATTCGCCATCTCCTACATACGCCGGAACATCCTCGACTCGGGCGATGAACTGGTTGAGGTAAATCCGTATTTTGAGAAAGTTGCGAAAGAGCAGGGCTTTTACAGCGATGAATTGATGCGCAAAATCGCGGAAAAGGGCACCATCCAGGAATTTCCGGAAATACCGGAGCGGATCCGCAAAGTCTTCGTGACCGCCCACGATATCACGCCGGAAGACCACATCAAGATGCAGGCCGCGTTTCAAAAGTATACGGACAACGCCGTTTCGAAAACGGTGAACTTTCCTCATGACGCGACGATTGCGGATGTTGAAAAAGTGTATATGCTGGCCTATAAGCTCGGTTGCAAAGGCGTGACGATTTATCGCGATCGCAGCCGGGACACGCAAGTGCTGAATATTGGAGCCAGTCCGGAAAAAAAGGCGGTCACAAACGACGACGCGGTTGGCAACGCCTCGACGAAGCAAGAAGTAGCTTTGAGCAAAATCGTTGATAAAGATAAATGTCCGGACTGCGGCGCGAAACTTGAGATAAAAGAGGGGTGCAAAACGTGCACCAACTGTGGTTTTTCAGCCTGCAGTATTTCCTAAGTCCATGAAACCGACATTTCCCGGTTTAACCATCATCTACACCGGTAATGGAAAAGGGAAAACAACGGCGGCGCTCGGCCTAGCCTTGCGCGCGTCGGCCCGGGGGAAGAAAGTGGTCATGCTCCAATTCGTGAAATCCGATCGCGAGTCGGGTGAACAATTCCTGGCGAAACACGTAAAGCTCCCGTTTCCGATTTATTCGCTCGGTCTCGGCTTCGTCGGGATCTTGAACGATCGACGGAAACGGAAGGACCACGTCCGCGCCGCCCGCGCCGCGTTGCGCCGCGCAAAAAACTTAATGCGGCGTTGCGACGTTCTGATCCTGGATGAAATAAACGGCGCGATCAAAGGGAAATTGATACGTCTGGCCGATGTTATATCGCTCATCCGAACGAAACCGCCATCATTGACCCTCGTCTTGACGGGCCGGCAGGCCAGCCCACGCCTCGTTTCACTCGCTGATCTCGTCACGGAAATGAAAGAGATCAAGCATCCGTTTCAAAAAGGTAAGCTCGCCCAGCCAGGCATTGATTATTAGCAATTGACAGTGGCGCGCCGACGCGCTATTCTGATAACGAAGAGCTGATTCACAATTTAACAGGGGAAGCTGGTGAGAATCCAGCACGGTCCCGCCACTGTATGTGGAGAAGCAAGACGCCAAAACCACTGCGTCAGCCGAGCCTCGTTCGACTGGTGCGGGAAGGCGCGTTAAGCCAATCCTCCATAAGTCAGGATACCCTCGTGCAGCCAATCTTCGGTCGAAAGAAAGGGCGTCTTTTTCGCCCCGTCCCGATCGAGGAACGCGGGTTTTTTGTTTCGCTAATTCGTAACATATAGCAAGTATGAAACGCACACGAATTCATTTCGCAATTCTCGGGATTGTCGCCATCATTGCCGGCGCGCTCATTTTTACATCAGCCCAGACCACGCCAAACGATGTCGTGGCCGTGGCTCAGTTTCGCACCAATGTAAAAGGCGTGTCGACAAGCGCACAGGCGAGCGTCGCCATCCAGGGACTGGAAGAACCGTTGACCGAAGGGGTGGAAAATCTGCCCACGAACGGCGCCACCGCGCTTGATCTCCTGACCTATGCGACACAAAAGAACAATCTCGAATTAAAAACAAAAGACTACGGAGACATGGGTACGCTCGTTGAGGGCATTGGTTCGGTGGCGAATGGTACTGACGATAAATACTGGGCGTACTACGTAAACGGAACGCTCGGCCAAGTGGCGGCCGATCAATATCAGGTCAAAGTCGGCGACGCGATAGAATTTCGCTTTGAGAAAAGCAATTTTTAACGGCCATGAAGCGATATCAAAAAAAACTCCTTCTCGCCGTTGCCATGATCGCTGTCGGAATTGCCAGTCGGCTATTTTTCCACGATCATCCAATCGCGCCGAACGTTGAAATTGTCACGGTCCTGTCATTGCTCGCCGGGTTTTATTTGGGCGGCTGGTTTGCGCTTGTCGTGCCGTTTGGCGTCATGGCCGGATCTGACTTTTTCATCGGCAACACAGGAATATTCCTCTTCACCTGGTCGGCGTATTTGGTCGGCGGATTGGCTGGTTATCTGCTTCGACAGACACGCCGGCGCTGGCTCACTGCCAAGGGCGTCGGTCTCGGTCTCTTCTTTACGCTCTTCTTCTACCTCTATACCAATTTTGGCGTTTGGTTCATGACCCCGTGGTACGAACGCGGTCTCAACGGACTGCTCTACTGCTATTACATGGGTATACCGTTTTTGAAATATCAGCTGGTTGGTAATCTTGTTTTTGTCACGGCCGGATTTACTATTGCCGAGGCGATTCGACGACGGGTGGCATCGAGGGAAAAGCTTATTCAAGCGGAAACCGTTAACTCAAAACAATGAAACCACAAGTAGATAAGGAAAAATGCATCGGCTGCGGAACCTGCGTTTCGCTCTGCCCAACCGTTTTCGCCATAGGCGACGACGGTAAATCCGACGTGATTAACGCGGCTGGTTGCGAAACGGGCGAGTGCGATTGCCAGGCGGCGGTCGACAGTTGCCCAAGTCAGGCAATTTCCTTGAAATAATAGCAAATTAGAGGAAAACAAGTTACCGAACGGGGGTTCAAAGGGGCCGCACCCTACTATTGACACCATGGCTGAGGTGTGATAGGATACGGCCAGAAAACGAAAAAATCCTGAAAAGACAGGGTTTTTTTAATTAATCAGAACCCTTATGTTTAAGCCAACATTCAATAAACTCGCCCGTAGCCAAAAGTTTGTTTTTTGGCTAAGCGTTATCGCCTTACTCGAGTTTATTTACCCACGATCCGTGGCCGCTGAAATCGGTACTGCCTTGTCACAGCCTGAAATGGACGAACAGCCGGTCGCGTTGGTGTCGTCCAACCAGCCGGAAATTGTCTGTAAACTGCCGGAGATTGCTGATCGGCCAGCCCGAAAAACGCTGCGTGCGACCGTAACCGCCTATTCCAGTTCCATCGATGAAACGGACAGCGATCCGTTCACGACCGCCTCGGGCGCGAAAACGCATTCGGGCATCATCGCCTATAACCACCTTCCGTTCGGCACGAGAATACGAATTCCCGAAATATACGGCGATAAAATATTTGTGGTTGAAGATCGCTTACGCGCCGGTGCCAGCCGCACCCATTTCGACATTTGGCTGCCCAGTAAAATGGAAGCCAAGCAGTGGGGCGTGAAAACGCTGGTGATAGAAATACTCTAGGACAGGTAGATAGGGCGCCGTTGACCGTTCCGCTTTGTTTTTGGTATAGTTGTTGAAGTGTTATCCCCGGCGTGGATTTGCGGCGTGGTGCCCGAGGAGTTAGGGAGCGGTCTGCAAAACCGCGTACAGGGGTGCGAGTCCCCTCCACGCCTCCACGGGCCGAAGCTCGGTTCGGGCTCCGTGTAGTCAATCTAGTTGACTCCACTGCGCCCTCACTGAGCACGTCCCTCCCCCCACCGCATCAAAATGCGTCGGGGGCCCCAAGTAATTTATATAAAACGTGCGGGTGTCGTATAACGGTTATTATGCGTCCTTGCCAAGGACGAGAAGGCGGTTCGATTCCGCTCACCCGCTCCAGCGCGCCGAAGGCGAGGCTGGAGCGAGGGTCGCCCGCCAAGGGAGGCCGAGGCTCGCTCGTCCTGGGCGAAGCGGCCCGATCCAATGAATGCGAGGCTCGCCAAAGGCGGCCCGCTCAGGAAAATAAAACATATCTATCATGAAAAATGGCAGGGAGTATAACCCTGTTTTTATGTACTACGTTTACATATTAAAAAGCTTACGTGATCGTCGCACTTATGTTGGGTATACAAATGATTTTCAGAGACGACTGGGCAAACATAATAATGGCCAAGTTCGTTCGACAAGAAATCGGCGACCGCTTGCTCTCATGTATTTGGAAAAACATTCGAATAAAAAAGAAGCTAAACAACGAGAAAGATGGTGGAAAAGCGGGGCTGGCCGATTGCGGCTAAGAGAGTTTTATAGAAAATAAAAATTAGATAATTACTTTTCATATAAGCAGATCCACGCGGAAAATTAAGATTTATTCAGTATTTGACGACTGCTCGACTGTCATATTCTTTATCTCTATTGACAAGCTCTGCTACTCAGTGATACGATATAGTGGTAGTAAATAGAACTGTATATATGTTAAATAAATTATATAAATAAAGGAGACATATTCTGGAAAACCTTACGGAAATGTTAAAAGGCGTGCTTGAAGGCTGTGTGCTTGAGATCATCAGCCGTGGTAAGACCTATGGCTATGATATAGCCAAGCAACTGCGCCAGCTTGGTTTTACGGATGTAGTGGAAGGAACGGTCTACACCATTTTAGTTCGGCTTGAAAAAAACAAACTTGTTGACATAGAGAAAAAACCGTCCGATCTGGGACCGCCTCGCAAGTTTTACACACTTAACAATGCGGGACGCGAGGCGCTGCACCATTTTTGGGCGAACTGGAACTTCGTATTATCAAAAATTAATGAATTAAGGAGAAGCAAATGAAAGACTTTTTAAAGAAGATAATAGGAGATTTTGAAGATAAAAAAGAGTGGAATGCAATGGAAGCGCGCGCCAAAGAGTTGCCGCGCGATTATCAGGTCGTCTATGGCGAAATTAAACTGTACCTGTGGAAAGGTTCTGGGCTTCTTAGCTCATCAATTGACATATTTAAGGGTTTGCTTGACCTCTTTGAGGAAGGTGCGGCCAACGGCAAGGGTGCACTAGAAATCACCGGCGAGGATGTGGCGGCGTTCTGTGACGAACTGTTGCGAGGCGAAAAAACCTATTCCGAAAACTGGCGCGAAAAGCTGAATTACAACATTGCGAAAAAACTCAAAAAATAAAAATAGGTTGTGTGGATAAAAATACCGGTTTCATTGTGTCACATAGAAAAAACATTCTTCGGTAATAAAAAACCGCTCGTGGCGGTTCGTTTTTGTAATATCCTTCTAATCCAGCATCATGTCATCTGGGCTGCTCGTACTTTCCGATTTTGATTCGGCCGGTTCAGCCTTTTCTGTCGGCGTTTTTTCCTCTTTTTTAACGGGCGTTGTCGCTTCTTTATTCAACTCTTCAATATTCACCGGATGCGTCTCCGGTCGTTCGACGCTTGAGGATCGGTGCAACCGTGGGAGAGTGCTCAAGGCGGCACGACTGCGCGGCGCGAATTTTGCATTGGCGCCGACTGGTTTGCCGGCAGTTGATTTACCGGTAGCAGTACCCTGACTGGCGCCGGCCGACTTCTTCCGCAAGTCGGTCAAACTCAAGCCCTGCTTTTCCTCGCCCTGTTTTCGCCAACCGAACATTTCTTTTATCATCCGATCCTGGCGTTGCTGGCCTTTTCGTATTTCAACTTTCTCGACGCGCTGCTGTTCTTTTTGCTCCTGTTTTGCCTTGCCGACGACATATTGGACGCTTTTTCCAAGGTTTTTGTAAATAGTTCGGTTTGTCCGTACAGCTTTTATCGCCCCCATCATTTCCTTATTGCTCACCGAGGGTTTGTAAAACACGCCGGACATTTTCTTGCTACGCAAAACATTTCCAACGGTGCTGCCCGGTTTTACCTCGTAGCCGGGCCGCAGCTGGCTCCCGACCGTTTTACGAAATGTCTGCTGACTAAACCTGTCAGTTGATACTTTCATACCTATATAATACCATGAATATCGGTATTTGTCAATTAATACCGTGCCATTGCCTTCCTCTTGCCAGGAAAGAAAATATTGTCTATAATCAGTAATACCTGCCTTTTTTTGTTGCATAATTATTAAGAAAAATCTATGAAAACATCAAAAAACGAGCCAATCGATACACCAAAGACCGGGTCGGGGGAGATGGAAAAACTCCTTAACGAGCAGGGTCTTTTTCACATTCCGAAAGTTGGCGACATTATTGAAGGAACGATTCTTAGCGTTTCAAAAAACGAAGTCCACGTCGATCTGGGCGGATTGTCGAGCGGAATTGTCCGCGGCCGCGAGCTTTTCGACGAATCGGGCGAATACACCGATCTGAAGGTCGGCGATACGGTTCAGGCAACCGTAGTCGATCTGGAAAATGAAAAAGGGGTCATGGAATTATCGTTCCGGCAAGCCGGGCACAAAAAAGCCTGGGATCACCTGATGGATTTGAAAGCCGAAGGAACGGTGGTCGACGTTGTCATCACTGAAGCGAATCGCGGGGGCTTAATGGTCAAGGTCGGCCGGGTCGGCGGATTTTTGCCAGTCTCCCAATTGACAGTTGAACACTATCCTCGGGTCGAGGGCGGCGATAAAGAAAAAATCCTCGAACGCTTGATGAGCTTCATGAGCCAGACGTTTAAGGTGAAAGTGATCGACGTTGACGAGGCCGAAGAGAAGCTGATTGTATCAGAAAAGATGGCCTGGGAAGAACAGCACGTCGAGAAGCTGAAAAAGTATAAGGTCGGCGACATTGTCGAAGGAAAAATTACCGGGGTGGTTGATTTCGGCGCCTTTGTCGAGTTTGGCGACGGGCTTGAGGGCTTGGTGCATATTTCCGAGCTCGCCTGGCAGCGCATCGACGATCCACGGGACATCGTCAGGGTCGGAGAAACGGTAAAAGCGCGAATCATCAGCTTGGAACACTCGCGAATATCCCTGAGTATAAAACAGCTCATGCGCGATCCGTGGAGCCTGGCACTCGAGAAATACAAAGTCGGACAAGCAGTCACCGGCAAGGTCCTCAAACTGAACCCCTTCGGCGTTTTTGTCGAGCTGGACCAGGACATCCATGGCTTAGCGCATATCTCAGAGCTATCCTATAAGCTCGTCCGTCACCCGGGCGAAATCGTGAAAGTCGGCGAAACGAGAAAGTTTAAGATTTTATCGATCGAACCCGATAACCATCGGCTTGGCCTCTCGCTCAAAGCGCTCGAAAAGAAACCGACACCGCCGGCCGAACCGGCGAAAGAAGCGACTCCAGAGGAAGGCGCGCCAGCCGAAACTTCAGAAAATCCGGCGGTTGAAACGCCACCGCCAGACCCAGTGGTCCCTGACGCCGCCGAGAAAAAACCGGAATAACCGACGCAATAATGCAACGAAATTGTGGCGGAGGACTCTTTTCCTGTTGTGCTCTGTCTGCGTCCACAAAGAGGGCGGACAGACCGTTTGTCAAAACCCGCTAAATTCTGTATAATACACGCGTTAGCAATCTAACCTTACTTCACTATATGGGCAAAGCATTCAAAAATTTTCTCTTCTTCATCATACTGTTTCTCGTGGTCGGAGGCGTCTTTAGTCTGTACCAGTCTTCGACGCAGAAGGTCAACACGGAGACAATCAATCAGTTTGTGGATCAAGTCGACAAGGGACAAGTAAAGCAGGTTGTTGTTGATAACAATAAACTGAATATCGTCTTAAACGACAACACGAAAGCGGTGGCGTATAAGGAAACCGGGCAGTCATTGGGTGATCTGCTAAATAATTATGGTGTCACACCCGAAAAAATACGCGCCTTGAATGTTGATATCACCAACAGCTCCAGCAGCTCGTTTTGGTTAAACATTGTGTTGTATGTTTTGCTGCCGTTTTTAGTCATTGGTGGTTTTATCTGGTTTATGATGCGCCAGGTCCAGGGACAGAACAATCGCGCGCTCATGTTTGGCCAAAGCCGGGCCCGGGAAAACCAGCCCCAGGCGCGCGACAAAATTACGTTCAAAGAAGTGGCTGGCGTGAAAGAAGCTAAAGAAGAGCTATTGGAAGTGGTTGAATTTTTGCAGTCTCCGCGCCGCTTTCTTTCGCTCGGAGCAAAAATTCCAAAAGGCGTTCTCTTAGTCGGTCCGCCCGGTACCGGAAAAACACTGTTAGCCCGGGCGGTGGCCGGTGAAGCGAATGCGCCATTCTTTCATATTTCGGGCTCGGAATTCGTCGAAATGTTTGTCGGCGTCGGCGCCTCGCGCGTGCGGGATCTTTTCCGCCGGGCGAAGCAATCTGCGCCCTGCATCGTTTTCATCGATGAGATCGACGCTGTCGGCCGCCAGCGCGGTTCGGGCTTGGGCGGTTCGCACGACGAACGCGAACAGACCCTCAACCAAATTCTTGTTGAAATGGACGGCTTTGATACTGATACGAATGTTATTGTCATCGCCGCCACCAATCGGCCGGACGTTCTCGATCCGGCGCTGCTCCGGCCGGGTCGGTTTGATCGCCGGGTGGTACTCGATTTGCCAGACGTGAATGATCGTGAAGCGATCTTCAAGGTGCATGCCGTCGGCAAACCGTTGGCCAGCGATGTTGACTTGCGCACCTTAGCTGTGCGCACACCGGGATTTTCCGGGGCTGATCTCGCGAACCTGCTCAATGAAGCGGCTATTCTTACGGCGCGTCGAAATCTGAAGAAGGTTGGCATGAAAGAGTGTCTGGAAAGCATTGATAAGGTAATGCTCGGTCCGGAACGAAAAAGCCACATCCTTAATGAACAGGAAAAAAAGATTGCCGCCTACCATGAAGCTGGTCACGCGCTCATTGCCCACCTACTGCCGAACGCCGACCCGGTACGCAAGGTCTCGATTATCGCCCGCGGCGCTGCCGCCGGCTATACCTTGAAATTACCCAGCGAAGACCGGCATATGCATAGTCGGACCTATTTTGTTGATGAAATCACCGTGCTACTCGCGGGGCACGCGTCCGAGCAGCTCACGTATAAAGAGGTCACGACCGGTGCGAGCAATGATTTGAAAGAGGCGACGCGCCTGGCGCGGAGGCTCGTGACGCAGTATGGCATGAGCGATGCCCTCGGCCCACGGACATACGGGGAGCACGAGGAAATGATCTTTCTTGGTCGCGAGATCCACGAACAGCGTGATTATAGCGACGCGACGGCGTCATTGATCGATCAGGAAGTCTTAAAGATTATTAAACAGTGCTACGTGAAAGCGAAAAAAATGTTGGTAACGATGAAGCCGAAATTAAAAGAGATTGCTGACCTGCTGATCACGAAAGAAACGCTGGAACAAGACGAATTCCAGGCGCTATTTCAACCCCAGCCAGCCACAACATAATTACCTTTCCTGACACGCCCGGGTAGCGATCAGGAAATATAACGGAGGTGTCTATGAACTCACTGTACAGTGAAATTCTCAAAAAAGCCTGGCAAACTATCTGGCATCACAAGTCGCTCTGGTTTTTTGGCCTCTTTGTGTTGTTTATTGGCCAGGAAATTGAGATCGTCTTGCGCAATATTTACACGTATCAAGACAAGACCTTGACGCTCGAGAGCTGGCGCGCGCTGTTTCAAAACGGTTTTGGCGGCGGGTATGCCACGCTCTGGGACACCATCACGCAGACAACTGCCGGTACCGCCCTTTTTATTCTCATGGTCCTGGTGGTCGGGGCGTTTATTGTTTGGTTGACAGTGGTGTCGGCCGGCGGCCTAATCCACGGGACGATGCAGATTGAAAACAACAAACCATATCTTTTTTACGAGAGCATGCATGTTGGTCAGAAAAATTTCAGGCCTAACTTCTTTATCTATCTGCTAGCCAAGGTTTTTGATTATGTTGTCTTAATCGGGTTTGGCTTAATTGCCTCGCTGGCGGTACTGGGCGCATTGAAAACTACCGTCGCGCTGATCCTGGTGATCATTTCAGTTTTTGTCAGTTTAATTCTCTCGTTCGTCGCCAAGTATGCCGCCTGCTATGTCGTGGCGCGCAACCAAAACGCCTCAACGGCAATTCGTTCGGGTTGGAGGCTTTTTACCAAGCATTGGGTGACGAGCCTAGAAATGGCAATCATTATATTCTTAATAAATTTTATCGTCAGCCTGATTTTACTGTTTGTGGTTATTCTTATTGCCGTTCCATTCCTGCTGCTTACGATGATCCTCAATCAAGGAGCGCTGCCGAGCCTGGGCGTGCTGCTAATCTATCTCTTAACGGCGATTTCATTCATGATATTAATTGTCGTCGGTTCCGGCATTTCAAGCTTCCAGCTAAGCGCCTGGGTGCTTCTTTTCTTGCGACTTGATCAGGGTAAACAGGTCGGGTTTTTCACTCGTATATTTCGCGGCTTGACAAGATCGAAGAACGCGGCCAAGATGTAGCGTGTTTGCATAGCGCGTCTACTCAAGACGATTATGTTTTTGGTTTTTCGAAAAGTACGGTATGAAACGCGGTGCGTTTTTCTGGGCATGTAGCTCAGTGGTTAGAGCACTGCCCTTATAAGGCAGGGGTCGATGGTTCAAATCCATCCATGCCCACCATGAGAAAATAAAAGAGGAAGGTCATCGATATATCGACGCTACAAATATTTAACAAAATATGAGAAGCGTCGCTATAAGGCAGGGGTCCCCCGGACTCAGATCCGGGGCATCCGCACCTACCACAGATAAGAATACGGAAGCTGTCGATATGCTATTTCATAATTAAGTATATTCGAGCGTTGCCATTGATCCTGCGCCTTTTGGTCCAGATGGGTTCGTAGCTCAGTTGGTTAGGGCGTCACATTGATCCCCCGTCTTCCTGGTGCGCGCGTATAGCTCAGCTGGTTAGAGCGTCACATTGACATTGTGAAGGTCCCTGGTTCGAGTCCAGGTACGCGCACCAGGAAAGTGGGGGATGGAGGCCAGAGGGCCTGTCCTCGACTGGGTTGGGGATTCAACTCCTCTCGAACCCATCAGTAGATACGGGAAACAATTGACCGGCCCATCCGACGTCATCGGATCAGTGGTAAAACGAACGGCGGAGAATAACGAAACCCGCTACACACCGGTAGCGAGCGTTTTTGTTATAAAGAAAAATCCCGTTTTTCGAAACGGGACACGAAACAAAGGTGCGAGCCGTGGCGTCCTAGTCAGCCGCTCCACGCGGAGCGATCGCGTTCTGCCTGCGCCCGTTCATCGGGATCGGTGATTTCCTCGGGACGCAGTTCCCAGTAATACCCACCGGCCTCATTCGCGACCTCGCCTTTCGAAGGATCAACTCCCTGTGACCGTACAATTGCCACCCAGTTGTCAGATGTCGGACCGATGTAAATCCTCCGGGGCAATGTCGGCGGTTTTTCCGGCAATTTCGGTTCCTCGGCTTGTGCCGGAAGTCCAGGGTTGGAAATACTTGGCATGGCTACCCTCCTCATCCGTTAAGAGAAAGCCAGTACCCAATCCACTGATAGTATACCGTATTTGCCAGGTAAGTAAAAAGCTGGTAATGCGTTTCGTGGGTAGGTGTGTTACAATGATTATATGCACGAGATACAACATCAACTCGATAAAAACCAAGACCTAGTTTTTCTGTCGGCACTGCTAAAAAGATACCGTCGGTCTGAAGCGTATTTAGTTGGCGGCATGGTGCGCGATATCATCCTGGGCCGCGGTTCAAAAGATTTCGATTTTGTCATTCGCGGAATTCAGCCAGCGATTTTGGAAAAGTTTTTACGACAGCACGGCCGGGTTGATCTTGTCGGCAAAACGTTCGGGGTTTATAAGTTCCAACCAAAGGGGGCGTCTGCGTCGGATTCGATTGACATTGCCTTGCCGCGCACCGAGCACTCGCTCTATTTTTCCGGCGGGTATCGCGAGTTTGCCGTCAAACCGGACTACCGCTTGCCGATTGAGCACGATTTGAAACGGCGCGATTATACGATTAATGCGCTGGCCTGGGATATTCGAAACAAAAAGCTAATTGATCCGGTGGGCGGAAGTTCTGATATCGCCAGCCGAACAATCCGGGCGGTTGGGCAGGCGGAACAGCGTCTGAGCGAGGATTATTCACGAATTCTCCGCGGTCTCCGGTTCGCCATTCAATTGAACTTCAGATTTGAAAATAAAACCTGGCGAGCTATTAAAAAGATGATCGGCTTTTTAAATAGCACGAAGTTGCCTCGCGAGGCCATTGCCCGAGAAATCGGGAAAGCGTTTACCGCCGATCCGCTTCACACGATCGATATATTCGACCTGGCCGGAGTTTTTCGTGTCCTCATGCCCGAGATCATCCACCTCAAAGGTTGTCCGCAAGGACCGAACTATCAAGCCGAGGGCGATGTCTGGACGCACACGCGGTTAGCGGTTGAAGCCCTGTTTTCCAGCCAATTCCGCCGTCAGTTTCCGAAAATACGGCCAGACCTTGAACTCATTCTGACGACGCTTTTCCATGATCTTGGCAAGGCTTACACTTTCCGTCGCTTACCCGGCGGAAAGCTTTCGTTCTATGGTCACGAACTTGTTGGCAGTCGGCTGGCGCAGGACATCTGCGAGCGTTTGCGCTTGTCGAGCTATGATGGCCTGGTCGACGGCGAACGGGTCGCCTGGCTGATTCGTCACCATTTACTGGTTTTGCACACGCCGCCGTCGCAGTTTCGGCCAGCAACGATCGAAAAATATTTTTTAACGCCGGATCGCGGAACGAAACTATTGCAGCTTATCTGGGCTGATCGCTTTGCTAGCCGAACAGTGGACAATCAGCCGTCCCTGGGAAATTTTTACGACTTGGTTGAGGTAATCGAGGAAATAAAAAAGATCGGCTACACGAAAAAAACGCACCAGCCAGTACGCCTTCTCAATGGCGACGAGGTTATCAAAGCGCTTCAGCTGACGCCCGGCCCGCGCGTTGGCCAAATCCTCGCCCGCCTGCGGGCAGCCCAGCTAAAAAAAGTGATTCGGTCGAAAAAGCAAGCTTTGTCTTTTCTGAAACGATACTATGGAAAAAAGAATACACATCGTCGCGCCACCAGGCGGTCAGCGTCTTGATGTCTTTCTGCACGCGCAGTACCCGGAATTCAGCCGAGCGGTTATACAGAAACACATTACCCAAGGGCGAATTAGCGTAAACGGACGGACGGTAACAGCGCATTATCGTCTGCGTGAGGGCGACACGATCGCGGGAACGCTTGAGCCGCCAGCCGAGATCGAGTTGACGCCGGATGCCGCAATTGATTGGCAAACGCTTGAGGCCACGCCGGACTACCTGGTAATTAATAAACCTGCTGGTTTAGTCGTCCATCCGTCGGAAGGGACGAAGCGCGGTACGCTGGTGAATGGGCTACTGGCCAAATATCCTAGCATCGCCCAAGTTGGTGACGATCTGGTCCGACCGGGCATCGTTCATCGTCTCGACAAAGAGGTGGCTGGTTTAATGATTGTCGCGCTCACTCAGCCAGCGTTTGAATATTTCAAAAAACAGTTTCAAACGCATGCCGTCTCGAAAAAATATTCCGCTCTCGTCTACGGCGCTGACTTGCCGGCGACCGGTGAAATAACCTTTCCACTTCAGCGATCAAAGGATGGCAAAATGGTCAGCGTGCCGGAAAGCGGTCGCCCATCGGATGAAGCAAAATGGGCCAAAACAGAATATGAAGTGCTCGAGCGCTTTCCGAATCACACCTTTGTTCGGGTAACGACCTTTACCGGGCGAACGCATCAGATCCGGGCGCATTTTCATGGTATCGGCCATCCGCTTGTCGGCGACAC
Source organism: uncultured Gammaproteobacteria bacterium (assembly GCA_964371245.1). Classification (GTDB taxonomy): domain Bacteria; phylum Patescibacteriota; class Patescibacteriia; order JAHIZJ01; family JAHIZJ01; genus JBAZLK01. The sequence continues at coordinate 290,252 of CAYJKP010000002.1, read as the reverse complement.
GCTCTATCAAATAAAGCGTTTTATTAACACGCGGCACTGGGATTGGCTGTTTTTGTGCGCCGACTACCTGTTATTTACCGATCCGGCGGGCCGAAAAAAAGAGTATTCTCTGCCCTTACCTAAGCCATTTTCAGACGCGCTGAGTGAGCTGAGGGACGGTTGACTGATTCAGCCGGATAGCGTATATTAATTTTAGTCTAATTATTGGTTATTTTTTGTATGGACGTTATTAAAGAGCAGGAGCAACAAAAACGCAAGACCGATCTGCCGGATTTAAAACCGGGCCTGACCGTGCGCGTGCACCAAAAAGTGAAAGAGGGGGACAAGGAACGGATTCAGGTTTTTGAGGGGTTAATTATCGCCCGGCACGGCGGGGCAGGGTTAAACGCAACCATGATCGTGCGCAAGATTTCCGAAGGCATTGGAGTTGAACGCATATTCCCGTTGCACTCGCCGCAGATCGCCAAGATCGAAGCTGTGAAACAAGGCAAAGTGCGGCGCGCCAAGCTGTATTATTTGCGGGACAAGAAAGCCCGGCCGTTGAAAGATGTGGTGGAGCCGAAAAAGGCAAAACGCAAGCCGTAAGGCCTTTGATAACTACGCCCAGGTGGTGGAATTGGCATACACACTAGGTTGAGGGCCTAGCCGCGAAAGCGGGTGCGGGTTCAAGTCCCGCCCTGGGCACCAGTCGCTACTAGAGCCTGCATCAGCGATCATCTGGAACGGATTCTTCAGTTGCATTAGCAGTTTTCTGGCTCGCAGCTCCGAGTTCAAACCTACGGCTTCCAAGATCATCCGCCGCTGAACTCCCGTTCCTGAGCGGAATACATCAACCGCCTTCGAAGCGAATGCGAAGGTCGTGTTCGTATACTGAAGAATCTCCTCCGGCGAGCGGAGAGGCGCGGCGATTTGGGCCTCCAATCGCGCCCTGCGCTCGTCGATCTCGTGCTTCCGGGCCGTATAGATGTCGTCGGTGACCATGTCCCGAAGGCGCATTGTGACGAGGTTCTCCTGCTCCCGCTGAACGGAGGCAAGGGAGTCCGCGAGAGATCGCTGGGCTTCCTGCCGACGATCGTCTTCGAGTTGGAAGGATTGCGTGACTTGCTTCAGGATCCAAGTGATGACGCGTTCCGGAATTGTGAGCCGTTCCAAGACGTGGAGGATCTGGGCTTCAAGGTCCCGCTCGGAGACCGAGGGTTCGTGGCAGTCGGTTCCGACCCGTCGGCGTGAGCAGTGGTAGTAGGCGTAGCGTCTGCCGGAACTCTTGTAGTGTTCTTCACCTGTGATCGCGCCGCCACAGCCGCCGCATCGGATGATCCCGGTGTAGGGAAACTCATGGCGCTTGGGACGGGGCCGCCCAGCACGGCCAAGGATTTCCTGAGCGCGGTCGAACTCCTGGCGGCTAACCATCGGAGGAAAGGCACCAGCGAACGTCTCGCCGGACCGCAGGCGGATGAGCCCCATGTAAAACGGATTTCCAAATATGCGATAGAGTATCTTTCGCGGAAGGGGACAATCGCCGTAGCGCTTGAACTTGCGCGTCCGGAATCCCCACTTCTCGTTGGCGATTCCCAAGATCTGATCCGGGCGGTAGGCACCGGTCAGAAGTAGCTCCCACATTCTTCGGACGAGGTCGAAGCGTTTCGGATCCTTGATGATCGTCTTGGTGGCCTTGTCATTTAGATAACCGAGTGGCGGCACATAGTTTGGCCATCCACGTCGAAACCGCGCCCGGTTGCCCCGCCGGACGTTCGCTCGCAGGTCATCGATGAATTTCGTCGCCATGCCGAACTCGAAGGAACCCATGAACCGGTCATTGCCGTCTCGGGTATAGGTGCGATCGGAAGTGATGACCTCCTGTAACTGGCCGTCGGCAAGTGCCTGGAGAATCGACCCGGTATCGAGGTGATTGCGCGCCAGCCGATCCATCTTCCAGCAGACGATCCCACGAATCTCGCCGCGCCGGACGCGCCGCATGAGTGCCCCAAATACCGGACGCCCGGGGGCCTTCGCGGAATGCGACTCCGTCAGAACTTCGGCAACACGAAGACCGCGCCGAGCAGTTTGCGATTGCAGCTCCCGGATCTGGGAGTCGATAGAAAGCACCTGGCGGTCTTCGGACTCCGTGGATTTTCTGGCATAGATGACGTAGGAAGGCATGGGTGTATGGTTGGCTAAACGCAATTCTCTCTTTAAGTTCGGAAACGCGCAAGTGGGGACGACGTTCGAACGCCAAAACGCCGCTAACCTTCGGGGTCTTCAGGCATCGGGCCGATCAGCATTCGGAAAAGCGCAATGAGTTCGATCGCCCGGTTCCAAGCCTCGGTTTCGGACATATCCACACCCGTCTCCTCCCGCATGATCTCCCGGAATGCGCTCACTTCCTCGGGAGATAGCGGACATAGACCGGCGGCGTCGCCGGTCGGATGCCGAGCCTGGATCGGTTCGCGATTCAGGTCGTCTTCGCGTTCATAATCTGCGACTTCCATGTTCTTACAATCCCATACCTGGATCCGTTTCCGTAGGAGGGGAGAGGTGCCAAATCCAGCGCGTTTTATGGGCGTTTTCTCCGGTATCCACAGGATGTGATGGGTTATGCACCTTTCCCCCTCTGTTCGGTTTTCGTTCGGGTCGGTATCTTGAGTACATGGTCGAATACACTCTGCGCCGGACCCATTCCCGCGCCAAATTCCCCAATCGAATACGCGAGTATCGGCTGAAGGCCGGTCTCACCCAGAAAGGACTCGGGCAGCTTGTCGGCAAGGGCCGCTGCATCATTTCATCTTGGGAGCGGGGCCGGCGATTGCCGAACCTTCCGAACGTCTTCCGTCTGGCACGGGGCCTCGGCACGCTCACCGAGTCGCTCTACGGCAACCTCTATTTCCGACCGCGCGATGATCGAGATGCTAATCCCCGAGACGGATGACCACTCTCCGCCCGATTCCCACTTGCGCTCTCGATGCTGTGATCGCCGTTCCAAACGGCGTCCAGTCGATCGGTCGCGCGCTCTGGCTTTATGTAGCGCTCATGCGTCACGCGAGTTACGGCGGAACCGTAATCCGCACGCAGGAGCGGCTTGTCGATGAGCTCGGCGTGTCCGAATCAGAAATCGCCGCATGGCTCTCCCGGCTTATCGAAGCGAAACTCGTTCGCGTGCAGTCACCTTTTCCCTACCTTGTCGCGCGGCTGCGGTCATGGTCTGGCGAAGTGCCAAGGGGAGCAGACCTTCCGAGCAATCGCCCTGCTATTTCCGGGCAACACTTAGAAGGTAGCTATAGCAATAGCAGCAATAAGAAGTCTTCAGACAATACGGCAATAGCTATCGGGGAAGGGGGCGCGGGGGAAGGGGCGCTGCTCAAGCTCGCCCGCGAGATTCTAGGTGCAGGCGCGGACGAGGAACTCCCGGCGATCCTGAAACGATACTCCGAGGCGCACGTTCTCCGCGTACTCGACCGCGTCCGGAACACTCCTCCGGAGAAAATCCGCAAGTCACGACTCGCCTTCTTCCGCTATCTCATCGTGAATACCAACGACCACCCATGACCCGCAATCCAACTCCCAACATCATTCACCTCGACCGAGGGATCCTCGAACACCCGCAGGCGCTCCACATCCATCGGATGCGCGCCGCCGTCTGGCTATACCTCGTTCTTCTCTCGCGCCTGTCCCCGGGCAGCGACACTCTGGCGGTCGAATCCTCCGAGCTCGCCCGGACGATGGGGCTGCCGGAAGGGACGATCCGAAGCTGGCTCGGCCATCTCAGAAAGCACCGATATATCGAGGCCCGGCGGACGAACGGAACCATCCAGGTCCGCATGAAACGGTCTTCCCATGCGCCCGATGCGTTGGAGGTTCCGGCCGGACCACCGCGCGCCTTCACGACGGAGAAGCTCGCCCGCTCGCTCGGGGAGAAGCGGGACACTGACGCGCTGGAAGAAGCGATCGCCAGCTACCCTGACGAGACCTTACGCCGCGCGCTTGCCGGAACGCTCGCGGTTCCGCAACAGGAGATCCGGCGTTCACGCACTGCCCTCTTCCTTTACTTACTAAAACGCCATGCCCATGAAGCACCAAACAATCCTCGCCCTTGACCCCGGCCTCCGCGATCTCGGCTTCGCGGTCCTCAAAGGCTCTCGGCTCATCGCGAGCGGCGTCCGTCCTCTGCGCCTGCTCCCGAAGGAGCGCCGACTCCGCGAAGCCCGAAAGCTTGTCGCCACCTGGATCACGGCGTACCGGCCGGGGATCCTCGTTCTCGAAGCCACACATGGTCATCCCGTGACCTGGCTCAACGCGCTCGACAAGCTCGCTGGATCCGTCCGTCGACTCGGCCGGAGGGAGAAGCTGCCCGTGACCACCTATGCGCCGCAGACCGTCCGCAAGGCTCTCGTCGGAAACGGCTGGGCCACGAAGAAGGAGACGGCGATCGCAGTTGGCCACCGGTTTCCGGCGCTCCGCGTCTACCTCACCCAAGACCGCAAGTGGAAGGAGCTGTATTTCCAGAACATGTTCGACGCGATCGCGCTCGCTCTCCATCACCAGGCGAAGAGCGTCTGAGTTACAAACCAGCCCTCCCGCAGCCGATTCTTCGGCTGATCCCGTTCCTTCGGAAGGCAGCATCTCTTGCGGACTGCCGCCGTCCGCCTCATCCGCCAGCAAGACGCGCGAGGCCGGACGGTTCCTTTCGGGAGGGCTCTACCTTGACCTCATTACGAATCAACACCTATGCACCCAGTCATCCTTGGTATTGACCCTGGAACGAGAGAGATGGGCGCGGTCGTTCTTCGCGGCCGTGACCTGCTCGCGCTCGGGGTTCACACCCTCAAGAACGGCGACCGTCCGCGCGACCTGATCGATCAGGCCCGCCGGGTCGTGCTCTCGTACATCGAGGAGTATGCGCCCGCGATCGTCGGAATCGAGAAGCCGCTGCTCTTCCCGACCAAACGCGCTGCCCTTGTCTCCGTCATCGCGCAGGAGCTTCATGCCCGCTCGCGGGATCTCGGGATGCGTGTCTATGAGCTCTCGCCCCGCGAAGTCCGCCGAATCGTCGTCGGCAATGCACACGCAAGAAAGCTCGACGTCGCTCGGGCGATCGTCCAGATGGGGTTTGAGGATCTCCGGGTGAAGCTCCCGAAGGATCCGCCGCATCCGGTGCTCGGATTCAAACCGAAGGACAAGTATTGGCTTCACATGTTTGACGCGCTCGCGGTTGCCCTCGCCGTACGGCAGATCGCCATCCCCAAGGAGAGCTGACTCCGCAACCTCTCCCTCTCTACGGCCAACCTCCGGACCTCCGTATCGTGAAGGATGGGAACACCCTCTCGCTCCTCTCTCATTTCCCACCAGTTCCTTCACAAAGGAGGTTCAGAAGTGAAACCAGTTGAGCTCATCCGCACGATCGAGATCAAAGACCGCACCGGCCGCGTGGTCGGGACCAAGGAAGTCGTCACGTACCCGGGGCTGCTCTCGAAAGCCCATGACGAGGGCTTGCAGCGGGTCGCGACGAAACTTCTCCAGATCCCCTCCGACGAGAATGGCCGCATGGCGATCGCGAAAGCGCTCGTCGAGACGACGAAGGGGCGGTTCGAAGGGATCGGCGACGCCTGTCCCGACAACGTGAACTCCTTCATCGTCCCACACCTGATCCGCATGGCCGAGACCCGGGCGAAGGCCCGCGCTCTCCGTGATGCCGTGAACATCGGTATCGTCTCCTTCGAGGAGTTGGACAGCGATGGTCTCGCCGCGAATGGTCACGACCTCGGATCGGGTGCACCGTCCGTCCAAGAGTACCCGGTTCCAAGTGAGACCCGTCCGATGCCGCAAGCCCCCCAGGCTGGCGGGAACGGCAACGGCGTCCTGATGACCGAGGCGCAGCGCCGCTACCTCTTCCGCATCCTCGCCGGCCAAGGGCTCCAAGGGGAAGCGGCGCACGACTACCTGAAGAACTATCTCTGCGTCGTCTCGCTCAAGGAGGTGACGAAGCTCCAGGCGACTCATGCGATCGACCGGCTCCTGAAGGAGGTTCCCGATGGAGCCGCTCAGCGTTAGCCGGGTCCAGTCGTATCTCTTCTGCCCCCTGAAGTACCGCTTCCAGTACATCGACCGGATCCCGCCGCCGTGGCGAGCCGCCGCGCTCGCGTTCGGATCGTCGGTTCACGCCGCCATCGAGTGGTTCCAGAAGGAACGGTTCGCCGGGCGCACGCCCGACCCGGAGGCGGTGGTCAAGGTCTTCGACGCGGACTGGTTCGCCCAGAACCTCGAGCCCGTGGTCTTCCCCGCGAAGGAATCGAAAGAGATCCTCGGGGAGAAGGGGCGGGATCTCGTCCGCCTCTATGCCGAGCAGGTCGACGGGACGCTGCCGCAGCTCATCGAGGACCGATTCGAGATCGACCTCGTCGATCCCGAGACGGGTGAAGTGCTCGACGTGCGCCTGCGCGGCGTCATTGACCTCATCGAGACGGACGGCACGCTCGTGGAACTCAAGACCGCCGCTCGGACCTTCGACACCGGGAGCCTCGAACGGCATCTCCAGCTCTCAACGTATGCGCTTGTCCGCTTCCTTGCGACGGGCCAGATCCCACCCCTCCGCATCGACGCCCTCCTCAAGACCAAGGTCCCGCGACTGGAACGCCTTCCCGCTTCTCGCACGGTCGAGGATCTCGCCTGGACCGCGCGCTTGATTGAGAGCGTCGCCCTCGCGATCCGTGGTAGCTCCTTCTTCCCGAACCCCTCCTGGAAGTGTTCGGAGTGCGAGTTCTTTGCCCATTGCCAATCGTGGCGCGGGGAATGACTGCCTATCCGCCGTTCTCTGCGCTTCGTGCAACCACCACCGGGCCTTTGGGGAATTCCCTGGAGGCCCGCTTCTTCTCGCTCGACAACCAGGAGGATTCACCCTATGTACGTCGCCGAACTGCGGACCCGTCACTACCGGGGGAAGAAACCACCGGCCGTCACGCGCCCCGAGGATGTTGCGAAGCTCCTCGCGCGCTCGCTCAAGGACGCAAAGCGCGAACACTTCATCGTCGTGCTCCTCACGAGCCGCCACACGGTGCTCGGCATCGAGACAGTCTCGGTGGGAAGCCTCTCGGCCTCGATCGTTCATCCTCGCGAGGTCTTCCGGCCGGCCATCGTGGCCTCCGCCGCCGCGATGATCCTCGCGCACAACCACCCGTCCGAAGACGTAAGTCCCTCGGACGACGACGTCGAGATCACGAATCGGCTCGTGGACACGGGACGGCTCGTCGGGATCGACGTCCTCGATCACGTCATCGTGGGCGGGAACGGTTCGTTCCTGTCCTTCCGAGAGAAAGGTCTGCTCCTCTGAGGAGAAAGGAGATCTCGTCACATGTCCGGTCAGCTTGTCCTGCATCGTGGCGGCTGGGAGGCGACCAAAGTCGATCTCGCAGCCGTCGCGGTTCCCGAGGAGACCGATTCGTACGTGCCGGTACCCTATGCCCGGTTCGTCGAGGAGGTCGAGCTGCACATTCCGCGCTTCGGGCTCACGATCACAGAGCAGCGGTTCGGCCTCGCGCACGAAGGGCTCCAGATGTTCGGGGTCCTAACCTGTACGAACGGTGGGGGTCATCCCGACTACGCGCTCGCCATCGGGCTTCGCAACTCCTACGACCGGTCCCTCTCGGTGAGTCTGGTCGCGGGAAGCCGAGTCTTCTGCTGTGACAACCTTGCCTTCTCGGGCGAAGTCGGCGCGGCGCGGAAGCACACGATCAACGTGTTCCGGGATCTCCCCGACCTGATCTACCGGATGCTCTCGAAGGTCTCGTCGATGCAGAGCCGGATCCACGGAGAGATCGCGGCAATGAAGGAACGGGGTCTCTCGCCAGAGATGGCCGACCATCTCATGGTCGAAGCCGTTCGGAGGAACGTCCTCCCGGCCTCGAACCTGCCGAAGGTGATCGAAGCATGGGAGAAACCGACTCACGGAGAGTTCATTCCTCGAACTGCCTGGTCGCTCTTCAATGCCTTCACCGAGGTCCAGAAATCCAGAAGCCCCAGGATCCAAATGGACTCTGGGCTCAGGCTCTCCAGCACCTTTCGGAGCGCGCTCGCGCTCTGATCTCAGCCGGAGACTGCCCCATGTGCAGTCTCCGGCTTCGTAACTTACAGCAGGAGTTTAGCTTGACGAATGGCCCGGAATCTTGTACTGTAAAGGGCGCTAATACGTTGGGCTGCAATACATTAACTAATATGCCGGAGGGTGCGGAGGCCCTCCCAATTTCCGTGCTACTAACAAAGGACGCACCCAGAATACGGAGTGAATCCATGGCTCGAACGAAAGCAAAAAACAACGGAGGCAATATCGGCTTCGAGGCTGAACTCTGGGCTACGGCTGATGCCCTCCGCAACAACATGGACGCAGCGGAGTACAAACACGTCGTCCTCGGTCTCATCTTCCTCAAATACATCTCCGACGCTTTCGAGGAGCGTCGTCTTCAGCTTGACCAGGAACGTCGCCAGGGGGCTGATCCCGAGGATCCGGATGAGTATCGTGCGGCGAATGTCTTTTGGGTTCCGGAGGAAGCGCGATGGTCCAAGCTCAAGGACACCGCAAAACAGCCGGCAATCGGCAAGATTGTTGACGACGCGATGACCGCGATCGAGCGAGACAACCCAAGTCTAAAGGGTGTGCTCCCGAAGGACTATGCGCGACCCGGGCTCGACAAGCAACGACTTGGCCAACTCATCGACCTCATCACGAACCTCGGACTCGGTGACAAAGAGAACCGCTCGAAGGACATACTCGGTCGAGTCTATGAATACTTCCTTTCTCGTTTCGCAAGCGCCGAGGGGAAAAAGGGTGGTCAATTCTATACGCCGCGGTGCGTCGTTCAGCTCCTCGTCGCCATGCTCGCACCCTACAAGGGCCGCGTCTACGACCCCTGCTGCGGCTCCGGCGGCATGTTCATCCAATCCGAGCGATTTATGGAGGAACATGGTGGCCGCATCGGGCAAATCAGCGTTTTTGGCCAGGAGTCGAACTACACTACATGGCGGCTCTGCAAGATGAACCTCGCGATTCGCGGGATCGAAGGGAACATCACTCAGGGCGACAGCTTCCATAACGACCGGCACCCGGACCTTAAGGTCGACTACGTCCTTGCCAACCCTCCTTTCAATGACAGCGACTGGCGCGGGGATCTCCTCAAAGACGACAAGCGCTGGAAGTACGGCATCCCGCCTCCTGGCAACGCGAACTTCGCCTGGGTCCAGCATTTCATTTACCATCTTGCGCCCACTGGACTCGCCGGCTTTGTGCTCGCCAATGGCTCCATGTCATCGAACCAGTCAGGGGAGGGTGAGATCCGCAAAGCGATTATCGAGGCCGATCTCGTCGATTGCATGATCGCCCTTCCTGGGCAGCTCTTCTATTCCACGCAAATCCCAGTGTGCCTTTGGTTCCTGACGCGGAACAGAGAAAACGGTCGCTTCCGTAACCGACGGGGCGAGGTGCTCTTCATCGATGCTCGAGAGGTTGGAACGATGATCGACCGCGTGCATCGAGAGCTCACGTCCGAAGACATCGCAAGGGTCGCGGACACCTATCATGCTTGGCGCGGAGACAAGGATGTAAAGAAGAAGTACGGAGACCTCCTGGGGTTCTGCAAAAGCGCGAACCTGGAAGAGATCCGGAAGCGCGGTCACGTGCTCACACCTGGTCGCTACGTCGGCGCTGAAGAGCTGTTGGACGATGGAGAACCGTTCAACGAAAAGATAAAACGGCTCACCACGGCATTGCGAGAGCAGCAGAAAGACACAGCAACCCTCGATGCCGCAATCGCTGCCAATCTAAAGAAACTTGGCTATGGCGAGTGAGTGGACAATGGCTACCCTCGCAGAGGTGTGCGAGTTTCGCGCAGGCTCCGTATTCAAGCCCGCGCTCCAAGGCAAATCCTCTGGCACCTACCCGTTCGTGAAAGTCAGCGACATGAACCTCTCCGCGAACGCCGTGATGCTTCAGGTTGCAAATAATTGGGTCTCTGAGGCTGATCTCCGCGAACTACGCGCGAAACCTTTCCCCCCGGGCACTGTGGTTTTTGCCAAGATCGGCGAGGCTCTACGACAAAATCGCCTGAGACAGGTAGTTCGTAAGACAGTTGTTGACAATAACATGATGGGAGCCGTGCCACGGCCCCATCGAGTAGATCCCCGCTTCTTCTATTACGCGCTCTCGCAGTTCGATTTTTCTGACATCGCACAAGGCACAGCCCTTCCGTATCTAACCGTCTCCGCGCTGTCAGATTTGAGCATTACTGTCCCTTCCTTACGTGAACAGTGCGCCATCGCCCACGTCCTCGGCACTCTCGACGACAAGATCGAGCTGAACCGGCGGATGAACGAGACTCTCGAGGCGATCGCCAGGACTCTCTTTCAATCCTTCTTCGTGGATTTCGAGCCAGTCCGTGCAAAAGCAGAAGGACGGGATCCTGGATTGCCGAAGCACATCGCCAATCTTTTCCCTAGTTCGTTCGAGGAGTCGGGGCTGGGAGAACTTCCGAAGGGATGGCACATTGGCAAACTTGGTGATGTGCTTGAACAGCGGGTAGAACGCTGTGTTCCCTCCGTCGAGACCGCGGCGCGGCCCTACGTTCCCATTGACTGCATTTCCTCCAAATCGCTGTTTCTGACGGAGTGCAACCCCGGCGTCGAGGCGCAAAGCAGCCTGACGAAGTTCTACAGGAAAGACCTACTGTTCGGCGCGATGCGCCCGTACTTTCATAAGGTCTGCATCGCTCCATTCGACGGAACGACTCGAACGACTGCGTTTGTGCTCTTCCCGAGAGCGAAGGAAGACTTCGCGTTTGCGACCCTGCTGCTTCATGACCCAGATACGATCGCCTTTGCGACTCGGCATTCCACTGGAAGCACAATACCGTATGCAGTATGGAGCGGCTCACTCGAAGAGATGCCGGTGATCATTCCACCTGCACCAGTGCGCCTGGCTTTTGATGAGGCTGTCCGGCCATTGCTGGATCGCATTCCAGTATCTTACTTTCAGAAGGGGACGCTCACCACGCTGCGCGACACGTTGCTGCCGAAGCTGATCTCCGGCGAGCTGCGAGTCAAGGATGCCGAACGGGTCATCGGGAGGGACGTCTAATGTCCACAACCGCAACCCTTACCAGTTTGGCGATGCTGAAAGTCAACGTTGACCACGGTAGGGACTATCTTGACTATCTTCGCCCGTTTATTCTACAGGTCCTTGTCGACCACAAGCCCGACCCGATAACGGACCGGGGTGTTAGAGATCACATCCGTACGCAGTATGGGCTGGCAATTCCAGAACGCGCCATACAAGTAGTGCTTAGACGTCTCTCCCGGGCGTACCCATTACGAAAGGAAGCGGGAGTCTATCACATTGCAGGTATCTTGCCTGATCCCGGTATCCTTGCAAAGAAGAGCCAAGCCGATCGCCATATCAAAGCAGTGGTGTCCGGTCTGATGGAGTTCTCGAGAAGCACGCCTAGAGAGGTCACCATTATCGATGACGCTGTGACTGCCATATGCACGTTCCTGGGTCAGTCCAGCATCGTATGTCTCCGCGCGTATCTACAAGGGTCAGCGATTCCTACCGTGGAGGTCAAGAGAGAGAGCGATATCATCTTAGTCAGCCAGTATGTCTTACACATCCAGGACCGCGACCCAGAGCGTTTTGAGAGCTTCATGATCATGGTGCAAGGGAACATGCTCGCCAACGGCTTACTATGCCCAGACCTGCAGAACGCGCCAATGTCATATAGCGGCGTGACATTCTACCTTGATACCCCGCTACTGGTTCGCCGACTTGGCCTCGAAGGCGAACCGCGAAGGGCTTCGGTTGCAGACCTGGTCTCGTTGCTTGGTAACCTCGGGGCTACGGTGGCTGCGTTCGCACACTCGCGAGATGAACTTGTACGCGTGCTGAAAGGTGCCGCGGACCACGTGGATGGAGAGGCCGGCCGCGGGGCCATTGTCACGGAAGCACGGCGAAACGGCACCACTAGGTCGGACCTCCTTCTGATGGCGGGGCAGGTAGATGAGAAGCTTGCAGAAGCGCAAATCGACGTGAAGGACACACCGCAGTACATACCTGATTTCCAGATCGACGAAAGAATATTTGAGAAGGTCCTCGACGACGAAGTGTCGTATTTCAATCCGCGAGCCAAAGACTATGATATCAACTCAGTGCGTAGTATCTACGCACTGAGAGCGCACACGGCGCCGGCCACGGTCGAAAAATGCCGAGCGGTGTTTGTGACCAGCAATTCTGGTTTTGCTCGGGCGGCGTGGGAATACGGGCAGAGGCATGAGGAATCGCGTGAGGTGTCGAGCGTAATCACCGACTTCAGCTTGGCAAACATGGCATGGCTCAAAGCGCCAATGGGTGCTCCGACTCTTCCAACTACTGAAATCCTGGCGTTTTCGTATGCGGCACTGCAACCATCAAAGGAGCTCCTCTGCAAGTACCTGGCCGAGATCAACAGGCTGCAGAAACTAGGGAAGATAACGGCGCGCGACCATCAACTACTGCGGAGTAGCGCGCTTGCACAAGAAGAGCTCATGCGCCTGACGCTCGGAGACGAAGACGCCTTGACTGAGGAAACAGTCGCTGAGACACTTCGCAGGGTGTCAACCGAGATGAAAAGAGAGGAGACTGAAAAGCTCACCGCGGAGGAGACCGAGCATAAGAGAACCCGGGAGGCCCTGGTATCTGCACTTGCAGGAAATAAGCAGGTGCAAGAGCGGCTCTATTGGCGGTGTTGGAGAAGAGCGAGGAACTGCGCAAGGTTAGTGTCTGGCTTTATTGGAATGCTGCTGATAGCTGGCTTTGCCGTGGGTCTCGGTCTTCGTTCAAGTAATGTCTTAGTCGGATGGGTACTCACCTGTGGTTCTGGTGTTCTTGTTCTTGTTTCTCTGGCCAATCTCGTAGTTGGGTCGACGGTCAAAGGTCTGTATGAAAGAGTACGGAACTACTCCCTCAGATGGTTGATCAAACGCGAAGCAGCGGCCACAGGTCTTGCTCTGGACGAGGGTCCTGACAACCAAGAGATTTATGAGATAAAGCGCATAGTATGACGAAATTCATCGAATCTGAAGTAGAGGACGCCGTGCTGATCTGGTTTGATGGGCTTGGCTACGGCACGCGATTCGGTCCAGACATGGCCCCGGGGGAACCGAGCTCTGAAAGGTCCGATTACAGCCAGGTCATCCTTGAGGATCGCCTTCGCTCCGCGCTGACGCGACTGAACCCCGATCTCCCGGGCGACGCGGTCGATGAAGCATTTCGGAAGGTAACTCGGATAACGTCGCCTCTGCTGGTCACAACTAACCATGCCGCACACTTGATGCTTGTCGACGGCGTCACAGTCGAGTACCGCCGTCCAGATGGGACGATCGCAGGTGCGCAAGCGCAGCTTCTTGACTACATGAATCCCAACAACAACGATTGGCTCGTTGTTAATCAGTTCACTGTGATGGAGAACCGGAACAACCGGCGACCCGATGTCGTCGTGTTCGTCAACGGCCTCCCGCTTGCTGCGATCGAACTCAAGAATCCGGCAGATGAGATGGCAACAATCTGGTCTGCCTTTCGTCAGTTTCAAACATATAAGCGGGAAATCCCGTCTCTATTTGCCTTCAACGAAGCACTCATCATCTCGGATGGCGTCCAGGCCCGAGTGGGGACTCTTACGGCTGAACGCGAGTGGTTCATGCCCTGGCGCACGATCACCGGAGGGGAGCTTGCCGATCGGCGTCTACCGGAGGCCCAGGTGGTCATCGAAGGCATTTTCGAGAAGCGTCGATTTCTCGATCTCATCAGGTACTTTCTCGTGTTCGAGGACATGGGCGGCGGGCTGCTGCTAAAGAAGATGGCTGGTTACCACCAGTACCATGCGGTCAACGTAGCAGTGGAGGAGACCCTCCGCGCGGCTATAGCTGAGAGTTCCGACCGGATCGGCGACGGTCGAGACGAGCGCCGCGACCAAGAATCGAACCAGGCGAAACCCGGTGATCGTCGGATCGGCGTCGTCTGGCACACTCAAGGGTCCGGCAAGAGCCTGACCATGGCTTTCTATGCGGGCAGGGTTGTGCTTCAGCCGGAAATGCGTAATCCAACCATCGTGGTCCTCACTGATCGGAATGACTTGGACGGGCAACTCTTCGGAACCTTCTCCCGCTGCAGAGACCTTTTACGTCAGCCTCCCGATCAGGCCGAAAGCCGCTCTCAGCTGCGACAGCTACTGCACCGCGACGCTGGGGGTGTGATTTTTACTACGATTCAGAAATTCTTCCCCGAAGAACGCGGGGACATGCACCCGCTGCTCTCAGACCGGCGAAATGTCGTTGTTATCGCCGACGAAGCACACCGGAGCCAGTACGACTTTATCGACGGGTTCGCGCGGCACATGCGCGACGCCCTGCCTAACGCCTCATTCATAGGATTCACCGGCACGCCGATCGAGCTGACGGACAAGAACACACGGGCAGTGTTCGGCGACTACATCTCCGTCTATGACATCCAGCGTGCGGTCCAAGACGGTGCGACTGTGCCGATCTACTACGAAAGCCGTCTCGCCAAGCTCGAATTGAGGAACAGCCAACATGCTGTGCTTGATGCGGCATTCGAGGAGGCCACTGAAGGCGAGGAGGTTTCACACAAGGAGAAGCTGAAGACGAGGTGGGCCCAACTCGAGGCATTGGTCGGCACCGAGAAGCGAATCAATATCATCGCTGCGGATCTCATAAGTCACTTCGAGCAACGCCTGTCCGCAATTGACGGCAAGGCTATGGTGGTGTGCATGAGCCGGCGCATCTGCGTCGAACTCTACGACGCCATCGTCGCTCTGCGGCCCAATTGGCGCAACGAGGACGACGACAAGGGTGTGGTAAAGGTCGTGATGACCGGTGCGGCCGCCGACCCGGAAGACTGGCAGGAGCACATCCGTAACAAAGCCCGACGTGAGACGCTGGCGGAGCGGTTCAAGAATCCGGCGGACTCGTTCAAGATCGTGATCGTGCGCGACATGTGGCTGACCGGATTCGACGCGCCTTGCCTCCACACTATGTATATCGACAAGCCGATGCAGGGCCACGGACTCATGCAGGCGATTGCCCGTGTCAACCGTGTCTTCAAGGACAAGCCGGGCGGTTTGGTCGTCGACTACCTCGGGCTCGCTGATGAGCTCCGCAAGGCACTCGCAAACTACACCGAGAGTGGCGGCAAGGGTGACACTACGATTGACCAGAGTGAGGCCGTCTCCGTCATGCTTGAGAAGTATGAGATCTGCTGCGGTATCTTCCACGGCTTTGAGTGGACGAAATGGAAGGACGGCAAGCCGGCGGATCGTCTCAGCCTGCTGCCTATCGCACAGGAGCACGTTCTGACCCAGCCGGACGGCAAGAATCGGCTTGTTCAAGCCGTAGGCGAACTGTCGGCGGCGTTTGCCCTGGCTGTTCCGCACTTGGAGTCTATCCGAATCCGCGACGATGTGGGATTCTTCCAAGCCGTGCGCTCGGTGCTGGTGAAGAACGTGCCCGGCGACCGCAAGTCCCCCGAGGAGATCGAGCACGCGATTCGACAGATCGTCTCCGAGGCGGTCGCCTCCGACGAAGTCGTGGACATTTTCGCCGCCGCGGGTCTCAAGAAGCCCGACATCTCAATCCTCTCGGACGAGTTCTTGACCGAGATCCGGGGGATGCCGCAGAAGAACCTCGCCGTCGAACTGCTGCGCAAGCTGCTCAGCGGGGAGATTCGAAGCCGGCGCCTGAAGAACGTTGTTCAGGCCCGTTCCTTCGCTGAGCTACTTGAGCAGTCCATCCGACGCTACCAAAATCGCGCCATCGAAACAGCTCAAGTCATTGAGGAGCTGATCGGTCTTGCCAAGGAGATGCGCAAGGCGAACCAGCGCGGGGAGAAGCTCGGACTCAACGAGGACGAAGTAGCGTTCTACGATGCGCTCGGCGTCAATGATAGTGCTGTGCAAGTGCTTGGAGACGAAACGCTCCGCACGATTGCCCGCGAACTGGTGGATTCCGTTCGGAGCAACGTAACGATCGACTGGACCCAGCGGGAGAATGTGCGCGCGCACCTGCGAACGATCGTCAAGCGCATCCTGCGCAAATATGGCTACCCACCGGACAAGCAAGAGAAGGCGACACAAACTGTCCTTGAGCAGGCGGAAGTACTCTCCCAGGGCTGGGCGGAGTCGTAGTGGCAACGCAACCCCTTGCGTTGCTTATCGTATAGACGTATCCTCGACTATCGATAGGATCCATCAGAGAAGGGAGGTCGCATGCCTAAGCCCTTGTTGGCCAATCTGTTCTCGCATTGGCAAAAGCCCTACGACAACTTCCAGACGTCCGCGCTCGACTTCTATACCTCCGTCGAGGCGGCGCTCCAACGCCGTCAGACCCCCGGGATCTCCACGTCACGGGTGGACTGGCACGAGGGCGGGGTCCTCTCCGCCAAGCGGGAGTACCTTCGCGTCACCAGGCAGAAGCTCGCCTTCGACCTCTGCGCCGCGCCCTTCGGGACGGGGTTCTTTTTTTCGTGGTGGGTGGGAGAGAAGCGCCCGCCAAGATGGCTTTGCTGGGCGATCCTCCTCGGTACTCTCGTCGCCTACTACGCGGTCCACAGCGGAATCGTGAATATTCTCATGCAA
This sequence comes from uncultured Gammaproteobacteria bacterium, assembly GCA_964371245.1. Taxonomy (GTDB): domain Bacteria; phylum Patescibacteriota; class Patescibacteriia; order JAHIZJ01; family JAHIZJ01; genus JBAZLK01. Next base: position 273,597 of record CAYJKP010000002.1, on the reverse strand, counting down.
CTCGGCCGGCACGGTCAACACATCCGTGGCCCGTACTTCCTGATACGACTTCTCATCACGCTTGTGACCCTCATCGTCGTTTGGTACGTCTATCGAGCCGCTACCAAGGCACTCGATATGGATGCCGATGATCCAATCCTGGCGGTCCCGCTCCTCGGGCCGCTCTATGAGCGGTTCTTCCGTCCGCTTACCTACTATCGCATCGACACGATGCTCATGTTCCAGTCGGCGATGCACTCCGCGGTGACCGAGGTCATCGATGGCCTCACAACGGCGAAGGGGCTGCGGGCTCTGACGGACGAAGAGAAGAAGCCAATCATGCGGGATTTTCTGCGTGGCTAGGGTGAACCATGGAAGACGATCGGGATCTGATTCCCTGGGAGAAGGCAGAGACCTCCGTCCTGGGAGGTCCCCCGACTCAGATTGAGCGCCTTACCGCACAGTTCTACACGTGGGAAAAGCGCGGCCGGGGCTGGCAGGTCTTTCCATATCCGGTCGAGCTGGAACCGCCGTTCGCTCCATTTCGGATGCACCGGGTCCCACCGATCCGATCCAAGGTCGATGACGGCCGCAGGCCAACCCTGCTCAGCAATCTCACCGACGGACTTCGGAGCCTGGTAACGGGTCAGCCACGAACCTCCCCGACAGACGACGCGCCAATCGCCGACGTGCGTGAGCCCGAACCTGATGCACTGGAGGATGAGTTCCCGATCGCCGAGTTGCGGCTCTCCGTTCCACCCCCGTTCAAGGTCGCCCGGGAAGCAGTCGAGCAGTTCCTGCGCAGTCTTCCCGTCGCCGTGGGGCCGCTCTCCTATGAGGTCATCGGCCTCCCGGATTCCATCACAATCCAGGTCGCGGTGCGGGAACAGGACGCCTCCAAGATCTCCCAGCAGCTCAAAGGCCACTTCCCCGAAGTGGTCATCACCAGCGAACCCGAATTCCTACTGTCCCAGTGGGCCGAGCTTGAGGGAGCTCAGACGATCATCGTGGACTTCGGGCTCTCCAGGGAATTCATGCTGCCGCTCCGGACCTTCAAGGGTTTCGACATCGACCCCTTGATCGGAGTCACGTCGGCCCTTTCCGATCTCGAGGAGGGCGAGATCGCCGTCCTGCAGATCCTCTTCCAGCCGGTCCGGCATGCATGGGCCGAGAGCATCATGAACTCGGCCCTGGACGATGAGGGGAACCCCTTCTTCTTCGATGCACCCGAGATCGCGGCGGCGGCCAAGGCGAAGGTTGCGCACCCTCTCTTCGCCTCTGTGGTCAGGCTCGGAGTCACCAGTCCCGATCCGGGACGGGTCTGGGAATTCGCCCGGGCCATCGGTGGAAGCCTCAAGACCTTCGGGAATCCGGCCGGAAACGAGCTCATCCCACTATCGAACGACGGGTACGAGAACACCGATCACATGGAGGATTTCATTCTTCGGCGATCCCGCCGGAGCGGAATGATTCTGAACACGGAGGAGCTCGTCTCCTTGGTTCACCCGCCTTCGGCCTCGGTCCGCGTCGAGAAACTGAAGCGCGAGCAACGGAAGACGCGGGCTGCGCCGGCGATCGCAACAGGTTCCGGGCTCCTTCTCGGCATAAACGCTCATGCCGGAAAGACCGTGGAGGTTGCACTCACTCCCGATCAACGGTCCCGACACATGTACGTCATCGGTGCGTCGGGCACCGGCAAGTCCACGCTCCTTCTGAATCTCATCCTCCAGGATCTGAAGACGGGCCAGGGTGTCGCCGTCCTAGACCCGCACGGGGACCTCATCGACCAGATCCTGGAGAGAGTGCCGGAAGAGCGGATCGATGACGTCATCCTCTTCGATCCCGCCGATACCGAATACTCGGTAGGATTCAACATACTCTCGGCGCACTCCGAGCTCGAAAAGACGCTTCTCTCCTCCGATCTTGCCGCTGTCTTCCGCAGGCTCTCCACCTCGTGGGGCGATCAGATGACCTCGGTTCTGGGGAACGCGATCCTCGCCTTCCTCGAAAGCGACCGGGGCGGCACTCTCGTCGATCTTCGCCGGTTCCTCGTGGAGAAGAGTTTCCGTGACGAATTCCTCGCAACCGTCCGTGATCCGGACGTCGTGTACTACTGGCAGAAGGAGTTCCAGCTCCTCAAAGGGAATCCTCAGGCGTCGATCCTCACCCGTCTCGACACGTTTCTCCGACCCAAACTCATCCGATATATGGTCGCGCAGAAGGATGACCGGCTCGACTTCCGCCGGATGATGGATGAGGGGAAGATCCTCCTCGCCCGGCTCTCCCAAGGTGCGATTGGCGAGGAGAACGCGCATCTTCTTGGCAGTCTCCTCGTTTCCAAACTTCAGCAGATAGCGATGAGCCGCCAGGAGGTGGCTGAAGCTGAACGCCGGCCATTCTACGTCTACATCGACGAATTTCAGAACTTCGTCACGCCCACGATGGAGCAGATCCTTTCGGGTGCGCGCAAGTACCGGCTGGGTCTGGTCCTGGCGCATCAGGACCTCCGGCAAATCGGGAGCAAGAGCCCGGAGGTTCTGAGCTCCGTGCTGTCGAATCCATATACCAGGATCTGTTTCCGGGTGGGCGATCAGGACGCCCGTACCCTCAATGAAGGTTTCGCCTCCTATGAAGCCAAGGACCTCCAGAACCTCGGAATCGGCCAGGCCATCGCCAGGGTCGAACGGGCGGAATTCGACTTCAACCTCGATACTCCGAGGCTTGCTGAGGTCGATCCTCAAGAGGCTCGCAGCCGCAGGAATGCGGTCATTTCCCAATCGCGCGAGAAGTATGCGATGAGGCGGGAAGAGATCGAGGCGATCCTTCAGCGCTCCGTTCCCGGCCGGGTCCCGGTCCGACCTGCCGAGCCCGTCCCGCAGAGCGCGACTATCCTCGCACCTTCCCCGCCGGTCCCGACGCCAACCAGTACCGAACGACCGAAGCGGGCGGAGCCACCCCAGTTGCCGCCGTCAGCTATACCAACTCCAGGTCGGGGTGGTCAGCAGCACAAGTATCTGCAGGAACTCCTGAAGCGTTGGGCCGAGTCTCGGGAGTGGCGGGCAACCATCGAGGAGAAGATCCTCGACGGACTCGGAAGCGTGGACGTGGCCCTGCGGAAGGGCGACCGATCTGTCGCCTGCGAGATCGCGGTCACGACGACACCGGACCACGAACTCGGGAATGTACAGAAGTGCCTCGCGGCCGGATTCGAGCAAATCGTGGTCGTGTCATCCGAGAAGAAGGCGCTGACCAAGATCAGACAGCTCGCGGCGAATACTCTCTCGGAAGATGAATTGAAGCGCGTGCATTTCTCGACTCCGGAGGAGGCGTTCGCGGTGCTCGAAGGAATCGAGGCTGAAGCCGCGAGCACATCTGGGACGGTTCGCGGTTACAAAGTGAAAGTGAAGTATAAGTCGGTTACGGAGCAGGACAAGACCGCCAAACGAGATGCGGTCTCCCAGGTGATCGCCAAGGCTATGAAACGCCTGAAGGGCGACAAGAAATAGGTGTAGTCCGATGAAGAAGCAGCAAAAGGAAGAACCGCAGACTCAAAGGCAGGTCGGGATCTGGATCCGCGTCTCGACCGAGGACCAAGCGAGGGGTGAAAGTCCTGAACATCATGAGAAGCGGGCGCGGATGTATGCCGAGGCCAAAGGCTGGCGGGTCCGCGAGGTCTACCACCTCGAAGCGGTCTCCGGAAAGTCTGTCATGGGGCTTCCCGAAACCGAGCGAATGCTTGAGCACATCCGAGGTGGTCACATCACGGCGCTCATCTTCTCGAAGCTCGCGCGGCTCGCCCGAAACACCCGAGAGCTTCTGGAGTTCGCGGACATCTTCCGGGATCACGAGGCGGACCTCATCTCCCTCTCGGAGGCGATCGACACTTCGACCCCGGCTGGGCGGCTCTTCTTCACGGTCGTCGCGGCGATGGCCCAGTGGGAACGGGAGGAGATCGCCGAACGGGTGGCGGCGTCCGTGCCCGTCAGGGCGAAACTCGGCAAGCCCCTCGGCGGTGCCGCTCCCTTCGGCTACCAATGGGAGAATCGGGAGCTCGTCCCGGATCCGAAAGAAGCCCCGGTCCGCAAGCTCATGTACGAACTCTTCTTGGAGCACAAACGCAAGAAGGCCGTAGCGCGGCTTCTGAACGAGAAGGGCTACCGGACCCGGAACGGCTCGAAGTTCTCGGATACAACTGTGGACCGGCTTCTGCGGGACCCGATGGCCAAGGGGATCCGCCGGGCGAACTACACGAAGTCCCTCGGCGAGAAGAAGAACTGGAAGCTCAAGCCGCAGGATGAATGGGTCCTAACTCCAGTCGAGCCAATCATCTCCGAAGAAATCTGGCTCCAGGCGAACGCGATTCTCGATGAGCGGCGACGGAACGGCAAACGCGAGGCGAAGAAGCCGGTCCATCTCTTCGCCGGTCTCGTCTTCTGCTTCTGCGGTCAGAAGATGTACGTCCTCACGAAGACGACAAAGTACGGCTGCCAGAAGTGCCGCAACAAGATCCCGATCGAGGACCTCGAAACCGTCTTCGAGGAGCAGCTCAAGGGATTCTTCTTCTCCCCGGAGGACATCGCGGCACACCTCGGCCAGGCCGACCAGGAGATCAAAGCGAAGGAGGAGACCCTCCAGACCATGGAGACCGAGCGGGACCGAGTCGTCCGGGAGATGGATAAAGTCCATCGTGCCTATATGAGCGACGCGATCACCGTCGAAGGGTACGGCAGGCAGTACCGCCCCCTCGAAGAGCGTCTCAAGCAGATCGAGGAAGAGCTCCCACAACTCCAGGGAGACGTCGATTTCCTCAAGATCCAGTACCTCTCCCGAGATGAGATCCTGACCGAGGCCAAAGACCTCTATTCCCGATGGTCCACCCTGGCGGTCGAAGACCGGCGACAGATCGTGGAGCACATCGTCGAACGGATCGTGATTGGGAAAGGCGACGTCGAAATACACCTCTGCTACCTCCCTTCGGCTTCGGAAGTCGTCACAAAAGGGCAACACAACGTCACCCCTGCGTTGCCATTTTGTGATCTCGTGCTCCGAACGCCGAAACCCATTGATAGAGCGTATCCTACGGAACTCCGGTCGATCGGCGACCACGTTCGAAAACGTCGCTTGGACCTCGGACTTCTCCAGCGGGAGGTTGCGTTGCGGATCGGCGTCGATAAGACCACGGTCCATAACTGGGAGGTCGGAACCGCTACCCCAAACCTCCGGGCGATCCCGGGAGTGATTCGGTTCCTAGGCTACGAACCTACAGAGATCGGGTCCACGATTGGAGAGCAGCTCCGGGCGACCCGAAGACGGCTCGGCCTCTCCCACGCGGACATTGCCCGACAGCTGGAGGTTGATCCAAGCACGGTTCTGGATTGGGAGCGCAGCAGGCATCGACCCACCGATCGCCGGCTTAAGGCAAAACTGGCAGCCTTTCTTGAACGGACCAAGGTGGTATTGCGCTAGATCTCGAAGAACAGCTACAAACCTGCTAGACTGTAACTGCCTGATATTACCCCTGTTACACCCCTACTGGAAAGAGCACGCTCGTCCCCTACTACAAACTGCACGCTCCAGCGGGCTAGCTTGACGCGCAGGCATAATCAACTAAGATTCCCCTTATGAAATTAAAGGCCGTAAAGCTACAGAACTTCCGCGGTTATCGCGGCAATACGCTAATACCCATCGATGACCTCACCGCCCTCGTGGGCAAGAACGACATTGGTAAATCGAGCATCCTCGACGCCATCGGAATTTTCTTGGGCGCTCCGAATCTGAAGCTTGACGCTGGCGACAAGTGTGTCCACGCGGCGGATCATGAGGTTCGGATTGCCTGCATCTTTACTGAGCTCCCCGACAAGGTGGTGATCGATGCCACAGCCACGACCACGCTCTCAGCCGAGCTACTTCTCAATGCGGATGGAGATCTTGAGATCCATAGGGTTTTCGAGTGTAAGGACGGGAAGGTGGCTGACCGGGGGTTCTGGGCCGCGGCACTTCACCCGACCGCCCAGGGTGCCGGTGATCTCCTTCTTCTGAAGAACACCGATCTGAAGAAGCGTGCTTCGGATTTGAAGGTGGGCACATCCAACGTTGATCTTCGATGCAACTCCGCCCTCCGGACTGCCATCCGGTCGTCGATCGAAGACCTGCGCCTTCAACCGACCGAGATCCCTCTCAACAAGGAGGATGCCAAAGCAATATGGGAGCAGCTCTCCCAGCAGCTGCCCGCATTTGCGATTTTCCGTGCGGATCGGCCAAGCACAGACGAGGACACGGAAGCCCAGGATCCCATGCAGGTTGCTGTCAAGCAGGCCGTCGCGGAGATGATGTCCGACCTAGAACGCGTGAAGACCAAGGTGCAGGATTCCGTTCTCAAAGTAGCAGATCGTACTTTGAAGAAGCTCCAGGAGCTCGACCCGAGACTCGGCTCTGCTCTCACACCTAAGTTCAAGAACGAACCGAAGTGGGATTCGATTTTCAAACTTTCACTCGACAGCGATGATGGTATTCCACTGAATAAGCGTGGTAGCGGACTTCGTCGGCTCGTCCTGCTCAGTTTCTTCCGTGCCGAAGCAGAACGCCGACGACTTGAGAAGGGACAAGCGAGCATCATATATGCGATCGAGGAGCCTGAAGCCTCGCAGCATCCTGAAAATCAGAAGATGCTTGTTGAAGCTCTGCAGGATCTCGCAACGACCGACGGATGTCAGGTGATCCTCACGACCCACGTCCCAGGACTTGCGGGCCTCATTCCCGTATGCAGCATTCGGCACGTTACGCGTACGGTCGACGGCACGACCATGATCGAAGTTGGCGATGAGTCAACCTATCGACGAGTGGCCGATGACCTTGGTGTACTCCCTGACAGCCGCGTTCGCGTCCTTGTCTGTGTAGAGGGACCAAACGATGTCCAGCATCTTACCCGCATGAGCCGCTGCCTCCGTTCCGAAACGCCTATGTTGCCGGATATCGAGAATGATCCACGTATCGCGGTCATTGCTCTCGGCGGGGAAAACCTCCGCGATTGGGTCCGCGCCCATTATCTGCGGAACTTGGGAATACCGGAAATCCACTTGTTCGATCGAGGATCAGATGACCCACCAAAATACCAAGGCGAGGCAAACAGCGTGAACGGGCGTAGCGATGGATCAATCGCATTCATTACGAACAAGCGAGAACTTGAGAACTACCTCCACGCTGAAGCGATAGAGGCAAAGCTCTCGGTTTGTGTAACTGTGACAGACGACTGCAACGTCCCAGAGTTGGTGGCGGAAGCCACTCATAGCGCTGCGACCGATCCGCATAAGACCCCATGGAACGACCTGACCGAGAAAGTGCGGGGTAAGAAGGTGTGCCAGGCAAAACGACGGCTGAATACAGAGGCCGTTGACGCGATGACGCCGGGGCGGATAGATGAACGGGGTGGGAAGAAGGAGGTTGTTGGTTGGTTGGAGGCCATCGGGAAGAAACTCGAGCAGTAGATGCCTCACATCCCCCACAGGACGTGCCAGAGTCGCGACCTCACCCCTACTTACCAGATTATGGGTCGATGGGAGATAATGACTTTGCCGGTGGGCAATTGCTCGTTTCTTCCAGGTTCGGAATCGCAAAGTACTCCGTCGTATCACGGATCCAAGTTCTGACTTCGTCCCACTTTGCGCACCATGATGGGAGACGTTACAGAGGCAACACATCCATGGGGATAAAGACAAGGGAACCGCTTAGGTGAGCGGTTTTTGTGTGTCTAAACTCAGGATGGGAGACGTACCGCATCGGGAACGTCCTGAACCAATTGTCCACAGAGCAAGCGGGACTTGAACGATTGTAGTCGCCTAATATATTTTAGGACATACATGGGTCCACAATTCACTCATCGCTTTACGAAGACGAAAGCGCGCTATCCCAACACTATCCGCAGCTACCGTCTTCGTCTTGGCTGGACCCAGCGAACACTCGCTGGTGTCTTGGGTTCTAATCGCAGCACCATCTCTGCTTGGGAATGTGGCCACCGTCTACCGTCGATGGCACGCCTATTGTCCTTACGCAAGACCCTCAACGCTCACTCGAAAACCTTATACACGAATCTTGTTACCATGCGATGATCCTGCATGGCAAGAATGGCATGAATAGTATCAAACATAAGTTACACATCTCCGTGTCGTGAGGCGTGTTGTACGTGTCCACCTTGACAAGTTATACATTTGCGCCTATTGTGGCTTGTACTTCTGTATCATCGGAAAGGAGGGAGATATGCCGGATACGGTTGTACTGAAAGAGGCTGAGTATCGCAACTTCAATCAGGGCACGTCGCGGGTCGTCTATGCCAGACTTCCGGGTAATCGGATCGTCTTCAGCGGTATTACGCCGCCTCACAATCGCACCTCAACGGTGAATGCCGCCGGAGGGATTGTCCGGGTAATCGCTGAAGCCGAAGGGATTGATCCGAGTCAATTCCTCTTCTACGATCTCCAGACCAGCCTGGGCTACGGACGGGCGAAAGCACCTACTGGAAAACTCGCCTTTTCGCAGCTCAACATCGAATGGGGCGTCCGTCCGTACTTCGTTTCCGGCTGGATCGGGGAGACGTGCTCAGAGGACGTTATCCGGGTGTTTGCCGAACAGATCGGCCATCCACCCCGGCAGGTCAGGGACGCGTTCGATCTGTAGATCAACGCATACCCCCTAAGAAAGGAGGGATATGCCAGACCCTGTGGTTCTCAAAGAACTGACGTTCTACGAGGGTGGTCCGGGCAGGTTTGTCTACGCCATGTTTCCGGGTAGATGCTGCGTGTTTAGCGGAATTGCTCCGCACTCGACAGCAGGGCCTAACACCATTTGCGGCGCCGAATATATCATCGCGGCTATCGCAGAAGCTGAAGGCCTCAACCTGCGGAACTATCGCCGCTTCTATGACCTACAGACTAGCATCAGCTATGGGGCAGGTGTTCCAAACGGGAAGTTCGCGTTTCAACGACTATCCCTCGACTTGAGAGATCGTCCAGCTTTCGTCTGCCACTGGAAGACGGTACAGTGCCCGCCGCACTTCATCGCCGCGTTTGCCGCTCAGATCGGCGAACCCCCGACACAAGTGCCCAACATCCTCCACATCGTTCACGACGTCTAGTCGCTCGTTCCTGACCTGCCATCCCGGTGGGTCCTTTTATTGTGTAATAACAAGGACACCAACGCTTTAGGTTAAGGTGGCATGCACAAGTGGTTGCGGTAACGAAACTTTACCCGCTCTACCGCAAGGGAATAGCATATGGTTTAATCGCTGTAGTCGGTGGCGGCGATAAGTCAGGTATGTGAAAGTACTCGGTCGTATCGCGGATCCAAGTTCTGACTTCGTTCCACGTTGCGCACCACGGGTCAAAGCGCCCTGCGGGTTGCGCATGAGCGATCAAGTCGCTCCTGCTCCACCCTTGGGGCGCATGCCCCTTTCCCCATCTCGCCAGAGGCGGATGGCCCCCCAGTTTTAGATGAAAAAATACCGCAATGCTTAGCGGTACTTTTTATTTACTGAAAAAGACCCCTATAGGGTCTTTTCTGCCATTGTTTCAGAAAAGCATCAGGCAAATATACGGTCAACCGCAACCATGATTATTGCGCCGATAACGATCAGATAGGCAAAGCGCGGCTGCAGCGTTTTTCGTTTAAATACTGCTGGGAGCGCGATCATGGCCAGCCATATAGTGACCGCCGCAAAAGTCATGGGAACACCGACTCTCATAACCTCGTGGAGGACATTTGACAAGCCGGCGGTAAAGAAGGGCGGGTAGAGTACAATCTCACCGTGATAAATATGCTCGGGTATGAGCCAGGCCGCCCCGCCCCAGAGTAGGGCGAGAAGCCAGTTGATGTGATAGCGCGCCGGTATCTTTTTCTTGGCTGCCATAACGATTATTGCCGCTGTTGTCGGAGCGAGTAAACAAGCCATCGAATCGTAGTATTATTGTTTATGTCTCTCAGAATTATAACAAAAATATGGGAAAACATCGAATCTATCCTCTTGTCAGAAACGGAGAATCATGGTTGTATATACCATGTAGGCAGGCGAATCTTCCGACTTACGGACGATTAGCTCAGCGGTAGAGCATTCGGTTTACATCCGAAGGGTCGGGGGTTCGAATCCCTCATCGTCCACCAGGAAAAATAAACTTTACACGATGCGCTATCTTATAGGACTGATCATGCTGGCCGTTGGGTTTACCATGGCCTTGAAACCGAATTGGTTTCTCAACACATTTGGTAAAATCGATTTCGCCAATCGAGGCGTGATCGCGACCTTTGGAGGCTCCCGGACATTTTTTCAGCTGATTGGGATTGTGCTCGTCATCCTCTCGGTGGTGGTCATGTTCGGCCGGTGCGATACGAGCGGTATTCAGGGCGCGTTCGGAAAGTAAATTACGGGGGCCCTTAGCTCATTTGGTAGAGCGCCGCGTTTGCATCGCGGAGGTGACCGGTTCGAGCCCGGTAGGGTCCACCAACGTTTCATAATAAAGCGATTCGAGGATACGACAGCGGAAGAAAACAATTCGGTGATATGACAAAATATAATAATCCGATACGTGCCGGATTGTTTTATTTATTTGCCGATTGTGGTAGGATACAAGTGGTAATTATTTACTCAAACCATGTATGACAAAAAAAGTAGTGATCGTTTTTGGAATCATTATTTTTATCCTGCTCGTCGTGGTTGCTATTTTACGGGCGGTCGGTGAAGATTCCTGGATCTGTCAGAATAACCAGTGGGTGAAACACGGAAACCCGACCTCGGCCATGCCGACCACGCCGTGCGGTACGAATCAAAACACGAATGCCACAAATCAGCCGCTCAACACCAACCAGCCAACGGCAAGTGAGAGCGGCAATATCATTGTCGATGAGCCGCTGGCTGACAGTGTTTTGGCAAAGCCTTTCACCATCTCAGGCCAGGCGCGCGTCTTTGAAAACCAGTTCCAGTATCGTCTCATTGATGATACGGAAGCCATTCTTGCCCAGGGGACGATCACGGCAACCGGTTCTGATCCGAGCCAGCTGAGTCCGTTTTCTGTGTCGGTTGAATATCAAACGCCAGCGTCGGATGAGGGCACCTTGGAAGTATTTGATCTCTCGGCCATGGATGGCTCTGAAACCGATCTCGTTTCTCTGCCCGTTCGGTTGCTGACAGCGGATATGAGTGTAATCAAGGTGTACCTACCAAAAACCGTAACCACGGAAACTTCCTGCGCCACGGTGTACCCCTTTGACCGGACCATACCGAAAACCGAAACGATTGCTCAAGCGGCCATTACCGCTTTGCTCGCGGGACCGACGGCCGAGGAAACCAGTACCGGCTACACAAGCCTGATCCCAGACGGGGTTCAGCTCAATAGTCTGTCAATTCAGAACGGCGTTGCCCGGGCCGACTTTAATGAAACCCTAAATGAAGGTAGCGCTGGATCATGTCGCGTTACGACCATCCGGGCTCAGATCACGCAAACATTGAAACAGTTTTCCACCGTTCAGGATGTCGTTATTTCCGTTAATGGGAACGTCGATACAACGCTACAGCCATAACGAGAACAAAAAAACGGCTCACTTGCAGCCGTTTTTTATATAGAGGAATGTTATTTTTGCGGTGTCAGGCTAACCAACGAAATACGGCCCGGCTGTTCAAATATCGACGACAATTCATTGAGTAGGGTGCGTTCTGATAGTGCCGGATTACTTGGGTGGCCAATGATAATAAAATAAAAGGGTTCTTCGGGCGTAAGCAAGTTTCCGTAACCATGGCCACCGAGCGCAATCTGGGCGCTAATTGCGGCTTCTTCTTTTGCCTCTGGGTTCAGATACCGGCTGATCCAAAAACAGGCGGGAAATCCCGGGATCGCCGCCGGGTTAAAGTTACCCGAACCATCATAAACCGCGAGCCGGGCGATGTGGAATTCCGGCGGCCGCGACATCTCCTGGGCGGTAATGTGACGATAGGACAGGCCGGTTTTTTCGGCCAGCTTCTGGGCAAACACGATCCCATAGTTGTCGGCGTTGTCAGTGGCGAGATTTTCGCGTTGGGCATATAAGCCGGCCGCGCCGCAGCCGTCGTGGCTGGTTATTTCCGTGGCGCCAGAATTAACCAACAGTTCGGCGGTTTTATCCAAGCCGAGTAATATCCCCGAGCCAGCTAGATGAAAGCTGGTATTTTTGCATCCCTCGTCGATGCAGCCAAGCACGGTGTTCGGCAAACGCCAGATCTCATCCTGATTGGGCTGTTTGTTGATGTACGGTGCAAAGCCGTCGGACTGCATAATCGCATCAATCCGTTTCGATTGTTCCGACCAATGACGGTGGAGTTTTTCCGTGTTCATGTGATGAAAAAAAATGATGACCCCGTCATTGTATCCAATAGCGGGAAATCGTCAATCCCCTGAATAAAATAAAAGCGTACGCTGGTTAAGGGCGTACGCCATAGTTGGTAACGAAGGATCGGTTGATCGAGATGATGCCGGCTACTTGATTTCCTCGAAGTGGCGCGTATCCAGGTCGAGCACGCCGACAAGCGGAACAAAGTAGTCAGTCATGCCTGGCAAAGCCCTGCGAATATGGTCGAGCGCGAAGTGTGCTAGGTAGCGGGACTGTTCCACCGCGCTGGCTCTCTGCCAAGGCCGGCGACTGCGATAGGGCGTGGAGACGAGCAGGACGCCACCCTTACCGCGCTCTTCATCGTTGAGATTCTGTTCGACGATGGACGCGGCGCGGACAATGGCATTGTCCAAGGCGGGGTCGCAGGGTCCGAGGATGAGCATGAAATTGTCCCGGTCGATCCAATCGAAACCCTGGCCGAGAGCGATCCCGCGCTCATTGTGGCGGCGAACCAAATCAGTATGGGCGCTGCCCGATCGAAGTTCAAGTAGGTGTTCGTGATTGCCGATCAGAAACGGCACCACGTCTCGCAAGACCTGTTCGGGATAGCTCCGGCACCCCCGTGACAGCACGTGCTCGAAATACTGGGGCGTTGGATCAGTGATCTCTCTCATGTCAATGACGCTGCCATCCTCAAGGTGCAGGATGAGAGCGTCACTGTCGGTATCGATGCTGAGCAGGAATGGCCAGATCATCCCGGGAAACGCGCGCCGTATTTCAGTCAGAAAGTGAAGAAGGTATTCAAGTGCCTGCTGTTCATCATGGTCAAAGCCGGCGCAGCCCAAATCCCGTTCGGACGGGGAGAGGTGGCGTGTAGCGTACATCCCGGCGTCAACGTGTTGGCTGTGAGTATATTCGTACCACTCCAATACGCTGTCGCGGAATTTCGGCCAACCCGCCCTAAATCTACCCCCGATGTTTCGCATCACTGTCGTCAAGCCAAATGGAATATGGCTACAGCGACGCAAGTTGATCCGTCCGTCCATGCATTTGGTCACGAGCCACTCGGTCGGATGCATCCGCCGGTACTCTCGTCGTTGCGGCGTCGTCTGAATAAACAGCGCCGACATCCGTTCGTTCATGGTCAGGACTTCCTCGCGCATTGTCTGTGGCATCGTACCCCCTTGGTAGCCAGAAATCCATCCGTGGTCGGTTTGCGTGATCCGTCCGTGTATGTGGCGCCGTCATCGGCGCAAGAAATGAGCAAAAACAATGACTCTTAAGGCAGGTGCTTTAAGGGTCAGCCTGACGATATCAAAAACGACGACCTTGTCAAGGGTTCGGGAAAAGAAAAAACCGGCGAAATCGCCGGTTTTTCATATAATATGAGATACTTTTATACAGGTAGGTCGAATTCTTTCACCTTTTCCCACTTTGTCTCGTCGAGCACCTGGACCTTCGTTTGACTGATGAGGTAGAGATAGTCGTTGATATAGAGGGCGCGTTTCATCGCGAAGTCTGGAACCGCCTTCGTTTGCGTCAGGGTATTATTGTCGTACGAGAAGATGTACCCGCCCTGGCCGCCGGGCAAGAAAAACACCTTGTGTTTCGCGTCTTGGAGAAAGGCGTGGTGATTGGTTTGCGCCTCAGACCAGTCGTCCGTGAGCGGCGCGGTGGCCAATTCGACCGGTTGGGCGGCGTTCGTGACATCGAACAAGGTGAGCTTTGTTTTCCAATTGTCTTGGCCGACGCCGAGCACCAGCGTATCGGTCAATGGATGGAGATACGAGGAAAAACCGGGCAGCTTCAATTCGCCGGTCATTTTTGGGGCGGCCGGATTTGAGAGATCGAGCACGAAGAACGGGTCGGTTTGGCGGAAGGTGACGAGATAGCCACGGTTGCCGACAAAGCGGGCTGACTGGACCGTTTCGGTGACGCCCAGGTCTTGAATCTGGCCGACCTTGTTCAGATTGCTGTCGAGGATATAGATATCGTTAGCGCTCTGGCTGCTCGTGCCCATGATATTCGTAATTGTGGTTGCGAGCCGGAGATTGTCTTGGTATTCATCAATCGAGAACTGATTTAACAGTTGACCGGGTATCTCGCCGGTTTTCGAAATTGTAAACGTGTCAAGACCAATTTTTACGATGCCGGTATGGGTCAGGTCGCGCTTGATCTTCGAAAAATACTCGTCCATCTTCTTACTCATGTCATCTGAAAACTTGGTTTGTGTCTCGTCGCTGAGTTTTTGCATATAGGCTTCCATGATTGTTCCCAGCTCGGTCATTTTTGACTCATCGCTGATGTCATAGGTTTGAATTTTTTTCATCCGCGCGGTGACGTCGGCCGGAATGAGTCCTTCCGTCCCGGTGACGATAAAATCAAAGAGAAGCTTGTAGTAGTTCTGAGTAATGGCGTAGGTGACATACAGCGCGTTCGGTGACATGTAGACCACCGTGCTATCGGTCGAACCGACGAAGGAAATGTCCCGTTCCGACTTTCCGGTTAGGGGATTAATAACCATCGCGGTGTAGGTCGAGGACACCGGCATATCGACGGTTGGGTGGTAAATGCGCGTACACGGGATGCTGATCTCGGCGCCATCGAGGCTGGCTGGTTTGAGCGGACACGGTGTCCCATAGTCGGGCGTGACCGCGGTTACAAGATATAGCTTGTTTTGCCAGAGGCGGGCGGTGATATATTGTTCTTTTAAGGTCATCGACCAAAGCAATTTCGGACTGGCCGGGCTGGTCACGTCGTAGCCTGATATTTTATTGTAGGCCAAAACGAGCAACGTCTTGCCATCGAGTAAAAGTTCGCCATTATCTGTTAGTGAGGCCAGTTGTGCGATCTGCTCAGGCGGAAAGGCCTTTAATACCCGTGTTTTATTTTGCGGCGTGATTGGCGGTGAGACGGAACTGCTCCCGGTACCGGTCGACGGTTCTGTCGCGTCAGGGGCGACCGTCTCACTTGTCACACTTTTTTCCAAAAGCGGGATGACGTCATCGACGCCGTAATAGAGTAAATCGGACGAAAAGAAGATGTTTGTGCCGTCGGTTTTGACAACATCAGGCTCGTCGATACCCTGAACTTGAACGTTTGTTTCAGAGACACGGCTGATGCCTGCGGCTGAGCCCTCTTTGGTTGGCAAACCCGCGTCTGTGCTTGATGGCAGGGCTTCACTAATAGCTCGTGACGACCCCGAAAAGTAATTTGTGTACTGCTTGGCCGTTTCGAGATACGCCGTAAATTCATCGGCCGACGTAAACGCGGTCATATTGCCAAAAGCAAGTTTTGGCGGAACGGAAAGGGTAGCGTCGGTATTAGTCGGAGTCGTTTGAATCAGACCAATAAACAAAACAACACCGCCTAAAACGACAGCGATGCTGGCTAATAAGGCAACGCCACGGTCGAGATGCGATTGAGTGATCATGGTTTTTCCTAGGTGATAAAAAAATGATTATAAGGTGGCTATATCATGAAGGACATCATCCGGGTGGGATTGGGGTTTGACCTGTTCATATATCGTCGCGATGTGACCATCGGGTCGGATCAGGAAGGAAACGCGTTTTGTTCCGAAAAACTCGCGGCCGAGGAATTTCTTCGCTCCCCAGACATTATACAAGTTTACGACTGTTTTTTCAACGTCCGCCAAGAGCGGAAACGGCAAAGCGTGTTTGTCGGCAAAACGCCGATGGCTCGATACGGAATCTGTGCTCACGCCCAAAACAATTGCGTTTACTTTTTGGAGCACGTCAAAGTTGTCCCGGAACGTACAAGCTTCGGTGGTGCAGCCTGGCGTCATGTCTTTCGGATAGAAATACAGCACTACCCAGTGACCGCGGTACTGGGAGAGTGTATGAGTGATGCTGTTTTGATCGGTCAGGGTGAAATCCGGGGCGGGCGAATTAATTTCAAGCGAGGTTTTTTGTGACATACGTATTTATGGAGCGGGCGACCCCCGTCATTCGACGGGGTAAACTCCATCGAACCGGCGACGAGGGTATTAATAACAGTTGGAGCGGGTAGGGGGAATCGAACCCCCGGCAACAGGTTGGAAACCTGTGGTATTACCATTATACGATACCCGCCGGCAATTGCTATTAATGTATTATTTTGGTTGCCACTGGTATTTTTTCAAGTCCACCCAATAGTTGCCGTTTTGTTTTTTTACCGTTATCCCTTCGCGAGAAAGCAGCTTGGCCTGTAATTCTTTCGGGCAATCGATGTTTTCGATTGAGATCATGCCTTTTGAATTGATCACCCGCTGCCAGGGCAGGTTCTTTGGCGAGCGCCGGAGGGCATAACCGACAATTCGGGCCGCTCGGGGCGTGGAAATCATTGCCGCGATCTGACCGTAGGTCGCGACCCGTCCGCGCGGTATGCGGCTGACAATTTCACTGACTGTGGCGTAGAAATCCATGGTCGGGGCGCGAATATTTACCCTGAGAGTGTAGCAAGAATAGACCGGTTAATCAAGGTTAAAAAACGGGGTTTACTTCGTCGGATATTTTTGTTAAACTACTTCTAGTATGAAAAAAACAGAAGTTCTCACTTGGAAAATAGGCGGTATCGCGGGCGGCGGCCAACAGGTGGCCGGTTTAATTTTTGCCAAAGCCTGCGCCCGCGGCGGGCTATATACGTTTGACAGCTCGGAATACCCGTCGCTCATCCGCGGCGGCCTCGTGACGTATCGTTTGAGCATATCGAGCCAGCCACTCTCAGCCATTTACCGTTCAACCAATCTGTTAATCGCGTTGACTCAGGAAGCGCTCGATCATTGCGTGCCGGATGTTATTTCAGGTGGCGCGATTATCGTTAATAGCGATACCTGCAACGTAAAAACAAGCGGCCTGAAAGGCCGGACGGTTTGGCCGGTATCGGTGAAAGAACTGACAGCCCAGGCGAACGTACCGGCGCTGGCCAACAATATGATCATGATCGGCATGACGACTGCCTTGTTTCGGTACGACATCATGCTCATTCGCGAGACCATCAAGGAAATATTCCAAGGAAAAGATGAAAAGGTCATTGCTGATAACATTCGGGCGGCGGAATTTGGCTATGAGTATGCCCGTAAGAATTTTCAAGCCGAATCGTTTCCCTATCACTTGCCGTCATCGAGACGCGCTGGCGCCAAAGTGCTCGTGACCGCGAACGATACCGTCTCGCTTGGCGCTATTGCCTCGGGTTGCAAGTTTTTTGTCGCCTACCCGATGACGCCGACCACCTCCATCCTGCATAATCTTATGGGCTGGTCGGAGCGTTCCGGCATGATGGTCGTTCAACCCGAAGACGAAATCGCGGCTATTCATATGGCGATCGGCGCTTCCTATACGGGCGTCCGGGCAATGACAGCAACCTCAGGCGGCGGTTTTGCGCTCATGAACGAGGGCTTAGCCCTGGCCGCGATGACCGAAACGCCGCTGGTGATCGTCGAGGGGCAACGGCCCGGCCCGGCGACTGGTTTGCCTACCTGGACGGAACAAGGTGATCTGGCATATCTCGCCCGAGCTGGGCATGGCGAATTCCTTCGGGTTATTTTAGCGCCGGGCGATGCGGCCGAAGCCTACCCGCTGACCGGCCTGGCTTTTAATCTCGCCGATCGATTTCAAATCCCCGTGTTTATTCTGCTCGATAAATATTTATCCGAAGCGCATCAGACCCATGCGCCCTTTACCGATCATTTTCAGATTGACCGAGGCGATATGTTAACCGACCAGCAATTATTGAAACTGAAGGAATATAAACGGTACCTTATTACGAAGACCGGCATCTCTTCCCGGACTATTCCCGGTCAAATGGATGGCCTCCATCTTGCCAACAGCGATGAGCATGATGAAGCCGGCTACACGATCGAGGGATATTCAGCAGAGACGCGGACGCAGATGGTAAATAAACGTCTTCAGAAATTATCGTACCTGCTGCCCGAATTGCCAAAACCGAAACTCTACGGTCCGAAAAATGCCCAATTGACACTGCTTGGCTGGGGTTCGACAAAGGGTCCGGTCCTGGAAGCGCTGAAGGAACTACCCGATGTAAATTATCTCCATGTTTCGGCGCCCTGGCCTCTTTCTCAGCCGATTATGACCAAAGCGCTGTCAGGCTGCAAAAAAATAATTGCCGTAGAAAATAATGCGACCGGACAATTTGCCCAATTATTAAAAAGCCAAACCGGCATTGCCGTTGACGATTACTGGCTGAAGCATGATGGCGCCCAATTTTATCCCGAGGAAATTCTCGCCAAGGCGACTGCCACCGGTGCTTCAAAAAAATAACCACCCCCTATGCCAACGCAAAAAGATTTTATGACCGACGTAAAGCCAACCTGGTGCCCAGGCTGCGGTAATTTTGCCATGTGGACAGCGCTGACTCAGGCCTTGTCCGAGCTCGGTTTGGAACCGTTCGAGGTAGCAATGGTTTTTGATATTGGCTGTAATGGAAACGGGGCAAATTGGCACCGACTCTATGGTTTTCACAGCCTCCATGGTCGGACCCTGCCGGTTGCGACAGCCATCAAGCTCGCCAATCACGGTTTAACGGTCCTAGCCTCGTCCGGTGACGGCGGCGGCTACGGCGAAGGCGGCAATCACTTTCTTCACGCCTGCCGTCGAAATACCGACGTAACCTACATCGTGCATAATAATGAACGCTATAGCCTGACCACCGGTCAAACTTCACCAACCACGAAGGTCGGCCAAAAGACGAAAACAGCTCTTCGGGGCAGCCAGGAATATCCGTTAAACGGATTGCAAATCGCGCTGACTGCCGGTGCGACGTTTGTGGCGCGCGGTTTTGCCGACGAGGTATCGCATTTAAAGAGCCTCTACAAACAGGCGATCAAGCACCCCGGCTTTGCCGTGGTGGAGGTACTCCAGCCCTGTGTTGTGTTTTATGACCAACAGAATATTCGCGACACCTATCACTCGAAAATATATAAATTGGAGCAAGGCTGGCCGGCCGCAGACCGATTGACGGCGTATAAAAAAGCGGGCGAAACGGAACGCTTGCCGATTGGTGTATTTTTCAAGGAAGACCGGCCGACATTTGAAAGCCAGCAGCCAGCGATCCAAAAAGTACCGCTCGCGCGGCAAACAATCGGGAAGATAAACCTCCAACCGTTTCTCAAGGAATTCCGCTAGCGCGTCGGAACAGGAAAGCAAGGCGCCCGGTGGCGCTTTTTCTATTTCTTTTCCTTAAACACCTCGTCGTATGTTTTCGTAAGAAAATTCTTCAGGCCAAGGGCCTCAAGCGCTTTTTTTGCTTCAAGGACAGACTGGCGTTTGTGTGAATAGACCTCAAAAAAAACCGTCGAAGCCAACCCCTCAATAAAGTCAAAAGCAATCTCAATTTTCTGAGCTGGCCATTTATAAATCTCTTTTCGTCGCTCAAGCTGAATAACTGGAGCGACTTTTTGTAATGCTTGCTGTTCTTCCGGCTCCAGGATTTCGCGACCCTTCATAATAAAAAGAGCGTTGTCGCGCGTCACTTCGTCAAGTCGCGTTTTCCCATTATATAGTTTTAACTTCATTTTTGGTTTATCGGGCGCGGTCGTAAAATAGTAGTCGGTATCACACGATTCTTTTTGAAAAACAAGACCGAGCTTATGGATAAGCTCTTTTGATTCTTCGGGCGTCAGCCGGAGTTTAATTTCGTAGAGCGGCATAATGGTATTGTATCATATCGATCGTCACTTGGGCAATTAAAAAATATGCTTGACAAAAAATCAACTTTTGCTATGATGCCCTGACCGTTACGCACTGGATAGCACATAGTCATCGGTACATACAGATGGGGGCGAGAGAAATCTATGAGGATATTCTGGACCATGGTGTTGGCGACGGTGACGGCCGCGCTATCGTACTGGGTGTTTGTTCACTGGGCGGGGTGGCTGCATTTACGAGATCCGCACTTCATTGCCCAGACCCTGCTCATCGCAATCGTTGTTCATGAGCTGGCCCACTGGGTTATGCTCGAGTTGAATCGGATGCCGAGCCTACTCGTCTTTGGTACCTTCATCGGTGGTGCAATAACTCTATCGAAGAAAGGCGGTCGAGCTGAGTCACTCCGCTGGTCAAGACTCGCGGCTATTTTCTTGGCTGGGGTCATCGGGAACCTCATTGCCGTTGCCGGCTATTACGTGGGCGGGCATTTGGGCTGGAACGACCGTTTGGCGGTCAGTCGATTTCTGAATCTCAACGGGCAGCTCATCGTTGTGAATCTACTGCCGATTCCTTTTCTTGATGGCGGTCGGTTCGCAAAGCTCCTGTTCGACAGCGTGGCCGAAGAGCAGGACATGAATTACGTTCGGATCATCGGATTGGTTATCGGTTTGCCCATCCTTGCGCTCGCGCTGTTCCGGTCGAGTGGTTGGCTCATTCTCATCACTTTCCTGCTGCTGGGTCTTCAGTTTTTCGCGAGACACGACGACCCAAACGGCAGCCACAGCCGTTTAGCCATGACGGTGCAGCAGCAGCGTTGGTGGACCGTGTGCTACACTGGTCTGATGATCATCGGAGCGCTCATGTATGCGTTCACAAGCAAATGGGCGGTCCGGATATGAAAGGCCAAACAGCACACCTAGGGACCCTCACGACATCGAGCGGTCCTTTTTTAATAAAAAAGTCCGAATATTATTTAAACTGATGGGTGTGAGTATTGAGTAACAGACGATAAGTCCAAACCATATAACAAAGGGAACCGAACAGTGGAACGATAAAAAAAAGAAGCTCGCTATCCACCCCAAGACGTAGGACGGCCGTAATAAGAAAAACAGCCAGGACAATTTTTGACATGAGATAGTAAAGCGGCCAACGACGCAGCCGCCAAATACCCCATACTGTCAATCCGTTTCCGATGGCTAAAATAATAAATACTATCAATGATAGTATCGCCAGGCCATGCCCAGTGTTTTGACCATACGCCGTTGAGGTAATTTTGAGTGTATAGGCAGAAATAAATGGCAGAACGGCTACAACAAGCGCGAGTCCAATCGACTGGGTGACAATTAGTGAAAGCCACAATAAACGATGGGCTGGGTAATTGTAGAAATGCCCTGTTCGTTTATTGACATTCATCGTGGAAGGTATGATGCTTCTCAGTTGTCCCACCTGGCGGTCAAGCGATAAACAACGAGATCACGAACAATGTAGTGACGATTTTCGCCGCTCGCTAGATGAAGGACAGAATGAAGCCGGTCAACAATCCGAAAACGAGGATAAAACTGGCGAGCCTTAATATTTTCGATTTAGGTTTGATAGAGTAGTGCATCAGCGTCCAGATTTCCCGCATGTATTCGTTTGCAATGGTGTCGTCGGATGCAAACACGTCGTTCAACCCTTTTTTGTACTGGTCAAAATCTTTCTTGGCAAAGCCCCACCAACACAAAAGACTGAACCGTTCGTTCCGTTTACCGCGGAACGGCAGAAATACCACAAATATTGCCAGGACAAGTGTTACAAACGAACATATTGCCAACACCAGGAAATTGACGCTGTCCAGACGTATCACACTCAAGCCGAAGATGACAGCCGTAATCGCCACTAAGAACGAGGCTTTCTGATCAAGGCTGCTGCGCAGACTGTTATGAAGGGTGAGCGAATCACGGAGGAGGTTGAGAGAATTTTGATTGATGGCCATGGGCATGTGTTCGTCGGGTGCTTAGATGGGATAAATCAAGGCGGGCCGCTATGGCGTAGAATAATGATTATTAAGTCCTTCGTTCTCTTTATCTAATTTTTAACTGGTCGGGGTGCGCGGACTTGAACCGCGGACCTCTCGCTCCCAAAGCGAGCGTTCTAGCCAGCTGAACTACACCCCGAAGACGGACGGCCCCGCGCGTTTTGCCCGGGGTGACGAATAAAAGGAAATGGGTATTATGGTGCCGAGGGCCGGAATCGAACCGGCGACGCAAGGATTTTCAGTCCTTCGCTCTACCAGCTGAGCTACCTCGGCCTGGTGGGCGATCCAGGATTCGAACCTGGGACCTCGTCATTATCAGTGACGCGCTCTAACCACCTGAGCTAATCGCCCAAAAAGCCGATCTAACTTCCACACTGTAACAAAATATTGATTGTTTGGCAAGGCTGGGGCCAACAAAAAAGCCGCCTCGCCGGCGGACTTTTTTACAGTCCTATGACGCTCAGAAAGTGATAAGAAAGGCACTTGTTCCGACTCTATCCGTGAGGATAGGATCGGATTCGACCACTCATGTAGGGCAATCCGTACACCGTACGATTGTGTTTCTGAGGCGTGAGAGCCTCTGACCCTACGTTTATACTCCCTAGAAAGGAGGTGATCCATCGACAGCTTCCGCTACCGATGCCTTGTTACGACTTCGCCCCTATCATCGATCCTACCTTCAACCCATCAAAGATGGGTTTTCTGGTATTACCGACTCTCTTGGCGTGACGGGCGGTGTGTACAAAGCCCGAGAACGTATTCACCGCGCCATAGCTGATGCGCGGTTACTAGCGATTCCGGCTTCATGAGGGCGAGTTGCAGCCCTCAATCCGAACTGGGGGAAGGTTTGGTGGGATTAGCTCCATCTTACGACTTTGCAAAACCCATTGTAACTTCCCATTGTAGCACGTGTGTGGCCCAGGGCGTCAGAGGACCATGCTGACTTGACGTCATCCCCTCCTTCCTCCCCCTTATCGGGGGCAGTCTGACATGAATACTTTAACATGTCACGGGGGTTGCGCTCGTTAGAGGACTTAACCCAACATCTCACGACACGAGCTGACGACAGCCATGCAGCACCTGTCTCCGGGTTCCTTGCGGCACTCCCACTTTTCGGCGGGATTCCCGGGATGTCAAGCCCTGGTAAGGTTCCTCGTTTATCGTCGAATTAAACCACATGCTCCACCGCTTGTGCGGGCTCCCGTCAATTCCTTTGAGTTTTAGCCTTGCGGCCGTACTCCCCAGGCGGGACACTTAACGCGTTAGCTAAGTTACACGATGCTGAGAGGGTCGATTCTCCCAACACCTAGTGTCCATCGTTTATAGCGTGGACTACTGGGGTATCTAATCCCATTCGCTCCCCACGCTTTCGTTCTTATAGCGTCAGGGGTGTTCTAGCAAACTGCCTTCGCCATTGGTGTTCCTGCCGATATTAACGCATTTTACTACTACACCGGCAGTTCCGTTTGCCTCTCCCACCCTCAAGTCCGCCAGTTTTTCCGGCAGCTTCGGGGTTGAGCCCCGAAATTTAACCGAAAACTTAACGAACCGCCTATGAACTCTTTACGCCCAGTAAATCCGGATAACGCTTGAGGCACTCGTATTACCGCGGCTGCTGGCACGAGTTTAGCAGCCCCTTATTCCTTCGGTACCATCAAAGTTTTTCCCGAAGAAAAGTAGTTTACATCCCGAAGGACTTCTTCCTACACGCGGCGTCGCTCCCTCAGACTTTCGTCCATTGGGGAAGATTCTTGACTGCAGCCTCCCGTAGGAGTCTGGGCAGTTTCTCAGTCCCAGTGAGGCGGGTCGTGCTCTCACACCCGCTATCCGTCGTAGCCTTGGTAGGCCATTACCCTACCAACAAGCTGATGGACCATAGGCCCCTCCCGAAGCGATAAATCTTTCTTCCGATGTCTTGCGACACCGGAACGCATCCAGTATTAGCCCGTCTTTCGACAGGTTATTCTGAACTTCGGGGTAGGTTACCAATGTGTTACTCACCCGTTTGCCACTGACGAAACCCTTGCGGGCTCCGCCCGTCCGACTTGCATGCCTAAGACACGCCGCCAGCGTTCATCCTGAGCCAGGATCAAACTCTCATTAGATTGAGAGTCAAGTCTGTCTTACGACAGGACCTGAGCTCTTATATTATGCCTTTTGCCAACCCCGGAAGGGGCCGGTAAAAGGGCTTTGGATTTGACTTATTGAGCCTTTCTTACCACTATCTGAATGTCAAAGGTCGTTTTTTCTTCAGCCATATTTTTGTGAAGAAAAAACAGTGACATCCGATTGGTCAGATATCCCTGTCTTTTCTCCTCGGTTTCTTCAACGAACGCTTTTATTGGCTTATTTCCCTCAAATATTGTCTCCCCATTAATTGGTTATGGGCGTATTTTTTTGTTTTCACAGGTTTTCCACCCGCAATCTCAATATATCGTATTTCAAAGGAAGTGTCAAGAAAATTGGTTATTCCGTACCCAGGCTATAACGCCGGAAGAAAAAGACGCCTTGGACGGTAACAGCGAGGATGATCGCGCCCAAGACGATTACGATGTAGTTGATTTTTACAAAATCGGACAATGCTCCGATCACGAGCACCGGAAGCAAGCCCATGATATTTGAAAAGGTGTACAGTCCGCCGAACACGCGGCCTCGGTCTTCAGCCGGGGTTCGTTCATGGATCGTCGTTTGGACCGGTACAAGGATGAAGGGATCGGCAAAACCTGAGAACCAGGCCAGGATCACCACAATAATAGGAATAAACGTTTCGGTCGAGACGGTGATGCCAAGTCCGCGGACAAAGCCGAGGATGCCGGGCCAAATTGCCAGGGCGACTAAGGCGCAGCCGTCAATAAACATGCCAATGGTGATAAGTCGGCTCTTGTTGGCAGTGTGCTTAAATCGATTTGCGATCAGTACGCCACAGAGCGTTCCGATGCCGGTCGGCAAAATAACAAAGAGGCTTAATCCTTCGACGTTGAGACGGAGAAAGTTTTGCGAAAAGCTCGGTGCCAGCGAAATGAAGGCGCGCTCGATACTGAACACAACGGCGGCTTGGAAAATAACGAACCGAATAATGCGATTTGTCCAGATGTAGCGGATACCGTCAACCATGCGCCGCCAGAAAGCGCGATAATCGAAAATTTTCGGCAGGCCGGTTGCGGCCAAGTCTTTCAAATGCTCAACCAACGGCGGCAAAAGGCTTGTCAGTAAGGTCGAAATAGCATATAAGCCCATCACGATCATAAACAGCTTAATCGCGCCTAAATGAGTCAGGGCCGGGCCTGCGATGGTATAACCAGCCAGAAACATGGCATAGCTCGTGAACTGATAAAAGCTGTTGGCAGTAAAAAGGTGGTCTTTTGAGACGAGCGCCGGGATCGACGATACCTCTGCCGGGCTGAAAAATTGGGCGATGACCGACAAGAGAAAGGCAACGCCGATGAGAATGTACGCCTGATGGCTAAACACGATTGCCACAATCACCAAGAGGAAGCGCAGAACATTTGACATTACCAGGATGGTTTTGCGATTACGAATATCGGCGATCACGCCAGCCGCCGCCGAGAGCAATATTGGCGGGATGCTGATCAGCACCACCAGGACGCTGACCAAAAAACTCGACTGGCTGATTTGGAAAACTAAGATAACCAAACTGAAATTAAACATGTTTTCGGCCAGCTTCGTACAAGCTTGGGCGCCCCAGAGCTTGAGGAAATTCGGATAGCGGATGATGCCGATGTATTTTTGCAACTGCATGATTATCGCGGTTTTTTTCTCAGATGCTTTTTCCGCCAGGCGGCAATCTGTGCATGGTTGCCCGACAAGAGAACGGTCGGGACGCGCTGGCGGTGGAATGTTTCAGGACGGGTATAATGAGGGTATTCAACAGTCTGTAAATCTCGTGAAAAAGATTCATCTTTGTTTGAGTCAGTATCGCCAAGCACGCCCGGCAAAAGGCGGGCCACGGTGTCGACAACAACCATGGCAGCCAGCTCGCCACCGGTCATGACATAGTCGCCGATGGAAATCTGTTCATCGACGTAACTACGGATGCGTTCGTCAAAACCCTCATACCGGCCGCAAATAAGCGTAATTCGTTTATATTTCTCCAAGCGCTTCGCCTCGCGCTGGGTGAACATCTTCCCTTGGGGCGTCAGGAGAATAACCCGGTGGTTGGCTGATTTTTGTGGCGGCAAACAGTTGAGCTGTTTCAACGCTCGGTGCAACGGCTCGACTTTCATCACCATGCCGGGACCGCCGCCATATGGGCGATCATCAGTCGTTCGATGTTTGTCATTAGTAAAATGGCGCAGATCGTGAACGCGAAGATCAACGAGCTTATTGCGACGCGCGCGCCGAATAATACTTTCGTTGAAGTAGGAATCAAATATGTTCGGAAAAATGGACAGAATATCGAAGCGCATAGGAACAATTAATAATTAAAAATTCAAAATGAAAAATTGTTGTCGCTCCACTTTGCGGAGCATCAATAATTTTGAATTGTTAGTTTTGAATTTTGTATTGCTTTTCATAACAAAACCGCTGGAGGTAATTGTACCATACCCAGCGGCTGTTGTCCTCTACTAATTGAGAGTGACTAGAGTTTGAGGTCGTCCATTCCGGCATCCGTGTCTTGCTTTGGAGCCTGCATTCGATCACCATCTGACTTGCGGAAACCCTCTGGTTCGTAAATCTTGAGATTGACTCGGGCGTGGTTTTTCGCGCCGACGACACGGAGCAGAGTCCGCAGCGCCTTCGCGGTTTGGCCCTGACGTCCGATGACTTGTCCGAGATCCTGGGGATTGACTTTCAGGGTGATTAACACACCCATCTCGTCAACCCGCCGGTCGGTGGACACGTCCTCGGGTCGGTCAACCAGGGTTTTGACGACATACTCGATAAACGCTTGGTCTTGTTCTTGTTGCGCCATTTCACGTGTGCAGTTAATTGTAACGGCCATAGCCGGACCAGCTGTCGACGTCACTCTCGTTGTAGCAGAGAGGCACAGCCGTGGCTACGTGATTTATATTATAGAAACTAACAGGGAATTGTCAAGATAGCGGGGTGGACTAGCGGTGTATTTCACGGTTCGCGCGCCTCTTGAGCCAGAATGATTTCATGAGCGGCACGGTGGCGGTTGAAAGAACAAAAGCAACGGCCGGTACCAAAGAATTTAACCACGGCTTTGGTAGGTGAGCGGTGTAAAAAAATAAAACCACAACCAAATACGTCAGTGTGGCGATAAGAATTTTACGCGTCCAGCTCGTTTCCCAGGCCTTGTCTGCCTCGACGCGCTGATTCCGTTCTTCAATTTTTATTATCCGGCCTTCGAGTTCTTCCATACTAGCCATGGCGTTCGCCTTTATTCTTTCGCGGGTTCGCTTGGCGTTTCGGCCGGTTTCTCGCTTGGCGTTTCTTTTGCCGGTTCAGCCGGTTTTTCAGCGGCCGGTTCCGGTGGCTTCGTGGCGGCAGTATCTGGTTTCTTTTCACTTTCAGCGGCCGGTGTTTCCGTGTCGCCCTTTTTCTTCTTCGGTTTCCAGCTCGTGACTTTTGGACCCGAAAGTATTTTTTGGTCAATGAGAAGATTGTGAACCGTCGGCGAGGCCTGGGCACCCTTTTCTAGCCAGTACTTTACCCGGTCGACCTTGAGATTTACCTCAGGCGGGGATTTATGAGGATTGTAATTGCCGAGCAGTTCGAGGTAGGTACCAAAAACATCCTTGGTTTTCTCAGAGACAATAACCCGGAAGAATTTCTGGTTTTTTTTACCGGTCGGCGAGAGTCGGAGCATTAACATAATCAATGTAAAATTTAGAATTTAGAATTCAAAATGAAGGTATGTTAATTTTTCATTTTGAATTTTGAATTGGCCTCCGTGCTTTGATGGCTAGAGTGATGGTAGCGGAAATAAAGGAAAAGGTCAAGAGACCGTTACGAATATCTACCCCCGCTTTTTTATCGATTCCCGTGCCGTTTAATCACTTCCTCAGCCTCCTCCATTTTTACCGAGAGGAGCTTTGACACGCCGTCCGACTGCATGGTCACGCCATAGAGGATGCTAGCCTTTTGCATGGTGGCGCGGTTGTGAGTAATGGTGATGAACTGGGTTTTATGGGCCAGCTCGTTCAAAATATTTGAGAATTTTATCGAATTCGCTTCGTCGAGCGCGGCATCAACCTCATCAAGCACGACGAACGGCGACGGGTTATTGGCAATGATAGCGCAGATCAGGGCGATCGAGGTGAGGGCGCGTTCACCGCCTGACAGCATAGTAATAGTGCTGACGCGTTTGCCGGGCGGGATCGCTTGAATATCGATGCCAGTCACCACTTTACCGATCGGTTTTGGCGTTTCCTTTTCCGCCCCCTCTTCGTCTTCGCCATCATCGGCCGATTCCTCGTTTTCTTCCGGCTCAGCGTAGATATCGGTTTTTTCCAGGCTCATTTTGGCCGTACCACCCTTGAAGAGCATTTTGAAATATTTTCCGAATTCCTGGTTAATTTTATGAAAGGCGTCGTCAAACTGCTGCTTGATCGTTTCATCGAGGTCATGGATGGCTTTTTCGAGCGAATCAATCGCGAGATACAAGTCGTCTGACTGGGTTTTCAAAAAGGTGTGGCGTTCATTTGTTTGTTTGTATTCCTCGGTGATGCCTTCGTCAATGCCGCCGATCAATTCGAGCTGGTGCTTTTGTTGGTGGATTTTTTCAAGCAGAATTGAATTTGTCGTTGGGCTGGCAAATTTTTGATGTTGTTCTTTTACCTCACGCTCAAGCGCCTCTGGTATTTCTTCTTTCATCTCGCGTTCGAGGTCGTCGCGTCTGGTTTCCAGCCGCGCTTGCTTGATTCGGATTTCATTCAGCGCGTGGGTGATGGTGTTGAGGGCATTCTGCCGGTCACGGAACTGCTTCTGGAGCTGAAACAAGGCGTCTTTTTTCTCTTGCTCGACCCGGTTGAACTCGTTCATTTTTTCGCGCATCGCTTTCAGCTCCTGATCGAGCGCGCTGACCTGCTGGTCGATTTCCGCAGTATCCTTTTGAAGATTGAGCTGGGTAGCTTCTGGCCGCTTCGTCTGCTGGTCAATCAACGCGATTTCTTTGTCGAGCCGGGCCACTTCTTGAGCCAGATCGGATTTTTTATCGTGGAGAACCTTTTCTTTTTCTTGCCAGGTGCGCAGTTTGACGACCAGGTCGTTGATCTCGTTTACCAAGCTGTCTTTTGTTCGGACAAAGATCGTCAGCTGGTTCTGTAGCCGAAGGAATTCTTCCGGCGTGGCGGTTGGGGCCGACCGGCTCAGCTCTTTGATATAGCGGGCAAGACTTTGCTGGATTTCGCGGGCCGTTTTTTTCAGTTTTGCGATATCCTCCGGGTTTTCAATCTTATCAAGGCGGGCAATAAAATTCTCGTAGCTCGATAAAATGCTTTGAAGATGGGCCTCGATCTCGGGGATTTTTACGGTTTGCTTACTCTCGAGACGCTCTTTGGCTAAGAGCAACTGGCGTTCGATTTCTTCAAACTGTTTAACGAGATCGTTCTGCTCCTGCTTTTTCTTATCAAGTGTGCCCTCAATCGTTTCAATGTTCGCCCGCAATGGTTTCAGGTCTTCATCGAGTTCGATCTGCAAACGGCGGAGCGCTTCGACGCGCTTCGTCAGCCAGACGCGATTGGCCTCACCGGCCTGGGTGGCGGCAATTTCCCAGCGACCCTTGAGCACAGCCTGATCCTGGAGCAGGGAATTCTTTTTATCGAGAATCTTATTATAGTCGCGCTGCAGTTCGCGAAACAGTTCGTCGCGCGACGTTTCTTGTTCCAGTGCTTCGAGTTTTTCTTGAACGGTCGAAAGTTCACGCGTGGCGGTTTGATGTTTTTGGTCGGTTTCCGAATGCTCTTTTCCAAGGTCAGTGAGTTGATCGGCCAGCTCTTTCCACAGATTGGCGTAATATTCCTTTTGGATAACGCGGAGTTCCTGTTCAATGGTTTCACGGCGCTCGAGCCGGTGAACCTGTCGGGTAAGCGAGCGCAGGCGAGGCTCGATTTCTTGAAGCAGCAGCTCAGCCTGCTGAAGGTTTTCTTTTGTATGGGTAAGCTTCTGCTCGGCTTGCTCCTTTTTGATCTGGAATTGACGGACGCCGGCCGCCTCGTCAAAAAACTCCTTGCGTTCCTGCGGACTGGCGGTGAGAATGGAGTCGACCATGCCCTGGCCGATAACGGAATAGCTCCGTTGTCCAAAATTCGATTTTGCGAGTAACAGAATAATATCCTGCAGGCGCACCTTTTTTTTATTCAAAAAATACTCACCCTCGCCGGATCGGTAGATACGCCGAGTAACAACGACTTGAGGGAAGTCGATCGGCATCGTTCCGTCTTCGTTGTTGATGTGGAGCGAAACCTCGGCTAACCCGAGCCGAGCCTTCTTATCCGACCCAGAAAATATAACGTCTTCCGATTTTTTACCTCGGAGAAGTTTTAAGCTTTGTTCGCCCATGACCCAGCGGACGGCGTCGGCCACGTTTGATTTTCCGGAGCCGTTCGGCCCGACAATAGCCGCAATGCCACGATTGAATTCCATCGTGACTTTATTGGCAAATGATTTAAAGCCTTGGATTTCGAGTTTTTCGAGATACATTAAAAAAAATTTCTGTTTAGTAGGGACGGATGCGATGATTTCATAACAACAGGAGAAAAATACACACCTATTGTACAAGATTATTGCGAATCCGGCAAGAATGTATGGCCGTATAAAAATTTGTAATACATAAAAGACAACCTATCTGTGCAAAAGCGTACCTGGGAGCGCTTTCACACCGCTCTAGATTGCCTTTTGTGCCCTCTGCCATGGGAGTATTATGGAGAGCCCTTGCAGTTTTCATCGCAGCAGCCAGGTACGCAATGGCCGGCAAAGCACAGCTTTATTTGCCCCCAGGAGCAGTTGACGCCTTGTTGCTCTGCTTGTTGGTGTTGCGCAGCGGCTGGCTGGCTGGCTGTAATCACATACGCGGCCACGCCTGACGCGATTACCACCGCAATCAGTAAACCAAGGAGAAACTTTTTCATATTCTCACCCCCTTTCAATAATTCGCGATTGTTGGCAATTTACGGTTTGCAGTTTTCCGGGCAACAATCTTGAACGCACCGCCCGGCATAGCACGCTTTTATCTCACCCCAACTGCATTGCACATACTGTTCGGCTTGTTCGCGCGCTTGAACGGTTTGTTTCGGGACAATGAGAAAACCAACACTCAGGGCAATAATCGAGACAAGAATCAGTCCGAGTACAAAATATCGCATTGTTTTCACCCCCTTTCACACGTTATTTATACATCGTGACGGCTACGGCTTGCAGTTTTCCGGGCAACAGTGATTACAACCACCGCCATAGCAATCCTTGATTTCGCCCCAGGAACAATCTATGGAGTATTCGAGTGGTCGGGCCTGCGCCGGCGCTTTTGTCATGATGACGAAAGCGCCGATGCTTCCGGCAATCATAATGGCGACCATGAGGCCAAAAATAAATTTTTTCATGCTGTCACCCCCTTTCATTTTTTATTAGAGGCAAGCTGATTTCTTCAGCCCTTGAGAAAATGGTGGAGTGACTTCGGATGAAGCCATTCCACCGAGATGTCAAAGGTTCAAGGTTCCACGGATCAGCGCATCAGCACCAACTTGCGCTCGAGTTCGCGACCCTGGGCCGCGAGACGGGCGAAGTAAATGCCCTGGCTGACCAGCCGACCGTCGTCGTTCATTCCGTTCCAGACGGCCTGGTAGGCACCGGGCTGGCTCAGACCGTTGATGAGCGTACGGACGACTCGCCCGGCCACGTCATACACGCGCAGGCTGACCGGCCCGGCCTGAGGCAGCGTGAACCGAATGGCCGTCTGTCCGCCGAAGGGATTCGGACGGTTCTGGGCGAGAGTCAGCTGGATGTCGGATCTCTGCTCGTCCACGGCGACGACGTGATTGGCGTGCAGGAACGGCGTGAGCGGATCGCAGAAGGCAGCATACGACAAGGCGGTGTTCACGATGTCCGGATGCGTCTCAGGATCGTACGCGATCAGGATATCACACAGCGCCAAGCGGATACTCTCAGCCACCGGGCGAGATGGATCTTCGTAGATGCGGTGCACGATCGTGGCAGCGATAACGACGTTCGCGTCCTGCCAGGTCCCGGCGGTCGGTCCAGCCCAGCCGATCGCACCCTTGTTCGAGGCGGTCAGGAACCGGTTGAGGACCGTTTCCTGGTAGCTTGGATGCATCACGAAGAACTCATCGCCGGTGTCGCAGGAACTGCCGATAACCCAGGGGCACCAGGTTCCGGAGTAGATCATGCTCATGGAGAAGCCGGCGCTGACCGAGAAGAAATTCCCCGGCTTGTACCGATTCCCCATGGCACTCGCGAAGATGACGAGCTCGAGGTCCGAGTTCCAGCGCTGGGCCGCCATCAGCGCCCTGGTGTAGGCGTCGAAATAGGTCGATTCCAGCATGCGGTTGACGTACTGGTAGCCCGGCAGGATCGAGGTGATACTGTCGGCCATGGCGACCGCCAAGTCGCCCTCGCCGTCCTCGTAGTGATCCACATCGCCCACGAAGAACTGGACCTGGTACGAGTCCGCCGGATAACCGGCGTCGTTGTAGTACTCCATGTTCCAGATGTGATTCAGGTACTGGCTGGCAGTGGTGTAGGGCAGGCGGGTGACCGTCTTGTCGGGCAGTCCGTTGTCGTCCGTATCGCCGTAGAGGATCATGTCGCTCAAGAACCAGTAGGGCGCGAAGTACGCCATATTCTGGTTCCGCGGCAACGGATCCGGTACGACCTGGGTCGGGATCAGGTTGTGAGTGGGGTTACCGCCGGACGGGTAACCGTCCTGTAGATACCCCTGGTAGATGGTCGGCCAGCCGTTGGCGTTCCAGAGCGAACCGCCCCAGGCTGGGTCGGAGTAGTCGCCGACGAGCAGGAAGTACTGGGCGGAGTTGTTTCGGACGTAGTTCTTGACGCCGTTCAGGATGTCGCCGCCGAAGCTAGAGGTCGAGACGATGGTGACGGTGTAGCCCTTCGCTGTCCAGTAGTTGGACATGTACTGGCTGTCCCCCACAAACTGTGGGGCTGCGATGATGACGAAGCTTCAGGTGTCGCCGCCGCGCCCGCAGGACGGTGTTCCGCCACCGCGATTATGCTCTTTCTCGTCGAGCAGTGCTCGCAGTTGGTCATCGGTCAGAAGCGTGTCCGGTGCTGCAGTCGGGATCGGATGAGCGACGGCAGTCTCCTGCATGATCTCGTGGCCGCCGGTTTCGACTTCGATCAGGCGATAGGCCGGGTAGCCGGCGCCGACGGACTGTTCATAGTGGGACTGGCCGGCCGGAATCGTAGCGAGCGTTACCCAGTCAGCGCCGGAGAGGCCCTGGACAAGGTACTTCTCGGTTCGATACTCGGACGAGACCTCCCACCGGGCGAGGCCGTTCTCGTCGACGGCGAAGGTGCAAATCTCCGCCGCCGGATCCTGGCCGTGCTTCAGCCGCCAGGTCATGTCGTCAGGACCGCCCTCTTGGCTACCGTCGAGATGGGCATTGCTGTTGCACTTGCTGACGATATTGTTCGAGAGGGCGGAGAGGTAGGAGGCGCCGAAGGAACCGGTGACAGGCGCAACGTGGACGGTCAGAGTCGTGTCATTCGCCAGCTGGGCGTTTGTCACGGTGAAGGTGACTGGATCGCCTCCGGGTCGGGTGACCTCGAAGGCGCTCAGCGCACCTCCGACCGTCGTGATCTCGGTGTCAAAGAGGACCTGGAGATCAAGGCCCTGGTCGGGAATCTGGTCGCCGTGGTCGAAGTTGAACCACTTCACGCAGGGGGCCAGCGTCGTCTTGCCCCCGTCGGTCTGCGGTTCGCGCATGTGGCACTTGGAAGAAGCGTGGGCAAAGCCCCAACTGGCCGTTCGGCGTTTCCAGCCGTCCTGTCCGTCGAGCCCGCCCCAGATCGCGTCCGTGTTCGTGAAGCTCTCTGAGTCAGAGAGATAGTCGTCATTGACGAATTCCACTCTGGCTCCGGTCCACGTTCCCGAGGCGGTGCTGATGCAGGTCTCGATGTCTACGATCGCGTCGTTGAAGTTACAGCGCGATGATACTCCAGACCAAGACAAGGCGACTGCCCAGCCGCTCTGCCAGGCGTCTTCGTAGAGGTATACCTCGCCGCTGAAGCCGTGGTTGGCATAGTTCTGGCCAGCAGCGAGAGCGAGCCGACGTCCGCGAGTGGTGTGTGGGTAGACCTCGACAGCAGTGCACTGGTTGTCAGAGTCTCCACTTAGGAAGAATGCCCCAGCGTCTGCCCCGATGTCAGACACGAACTCCGTCAGAGTCGGGTCCGGCAAGGCAGGGTAGAATGTGGTGTCGGGGTTCCCGTGCCAGACGAAGGTGTATCCCTGGTGATTGAGCGCGTTCTCCGCGTCAGGCTGCGCGCCGTTGATGAACTGCCAGGGCTCTTCGAGACGGGCGAAATAGGCGCCCGGCGTTTTGCATTGGCCGGGCGGTTCGGGCTGTGATGCGAGAGCGCAGGTGAAGAGACAGGCGAGCCCGAAGATGTTGAACAAACAGAGCTTCAGGATGCGCATGGCCTTACCTCCCCTCGCTGATCAGGTCCCTGACGAAGTTGTCCTCTTCGAGCGCGGTGTTCTTGATGTCGATGGCGACGATAGCGCGGGTGAGCGCTTCGCCCTGGAGCCCGCTGTTCTTGAGAGCGGTCACGCTGTCGATGGCGGCGATGGTTTTTGCCTGCCAGATCGGCGGCACGACCATGAAGTAGTCGGAGCCCCAGAAGACCCAGGACCCGTTGTTGTAGAACTTCCAGAAGCGATCGACCTGGGTTTGCCGGACGCTGTCGGGATCCGACGCAATCCGGCCGGACCGCGCGGGATTGACCGGGCAGCTGATGACGTACTTGACCGGGAGATTGGCGAACTCGATTGCGATGGTCCGGCCGTTCGGTGTGTAGGAAATGACGACATCGCGGTGCGCCTCCAGCACCTGCGTGTAGAGACGTTCCCAGTCGGACTGCGTCACGGCGCTACCGGCGGCCGCCGATGCCTCATCGAGGACGGTGCCAGCCACTTCGCACGCGTGGGCGGTCAGGGGGTCGAGTTCCGTCAGAGCAGCCGGCGCCTCCTCCCTGTGGGCGCGCGGCCAGTACTGATACCTTCCCTGGTAGTAGGAAACGCCCTCGCGTTCCTCAAACCAGGCCTCGCCTTGGACTTCGGCGCCGTAGGCCCAAACCGGGCCACGGGTTGTGGTTGACGGTTCGGTCGCCTGGGCGCAGCTGGCATTGAACACTGCTACCAGGGCGATGCAACAGAGGACACTGAGTCGGTGCATGGCTCCCTCCTTCTGATCGGGACGATTCCGTGGCTGCGGGTTTAGAGACACTCTGCGAATTATCCGTGGTTAAAATCTCAAGGTGCGTTTGGCAGGGTAATCCCTCCAGCACCCTGACTTACCCGAGGGATGTATTCGGATAAGAGTGGGATGCTTGAGTTTTTTGCCCAATATAAGACAAAAACCTCAACAAAGTGAGGCTGATAAGTCAGTGAAATCGTGATCGGTTTCGCTACTGGCTCCGCGTAGTCCCAGCCCTCCTCTATTTAACTAGGATGGCTAAGCGACCAATTAAGTACTACGCTTCATCGCCTCACAGATATCGTTGTTTCCACCTTAGTCCCGTGCCGTATGGGTGTCAAGGAAATTTATCAACAGGCTGTGTATAAATATCGCTATAATTTTTATAAAGACATTTATTAACAATTTCCGCTAGGTAAGAAAAACCGCCGGTAGCAACAATGCGTTGCGCGGCGGCGGGTGACAGAGCTATCTCCCGAGATACGTGCGGAAGCGGTGGATGCCTTCCTTGATATTCGGGATCGAGTTGGCGAACGAGAAACGCACGTAGCCCTCCTGGCCGAAGTGCGTGCCAGCACCGATGGCAACGCCCTTCTTTCTGAGTACGTCGTCAGCGAAGGCTTCACAGTCGTCCGTGATCTCGCTGACATTCGCCCAGGCGTAGAATGCGCCACCCGGGCGGCGGCACCAAATGTCGGGGATATCATTGATCGCGCCGACGATGATCTGCCGGCGTCGATCGAACTCGCTGACCATGGTCTGGACGCACTCCTGCTCGCCCATGATCGCAGCCAGTGCCCCGGCCTGCATGATCACGCTGGTGCAGCTCGTGACATTGGTCTGGAGGCGGGTCATCTTTGCAGCCAGACGCTTTGGCATGACGCCGTAGCCGACGCGCCAGCCGGTCATGGCATAGGCTTTCGAATGACCGTTCATGATGACCGTCTGATCCTGCATGCCGGGCATTTGCGCGATCGACACGTGCTCCAGCCCGTCGTAGATGATTCGATCGTAGACTTCGTCCGAGAGAACCCAGATCCCGTACTTGGTTGCGATCCGAGCGACTTCACGCAGAACATCGCGGCTCAGCACGCTGCCTGTCGGATTGTGCGGCGTGTTGAGAATGATGAGCCGCGTGCGGTCGGTGATCAACGATTCCAGCTCGTCCGGATCGAGTTGGAAGCCATTCTCTTCCCGCAGCTGGATCGGTACCGGGCGCGCGCCGATGAGATCGATGGCGGAAGGGTAGATGGGGAAGCCGGAATTCGGGTAGACGACCTCCATGTCGGGATCGACGCAGGCCAGGAGCGTATACAGGATGAGCGGCTTGGCGCCCGGCGTCACGACGACACAGTCGGGGTCGTATGTGAGCCCCAGCGTGTCATGGGTACGCCGGACGATAGCCTCCTGCAAGAGCGCTTGACCGGCCGCCGGTCCGTAATGGTGGACGCCGGCCAGGATGGCACGGATGGCCGCGCGGCAGATGTGTCTGGGCGTCCGGAAATCGGGTTCGCCGAGGCAAAGGAAAATCACTCGGTCGAAAGGATGGCTGGTCGGATCCCGATCGATCTCCGCCTGGATAGCGAGACCATTCTTGAAGGTCACGAACGCGTTTTCGGTCTGGACATTCTCAACGCGTTGTGCAAGTTGCGGCTCCATAGCGAGGCACACTCCCTCTAGAAAGTCCTGATGTGATCACGGTCGTTCACGGTACGGTAGTTGGGTTATCGTGGGTGACAGTTCATTCCATCGGAATGCACTGTCCTGACAGCTTATAGTATCATACGCTATTTTGTCAATAAAAATGCCCGTTGAGCGGACTCTTCGGGCAACTAGGAGCGTTTCTTCAGGACCAGCCACCGAACGACTGGCGCGGCCAGGCCGAGAAGAACGCTTCCGGCAATGATCAATTGGTGGGGCATTTAGCCCTCCTTCAACGCCGAAGAGTGCGGCTCACGGGGAAGGCGGCATGTCTCCGGCGTCTTCAACGTCGCCCATGCTACCAGCGTACAGTCCGAGTAGCACGAATGCTACGACCAGCCATGCGGGCACGATACCACTCCTTTCAGGTAGCAAGATCGGCGGTTGGTTGCAGGCGGTCAGCGCGACCGGATCGTCTGCAAACCCAAAGCGATCTCATGGACAGCGCGGTCAGCTGCCGCTGCCGGTTCAGGCGCTTCGGTCAAAGCCCGACCCATGACCACGTACGTGGCGCCGTTCTCGATCGCGCCCTGGGGCGTGGCGATGTGCACCTGGTCGTGCTGGTCGCCCTCCGGAAAACGGATGCCGGCGCAGAGGATGACGAAGTCCGGTCCGAACTTCTCGCGAACGGCCGCCGCGAACGGTCCTGGCACGATCACGCCGTCCAGACCTGCTTCCCTGGCCATGGCGCTCATATCGAGCACTCGCTGCTGCAGCCACAGATTCTCCGTCGCCGTCACCTTATCGGGACCGAGATTCGGCGCAAAACCCATGGCCACAAAGTCGCTGTACTTCTGCGTGGTCAGGATGGTTACCCCGAGAAGCTGCGGCCGCGGCAAGCTGGTCTCTCCAGTCTCTTCCCAGATCTTGTCCCGTGCG
This sequence comes from uncultured Gammaproteobacteria bacterium, assembly GCA_964371245.1. Classification (GTDB taxonomy): domain Bacteria; phylum Patescibacteriota; class Patescibacteriia; order JAHIZJ01; family JAHIZJ01; genus JBAZLK01. The sequence continues at coordinate 235,633 of CAYJKP010000002.1, read as the reverse complement.
GCCACCGCCCTCTTCAGCATCTCCAGGCCACCGGAAATGTGAACGTTCAGGATTCGGATCAGAAGGTGCCGATCGCCACCAAGAATACCGGTAACTGCACCGCCGACGGTGTTTGGGATGTCGTGGAACTTCCCGTCCACCATCGTGTCCAATCCGCCGATTGCTTCGACGGTCTGCGGAGCGCCGTGACTGTAGTGAATCTCGAGTCCCACTTTTCCGAGACCGACATGTCCCTTCAAAGTCCTGGCGATCAGCCGAGCTCCGTCGATCTCGGGGGTGTCAATCGCCACGATCAACCGGCTTCTCGCTTCACCAAGCAGCACGTCGGGCAGGACGACGTTACCCGGATTTCCGTCCATGCGACAAATCCTCCATTGCGTTGACTGTGCAGTAGCGGTATCAGGGAGTGTTTCCCCCTGACATTAGCCACGCTGTTTGCGCTATACAGCCGCCAATAATTTAACACCAGTTATTAAGATTGGTCAAACAAAAAACTCCCGGTTCGGGAGCAACAGTATTGGCCGATCCTTAGAGTACTTTTGACAAAAACAATCCGATAATCGTGACGGCCACGCCCGCTTTGACAATCGTGCCGCCGACGAATCCGACCAGGTGATAATTGCTCGTTTCAATCCGATAGACGGCGTCCCGGCCCGAAATCAGCTCGCCGATGACCGCGCCGACGATTGGCAGGATGACCAGCACAGGCAGCGAATGGAAGCCAGAACCGATCACGCCGCCAGCAATCGCGCCGAGAACGCCCCAGGCGGATATCTCAAGCTTTTTCGTGCCGCGCACGCTCGCGATAATATCGAGGAAAATGACCAGGACAACCAGCAGCGTGGTGAGTATCAGAAAGTTGATATCGATTGTTTTGAATTGCGTTGTCAGTCCGTATAAGACAACGACCGTCCAAAGGAGCGGGAGGCCGGGCAAGCTCGGAAAAATCGTTCCCAAAAACCCAATCACCATGAGGAGGGCGGTTAAGGCGATGAGAACGAGATGGAGGGATTCTGACATGGTTTTACCACTCTTTAACCTTGAGAGCCGCGCGGGCGGCGCTTTCTTCGGCCTCTTGTTTTGAGGCGCCGGTTCCGCTGGCGACGCAGACGTCTTTTAAATACACGCCGATGACGAACTGTTTGGCATGATCCGGGCCGTCTTCTGAAAGTACTTTATAGTGCGGAGTGATGCCTTCGATTTCCTGACTCTTTTCTTGGAAAAGGCTTTTCGGATCAAGATAGAGATGATTTTGGAGGATGTGCTTGAGCTTCGGGAGGAGGAATTGTTGAAGCATTCGTTCGGCCGCTTCAAATCCCTGATCAAGATAGAGCGCGCCGATGACCGATTCGAAGGCGTTCGCGAGAATGTAGCGACGCGCTTTCGAATTTGTATCTTTTGATTCGCCGCGGCTCAAATACAGAAAATCGTTGAGCTTCAACTCGTCGGCCATTTCAGCGAGGCGTTCGCTCTTGACGAGGCTGGCCCGCCAATTTGTCAAAACGCCTTCGCTTTCATCCGGAAATTCAGCATACAGATGCTTCGTCACGGCAAGTTCGAGAACCGCGTCACCGAGGAATTCAAGGCGTTCATTATGCCCCAGGGCAAAACCCGGATGCTCGTTGAGATAGGAGCGATGGACAAGGCTCTGTTTCAGTAAATCTTTGTTCTGGAACGAGAGGCCGAGTGTTTTTTCAAGTCGAGAGAGATCTTTCATAGCGTCGAACGCGTCTTCAGCGGAGGGAGCCGGGTATCCTGACGGTCGCGATACCGAGTTTCCTGCACCGAAGAAAATTAATTATTGAATTGGTTGTTTCACTTCTTCCGCCGGCTTTTTTTCTGCATCCATATCCTTATAGATCGCTCCCAGAACGCCGTTGACAAATTTACCCGATGATTCGCCGCCGAACGTCTTGGCCAGCTCGATCGCTTCATTGATTGCCACCTTGGGCGGAATATCCGGCGCGAATTTCAGCTCGTACACGCCGATCCGGAGAATGTTGCGGTCAACCACGGTAATTTGTTCGAGCGGCCATTCTGGCGCGTATTTCGTGATCAGCTGATCAATATTTTTCATGTGCTCGGTAACGCCCTTGAGGAGCCGCTGCGTAAATTCCACGTCGTCAAAGCCGGGCGCAAACTTTTCAACATTGTCTTTCGCGGCTTTCGCTAAATTAATGGGCTTTTGACCGTTAAAGTCCCATTCGTAGAGGGTTTGCATGGCCAAGGTTCGGCCGAGGTGACGGTTTGACATGGGTTAGCGTTTTTTCTCTTCCTCTTTTTCGTGCTTTTTCTGTTCTTTCGCCTCTTGTTCGGCTTCGCGTTTCTTTTTTGGCGTCTTGAGTTTTGTCTTTATCTCAAGGATCGGGCGGCTACGATACGTTCCGCAGAACGCGCAGGCGTGATGTGGTCGAATCGGTTTTTTACATTTTGGACAAATCGAAAGAGAAACCTTCTTCTGTTTAAGCAGGGAGATGCGTCCGCGTTTGCGGGATTTTGATGATTGTTTTCCTGGAAGTGCCATAAAGACAGTTTAAATATACAATAATTTTATTCATTACACAAGGCTGCCGTATCCGTGTAAATATAAAGTCTTTTCTTGATTTTGTCAAGATCATTGACCGGCTAAACAAAACAGACGGGATGATTTCTCCCGTCTGTTTTCTATCTGAAGGAGAGTAGAGAATATTGTTACTCGTGACGTAAAGCCTTCACTGGATCAAGCCGAGCGGCGCGCCGGGCCGGCAGCCAGCCCGCCAATAGCGTGATCACAAACGCACCCGCCAGAGTGCTGAGCGCCAAACCGGCGCTGATGTAGAATTTCAAAAAAGTCGTCGTCTCGCCCGGATCTTTGCCGGTGGCCGAAAAATAAGTGCCGACGCCGGCCACGATCAGTTTGCCGAGCACGAACGCGCCGCCCAATCCGACTGCAGCGCCGAGTAGTCCCAGCCAGGCGGCTTCGATGAGAAACAGCCAGGTGATCGTCCGACGTGAGGCGCCGAGAGCAGCTAAAATGCCGATCTCCCTGGTCCGTTCCAATACCGCCATCAGCATTGAATTAGTGATACCGATCAGGGCAACCACTAAGCCGATGCCGCCGATGATCCCGAGGACGATTTTCATGATCAGGAAACCCTGGTTAAGCTGGTTGATCAGTTCTTCCACGCCGCTGGCATACCAGCCCTTTTTTTGGATTTCCTCCCGCACCGACTTCACATTATCCGGTTCATCCACGATAACATTGACGGTACTCCAACTTTCCAGCTTCGGATCATATCCCTCGCCGGCCGGCCGGTCATTATTAATAACTTCGGCAAAACCCAGGCTGATCGCGTCAGCGCCGAACGGTCCAAATGAATTGGTCGACTTTTTAAGTACGCCCGTCACGGTCGCCGAATATTCCTTGACGACCTCACTCTGCCCCTGCATTGACCATTTAAGCAGCTGCAATGTTACTGTTTTACCGACGAGGTCGCTCGGGGATACCTTCAGATTATCGGCGGTCTGTTGCGACAGCACGACGGCGGTAGCGTCGTTTTCAGTCCACCAGGCACCGGCTTCAAGCTTGTCTTTCTTTTTCTGGTCGATGATCTCGACCGGCGTCGGGGTCAACATCTGTTCGTTGGTCGCGCCGTTATAGGAAAGCTTCAAATCGTAAAGCGTGTATGACGGGTAGGCGATTTTTACATGAGGTATGTCAGTCAACGTTTTCAGTTCGTCCACGGAAAAACTCGACGATGCGTCACCTTCAACAACCAGGCCAGGCCCATTTTGGGGAGAGTTTTTCATCACCGTCAACTGCGTCAGCTCCATTGACGACAGAAGCATTTCTTTATTAGCCTTTTGAAGGCCGGCAGCAAACGAGATTAATAAAACCATGGCACCGATGCCAACGCTCATGCCGAGCACGGTCAAAACCGTCCGGAATTTCCGACGCCAAATATTTTGAAAGGATAATTGAAAAAGTCGCGCTGGTTTCATGGCCGTCCTCCAGTTTCAACTTTACCGTCGAGCAGGTGGATGGTGTGTGTGGCGGCGGCCGCGACGCGATCATCGTGGGTAACAACCAGCAGCGTGCTGCCGGCATCGCGTGCCAAGTTCGTGATCGCCTGGATTACCTCTTTGCCTGAGGCGCTGTCCAGATTGCCAGTCGGTTCGTCAGCGAGCAGGAGCTTCGGCCGGTTTAGGAGCGCCCGGACAACCGCGACGCGCTGCTGCTCGCCGCCCGAGAGCTCGGCCGGACGATGGTGGCGCACAGCTGACAAGCCGACGCGTTCCATCAGTTCATTAGCCCGGCGGGTGGCCGCCTTCATGTCGTCGCCGGCCAGGAGGGCGGGCAGCAGAACATTTTGTTCAGCGCTGATATTTGGCAGGAGATTGAAGGACTGGAAAATCATACCAACCTCGCGCTGGCGGTAATGTGCCAGCTGGCGGTCTTTCAGCGAGCCAACGCCCTGGCCGAAGACGGTTAAACGCCCTGAGGTCGGCCGGTCGAGGCCGCCGATCAGGTTGAGGAGCGTAGATTTACCCGATCCAGACGGGCCGATTAAAGCAATAAAATCACCTCGGCGAATCGAAAAAGTTATTCCCTTCAACACGGGAGTGACAACTTTTCCGAGCGTATATGACTTAGTAAGTTCTTGGATTTGGACGGCCAGCGCCTCGTCAACCATTCGTTTAAATGAAGGTTACGGAGGCGACTTTATCTGACGTTTCCGAGAAGCGCATTAGACGGACGCCTTGGGTGGCCCGACCGAGTACCGAAACAGACTTGATCGGTAAGCGGATCACCTGTCCCTTACCGGAAATAATGATCAGGTCTTCCTTTTCAAGTTTTGAGTTCACGACGAACGCTGAGACGATTTTACCTGTTTTCGTCGTTATCTTGGCTGTTTTTATACCAGTACCGCCGCGGCCTTGGACTTTGTAATTCTTCAGTCCAGAACGCTTGCCATGGCCGTTTTCCATCACGACGAGAAGCTGCATTTCCGGGAGCACCTTGCCTTGCGAAATAATCGCCATGCCGCAGACCTCGTCCGTGCCTTTTAGACGGATGCCGCGGACGCCGGCGGCGCTGCGTCCCATGGCGCGAACTTCCTTTTCGCGGAATTGAATCGCCTGCCCCTCGCGGCTGACCAAGACGATATTATCGCTACCGGTCGTCGGCTTGACCCATTCGAGCGTGTCGTTGGTCTTCAGCCGGATGGCGATCAAGCCGGAGCGGCGGACGTTTTCAAAATCTTTAATATCGACTTTCTTGATAACGCCATTGCGGGTAATCATCATCAGGTATTGGGAGCCTTTTAATTCCGGGATGGGCAGGATGATTGAAACCTTTTCGTGGCTCGGGAGCTGCAGGAAATTCACGATCGCCTGGCCGCGGGCGGTCCGGCTGGCCTGTGGGATGTCATAGGTTTTTAATTGGAAAACGCGACCCCGCGTGGTGAAGAACAAAAGGTTGGCGTGCGTAGTGGTGGTAAAGAAATGTTCGACGGCATCCTCTTCTTTGGTCGTCAGACCGATGACGCCTTTGCCACCCCGGCCCTGGGTCCGGAACGACTCCGGCTCGACGCGTTTGATATAACCGTCACGGGTGCTCATGACGATCGTGGCAATATTCGGAATCAGATCTTCCTGCGTGAATTTATCGACCGGATTCGGGAAGACCTCGGTCCGTCGCTTGTTGTCGTATTTTTCCTTCATGTGAAGAAGGTCTTTTTTGATCAAGCCGAGAATTTTCTTCGGGGAGGCGAGCAGGCCCTTTAACTCATCGATTAACTTCAGTTTTTCCTTCAGCTCGTCGAGGATCTTTTGCTGTTCCAGATTGGCCAGCTGGGAGAGCTTCATCTCGAGGATAGCCACGCTCTGAATTTCGGTTAATTTAAACCGCTTTATTAAATTGACCTTTGCTTCCTCACGATCATTTGATTTCTTAATGGTGGCGATAACCGCGTCGAGATGTTTCAGGGCGATTTTCAAACCTTCCAGGACGTGCGCCCGCTCTTTAGCCCGATCGAGATCATAGGTGAGATAGCGCCGCGTCACGACCTGCTGGTGTTTCAGATATTCTTCGAGGATCATTTTGAGGGTCAAAACGCGCGGCTGGATGCCGTCAACGAGCGCCAGCATATTTACATGAAACGCATCTTGGAGCTGGGTGAGCGTGTAGAGCCGGTTGAGTGTTTTCTTCGGATAGGCCTCTTTCTTCAGCTCGATGACGATTCGAATGCCGTCCTTGTCCGATTCGTCGCGCAGATCGCGGATCCCGTCGATCTTCTTGTCATTCACCAATTGGGCGATATGCTCAAGCAGCTGCGCTTTGTTTACCTGATAGGGTATTTCGGTGATAATGATTTTGAATTTTCCATGTTCTTCGACGATCTCACTCTTCGCCCGCATCACGATGCTGCCTCGGCCGGTCGCGTAAGCCTGTTTGATTTCGTTGATATCAAAGATTTGCGCGCCAGTCGGAAAATCCGGTCCCTTGATGAATTTCATCAAATCCTCGACCGAGCTATTTGGCTGGTCGATCAGGTGGATCAGGCCATCGGCGACTTCGCCGAGATTGTGCGGTGGAATATTTGTGGCCATGCCGACCGCGATACCCATGGTTCCGTTCAGCAATAAATTGGGCAGCCGGGCCGGCAGCACCTGCGGTTCTTGCTGGGAGCCGTCATAATTCGGGATGAAATCAACAGTATTCTTTTCAATATTGGCAAGAATTTCCTCGGAGATTTTTGCCAGCCGCGCCTCAGTGTATCGATGGGCGGCAGCGCTGTCGCCGTCGATTGAACCAAAATTGCCCTGGCCATCGACCAGGGGATAGCGCAGCGAAAACGTTTGGGCCATTCGGACCATCGCGTCGTAGACGGCTAAATCGCCGTGCGGATGGTATTTGCCGAGTACCTCGCCGACGACGGTGGCGGATTTTCGATATTTTGACCCTGGTTTCAAGCCAATATTCCACATGGCATACAAGATGCGGCGGTGGACAGGTTTGAAGCCGTCACGGACATCGGGCAAAGCACGAGCCACAATCACCGACATGGCATAGTCGAGGTACGACTCCTGCATTTCATCGGTGATGTTGCGAATTGTTATTTTTCCGAGGTTGTCTACCATAGAGGATTAAGGCAAATTACGAATTACCGATTATTGATAAAATTCCGGAAAGACCGTTTGATCAAGTTCTTGTACTTCGAGTTCCTGCTGGGTTGGTTCACTGGGTAATGCGTTCTTTAATTTATCCGCCTGCCCTTTTAGATCAGCCGTTGCTTGGCCGACGATTTTACCGATATTCGACAGTGTTTGATCGGCTTGATTTGGTCCCTTTGACGACGGAAAATACTTCATGAAAAAAACCCAGGCGACGACGATAAACGCAAAACTTACACCGACGCCAATCCAGGCGTAGGTTTTTGGGCGAACGACCGTTTCAGTCGGACGCAGCGAGGCGAGCGGTCGGGCTCTCTTTTTCGCTTCGGGTACAGCAGTCGGTTTCGCGAGGAGTAGCTCTGGGGCGGGCGGCTCGACTGGCGTAATATTCGGCCGAGTTTCAACAATCCGCACGGTGACGGCTTGAGCGCGTTTTTTCGGAGCTGGCGCCTTGGTTTTTTTCTTTGGTGGCATGGGTTACGGTTGGAGAATAATCGTACGTGTTTCTTCCTGCGGCAAATCGCGTTTGACAAGCTTGAGTTTTGGCATTTCTTCGGGCGATTTTATGCCCATCTCCTGTAAAAAACCATTCAGGGTGTCGAGTCGCGTTTTCAAGCCGGGCAACCGATAGTACATCGGGATAACAATTCGCGGTTCTATTTGGCTGATGATTTCCGTAGCTTTATCGGCTGAGAGGGCGGGCTTACCACCGACCGGAATAAGGAGGACGTCGATGTCCTCAAATGTTTCGAGCTGTTCATTTGTCAGAGGATGGTTGATCGTACCCAGGTGGGCGATCTGGATGCCTTCAACCTCAAAATAATAGAGGGTTAAAAAATCAGGCTTCAGCGGCTGGCCAGCGAGTTGGTCAGCCAAGCCGTGCACAAACACCCGTTTCAGCTCATATTCACCGGGCCCAGTGATGATATAGGGATTGCCTGATATGCCGCTCGTGTAGTTGCCGTCCGGGTTCTTCGACTGGCCAATAGTGACGATTTCCGCTTGGCTGCGCACCGGTTTTAAGCCCGTCTCCTTGCCAAAGGGATCGGTTATCAGTGTGCAATCTTGCGTTTGGATTTTGAAGCTGGTCAAACCGTGCCAGGTAATATACATAAAAAAATCCTTAATTCACTATATTTTCTTGTACCAAAAGAGTAGCACATTTTTACCCTTACGTAAAGGGGATTTTAGGTGTATTTCCATGGCCTTTCTGTTCTGGGTGCGGGCGGCGTCAAGACCCTTGACAAAACCGGGGAATCCCGCTTATACTCACGATACGTTTCCTTGTATTTTCGGGAAATCGTGGTGATACGCAGTGATAAACCTGGGGTAGCAATACCTAAGGATAGTGAAGGGCTCCGACTGGGGAGGACACAATGCTCATTTTGACACGCCGACCGGGCGAAAAGATCTTTATCGATCGACGGAAGCCTCGTCCCGGTCTCAGGAACCTCTGGCATCTATTCGGGAGAGGCAGGCAAGAGCGGGTGGCGACAATCGTCCTGCAAGAGCTGCGGCTTGGGGAAGCCGGCATCGGTATCGTCGCCGATCCGAGGCATTACCTCGTGAACCGCGAGGAAGTTGCCGGTCGGATAGAGCGTGAGGGCCTGCGACGGAACGGTCCAGGCGGCACGCCGGGAGGGCCACGACCGACCCGACGGCCAAGCACCACGGCGGCAGCAAGCATCATCCACACGCTTCTTCGGCGACGCCCCTTTCGATTTCAGTCCGTCTCATACCCGTGAGACGACAAACGGACCTCGGGAATTTCCCAGGCCCGCTTTTATTTTGTGTTGAAAATATGGCTATCGCGCCGGATCGACGCGCGTGATGTTGGCTGCCGTCCCGCCTTGAATTTGATAAGGGTAGTTCGCAGCCGACAATTGGAACATATTCAAATAGAGCCCTGGTTGCGGTGCTCGCAGCCGAAGCGTAAACGTGCCAATGGCGCCAGGTTTTACTGAGGTTTCATTCAAGGTTGCGCCGCCCGTAGCAGTTGACCAATCGGAATCGGAAAATCGGCTGGCTCGGAAGCCCAAGTCGTAGGCGTTGAGGCAAACATTCTTATCCCAAATCGTCACGCCGGTATTTTTGAATCGGAGCGTCACCAGCGGCCGCCAGCCGGTTTTCATGGCGAGCGGCAGAGTTGAGGAAATATACCGTGCTTTATACATGGCGTCCACGCGGGTAATCAATTCAACCTCGGAATTCACGACGCGTCGGCCGGCGGCGTAGAGCCGGAAAATTTGTTTGTAGCGTCCCGGGTTAACCGGGCTGGTTTCCTGAAATTCAAAGGTACCGGTCTGGCCAGGCTTTACGCTTGTCTGTTTGAGCAATATTTTGCCGTCCGGTTCTGACCAGTCGCGGTCACGATAGCGGCTGGCGGCGTCGCCGAGGTCATAGATATAGAGGTAGGTATTATCGCGCGTCCACGTCTTTGTGCCGGCATTCGTAAACGTCAACCTGGCTGGCAGTCGCGCACCCAAGAAGCTGGCCGCGTTGACAGCCTGGGTTTTCGGCCGGGCCGCCCAGTCCAGTCCAGTCACGTGGACGACGAGCTGAAAATCCGTATTGACGATTGCTAATCCATCCTGGACGAGTTGAAAGGTTTCGGTCACCTCGAGATGGTCACTCGGGGCGGTGACGGTAAATTCAAAACGTCCGGTTTCGCCCGGCGCCACGCTGACCGCGTGTAATTTTGCGGCCACGGTATCGGACAGCCAGCTGGAATCTGCCAAGGGCGAACCGGCGTGACTTATTGCCAACATGAGCGGGACCGTGTCATTCCGGTGCCAGGTTGACGTGCCGGTGTTTTTAAAATCCGCCCACAGGGTTATTGTCTCCTGGGTTTGAAGATTGAAATCACGATCGCTGGCGGCGATAAAGCTTGCCCGGGTAGTCGCCTCCGGCGTGCCAAGCTCGTTGTAATAGTGCTGGCTGTGCGTTCGAATTGAGGCGAGTCGATCCTCCACGTTCGTCCCGGGGCAGAGCGTACAATCGACGTCCTTATGGCCGAGGACATTTGGTACGTTCACGAGATCCTGGAAATCAGAAAAGCCGGTCGGAGAAATACCATAGCGATGCGCTTTCTCGGCGATCAGCCGGCTCAATGAGTCGAGCGCGGCGGCAGTCGGTTCGTTATCTTGATAATTGCCGAGTAGGGAAATACCGATCGTGCCGCGATTAAAGTCGACGCCGACGTGGTCGCCGCCGAAACGCTGTTCGTTGCAGGCGCCATTACGATAGGCATGGGCACCAATGACGCCGTCGCCGCCTTTGCGCCCTTCGTAGATATTGCCGTTGGCGTCGATCAGATAATTATAGCCGATGTCGCCCCAGCCCAGCGCGACCGCGTGCCAGTATTGGATGGACTGAATAACGGTTTCGGGATTGACGCTGCCGTCAGCGCCGGCGGTATGGTGGACGATAATTTTCTCCGGTTGGGCGTATTCCGGTTCCCAGAAGCTGATTTCCTCGTTTGCACCCCAGTCAGCGCGTGGAATGATCGGTACATTGGCTCGACTGGCGGGTACGAATGACTGGAGAAATCGCTGGAGCCAACTGACAACGCCAGTTTGAGAATCAACGCGGAGCGCAAACGCCCGGACATTTGTCAGTGGTTCGCTGGCGGTATAACGATAACGGAAGGTTGTGGTGGGACTGACAAAAAGCAGATCAGTGCCAGAAAGGTCATTTTTTCCGACCCCTTCCATAGCCGGTACTACTTTCCAATCCGACCAAGTGGTATCGTTTTTTAATTGAACGGAAAACGTTGCGCTTGCAGTGCCCTGCCAGGTAAAGCCGAAAACCGTGGCGGCTTTTGACAACGTGATGTCTGGCGATTGATATTCCGTGCCAATTAAAAAAGGAGAACGTGCTTGTTCACCCAAAGTATTTTGCTGAATCGTTTCAGCGCTGATGCGGTCTGGGGCAATGGCTGCGGCCTGATGATATGAAGCCAGGCAGAGCCAGAGGACAGCCAGAATAGCGAATACGCCCCCCACGCGCTTTGTTGTTTTGCGAAGTATCATTGTGTTTTTATTTTTACTTTCTGCAGTAATTATAGCGCATTTTTAGGTTTTTGTCCAGGGGGATAATATTGATTAACATCAAGGCAATTACTGATTAGGGCCGCCCGATTTTTATTTGACAGTCAAGGGCACGATTGGTAAGGTGGGGTCGGTTATTCGCAGGGCACACGCCACGGCTTTTGTTTCAGGCAATCTGGCCAAGCGGCCAGAAGGAGACAATCATGAGTTCAACAGAGCGGGTTTTTGAACCGGAGGCGCTCTTTCAAGCGCACCTCGAACAGCTCATTACCTGGATCAAGGTATTGCTGAAAGGCCGCGTTCAGTCAGCTACGCCGAGACCGCGCCAGCCGTACGTCGGGTCGGCGCGCTTACCAGCTGCAAACGTCAAGGATGATCGCGTTATCGTGACGTACTACGAGGGCCGTTGGCTTCAACCGATCGACATTCGTTCGGCACCCGGCGCTAATGTGCATGGCATGGTTACAGATTTGCGGCAGGCCTTTCCGAGATTTCAGCCGCGGGATCCTGCGCCCGAGGCAGATGAAAAGCCGCCGCCCGGTTCGGACAGCGGCAGGACGCGTCAGCCGATCACGCTGGCAGGGCTCGAGGACTATTTTGAGAGGAACCCGCACGTTGCACAGTATGATCGAGAGCGCAATCATCTGCTCCAGCTCCAGGGGGGACAACCCTACCGGCTGGAAGTCAGCGGCGATGGTCGCTATCTTCATTGTGCCGTGCGCGTTTCAGACGAGGCGATCCAGTATCGTCTCGATCCGATGGATGTCCGAGCGGCCGATCTGTTTGAGGAAATTGGCGCTTGGCTGAGACTATCGCCTGAACCTGACCTGGTGCCATCAGCCCCTCGCCTGGACGAACCCACGCGCGAGGCACCCGCCCCGGCTACGACACCGCCAGCCGATCTGCCGAACTTTGACGGCGCTGAATTCCTGCTCGCACATTTACGCGGTCTGCGGAAACACTTCCGCGCTCTGCAAACGCTCGGCTGTACCCAAGCGACCATCAATGCGGAATCAACCCAGCTCATCTTTCCTGATGTAACGGTCACGCACGACGAGTGAACTGTCCGACAATTGAAATCGCACTTTGACCCGTATTCAGACGGGTCGTTTTCATATATAAAAAAAGTCAGTCCGAGGAATCCCTGGACTGACGCGCAGCGCCTAAGGGCGGCGTTACACTGAGGGAACGAGCTTCTGGGTGCCAACGATGGTGCCCTCCCGATCACGGAAGATCAGAAGTCCTTCGCAAGGACCCAGGCCGAGCACTTCGTCATCGACCGCGTCGAGAAGCGCGAGCGTGATCGCTGGCTCGTCGCTGACGGCGATGCGGAAGAGACCAGCCCCTTCTTCCACGAGGAACTGGTGCACCTGCCGGCTCTGGTGCTCGAACGGCTGACCTTCCCAGATCTCCGGGGTTTCCCAGAGCGCTCTGATGGTCTGGACGCGGGTCCTGCCAGCCGCCTGCTGCGCCTCGAACCAGCGACCTTCCTGGATGGTCTTGCCGCTGACCGTGGAGGTGAGGTGCGGGTGGATGGTAATCGCCGACGGCCCGAAGATGAAGTAGCACGTGAGCACCGTGGCGGGCATCGAACCGGTGAAATACCGAGGCCTGTCGAACCGAGTGCTCAGTGAGCCGATCACCTCTTCCCAGTACGAACTGACCCCGATGCAGTGATCAGCGCCCTCTTGGGTCAGGGTGCGGCTTATGGCCGGCACTTCCTTATGCGCCTCGCCCCGACGCACAAACAAGGTCACGCCGTAAGCAGTTGACGGAATCCTCAGCTCCATGACTGAACCCTCCTTCTATCCGTGTGTCCGACCGTAACCCCGTCGTCCGAAGCCAGCACAACCGCAAATAGTCGTATTGGCTCGACTGAATAATGTATCATATATGGACCGAACGTCAAGTCCCGCTCCGATTGTGCTTAGGCCTGTAAAACATGAGGAAAAATCGCTTGCTAGCGCGTAATCCAATCCGTTGCTATACTAAGAGTACTAAGTATTCACAATACACACATGAAAAAACTTCTCTACGCGTTCATCATCGGCGCGGCTTTTGTTGTGGCCACGCCCGCCCTGGCCGCGGATGGAACAATTCAGGGTACGGTCACGTATGCGTCAAACGGCAATCCGATCGAATCATTGACCATGTATGCGCAAAACACAAGCAGTGGGTCTGTCGAATATGCCACGACCGGAGCCGATGGCTCATACAGCATTGCCGTGGCGCCCGGCACGTATGACGTAACACACTACATGTATCTAGGGAATGTTTCCAATATGTATTTAATCCAACAGACAAAAACAGTCACGGTTACGAGCGCCGGTACGGTGACCAGAAATTTTTCTCTAACCAAGCGCGGCCGTTTTACCGGACGCGTATACGCATCTGATGGAGTTACTAGAGTGAGCGAGGCGACCATTTATTATACCCACGCCGGCGGCTCGGCGAACGGCTACGGGTATGCAACCTCGACCTCGAGCGGCGTGTATTATAATATTCCACTGCCTGACGACTATACTGATTCGGCGGCTGGCGTGTACAACGTGATAATTCAAAAACCTGGGTATTTCAGCGCTTCCGTGAGCGGCGTCAACTTGACTGGCGATGAACGGACTGTAACCAGAAATTTCTGGCTGAAGCCGGCCAGTACCGTTTCCGGCGTGATAAAGACTGCCAGCGGCGCTGCCCTATCCGGCGCGACGGTTACCCTTGCGAAGTCGACCGGCGGCACCTACGGCGCCACGACGAACTCCTCCGGCCGGTATACGGTATCTATTTACGACATGTATACCACGAACAGTACGGCCGTGGGCGATTATACGATGACGGTCAGCGTGTCGGGCTATGTCACAAAAACAGCGGACATTTCCATCGCGGGCGACGACACGCATCTGACAAATCGGAATCTCTCTTTGAACAAGGGAGGGAAGATTACGGGTAAAATCACGAAATCGAGTGGCAGCGGCCTCTCGGGTGTTACCATTACCGCCGATGACGGCTACGGTCATACCTATTCCACGACAACCGGGTCGGGCGGGAAGTATACGCTCTCACGGCTGAAACCCTCGACCAGCTACACGGTTACGGCCACCCGGAACTATTACGTCGGCCAGAAGCTTTATGGCGTTTCCGTCAGCGCTGGTCGGACCACCTCGGGTAAAAACCTCACCCTGCCAGCAGCTGTGAAATTCAGCGGATCCGTGAAATCAAAGAGCGGCGTCCCGCTCGATAACGCGGTTGTCTATCTATTTAAACGGAATAAAACCCGCTCGGAGGTGTCTGATTACGCCTTTACCACGAAGAGCGACGGCGGCTTCACCTTCCGCAATGTCTCGCCTGGCGATTACCGGCTGAAAATTATCCTCAATGGCTACATTACGTATAACAAAGAAACGATCACCTTAAATGCCAATACGACCGGCCAAAAGTACCGACTCGACAAGGGCGGCTCAATCCATGGACGGGTGACAGCCAGCGGTAAAGGCGTCGCGGGCGCGATCGTTGAGGTCTATGCGCCGAATAATGGCAAAGAAATTCCCTATACGTATGCCGTGACTGATGAAAAAGGGTACTACCTGGTGCGGAGCCTGAAGACCAACACCTATCGTCTGAAAATCAGCTCGACCAAATACGTTACCCAGATCGTTAAGGCCAATGTTACCGCCGGCCAAAAGACCGGATCAGTCGTGGCGCTCGCGCCGGCCGGCTCGGTTTCCGGCTACCTGACGGATAAAGTGACTGGTTTGCCGGTTTCGGCGCTGGTGAAGATAGTCGATACGGTGTTTTCGGCCTGGTCAGACTCGAACGGCTACTACGTTGTCGACGGGATCGCCCCAGGCGCGCGCCGCGTTACTGTCGTCAGTCCATATTATGACCTGCCCGGCCCGCGAAACGTAACAATCACGATCGGCAATATCGCCAAGAACGTGAACTTCTCGCTCGCGCCGCGGCAATAGCGAAGACAACAAAATAAGATAAAAAACAGGCAGCCCTGCACCAAACCAGTTGCAGGGTCGCTTGTTTATATTAGATGCGCTGAATTATTATTGCGCGATCGTGGCAAGTTCTTTTTGAAACACGCCATTCGAGGCGATGACGCCGGTTTCGTTCACGTTCCAATGGGCGGACTGATAATTTTGGACCGCGCCGCCGGCCTCGGTCAGAATTAAACTCCCGGCCGCGTGATCTTCGGGCGTGGTGCCATTATCGACCAGGCCGTCGATTCGGCCGCGCGCAATATTGCACAAATCCAGGGCGGGAGAAAAATTGATGACAACTTTTCGCGCCTTAAGCGCGAGTGCTTCGATGGTTTTCAGGCCACGCCTGATGTCGTTTTCAGCCATAGAATACGCGGCCGCCAGTAAGGCTTCGGAAAACTGTCTATTTTTTGAAACGTGCATTTGTTGGCCATTCAGAAACGCGCCATGGTCTTTTTCGGCGACATACAATTCATCGAGTATGGGGTTGAAAACAACCGCCAACACGACCTCTCCCTCATGCGCCAGTGCGAGTGAAACGGAAAAATACGGATTTCCAGTCACAAAATTAGTCGTCCCATCAAGCGGGTCAACATACCAAGTGTAGGAGGAATTTGTGTGTCGGGCGCCTGACTCCTCGGCCACAATGGCATGGTCTGGAAAATAATCATGCAGGAGGTCGAGTATTATTTTTTCCGACGCGCGATCCGCTTCAGTGACAATGTCATGCTTGCCTTTTCCTTCGACCGTCGATTGGCGAGCAAAGGAGTTTTTCAATACGTCACCAGATTTTTTTACCGCCTGGGTAGCGATGTTTATATAGTCCATATATGAGAAAAATAGAATTTATTGATCGACGACCTTATCGCTTTTTAAAATGTCGCGTTTATTTGTGCCAACCAGCACCTGCTTAATAACAATAAACTTCACGATTTTATCAGTATGGTTCGTAAACGTGTGCGGCGTATTCTCGGTTTCAATCAAGTCGCCGGCCCGGACGATTTCTTTTTCGCTTTTCCCATCGTGTTTCCATTCAGCCGTCAGTTCGCCCTCGATAATATACAAAGTTTCAAGGATTTTTTCGTGATGGTGCCACGTTTGCGTTGAGCCCGGAGCCTGTTCGTTGTGATGCACTTCATATTCGTCGCGCAAATAGTAGCGGACATTCGTGCCTTCAGGTTTTGAGACGAATGGCGTTTCTTCTTTTCGAATAATTTTCATGCTATTTTTTCATATCGTGCTTAATCATCCTGACAATCTCGGGCAACCTCGCCACTCGGAAGTGTCCGTTTATGTGTTTGTAGACAATCACCTTCGCGTGCGGCAATTTCTTCGCGTACTTGGCTGCGTGAACGTATGGAACAACGTCGTCGTTCTTCGAAAAAAGCAAGGTGAGTTTGGACGCGTTCTTTTCGAGGAGCGAAAAGTCAGACTTGAGTTTAAATCCGCCGGCCAAACGTTCTTTTCGCAGGGTGTCGTCGAACGGCGGGCAGACCAGGTAGGCGGATAATATCTTCCGGGGGAATTTGTTCTCGGATAAATACTTGGCTAGGAAAATGCCGCCGAGCGACTGGCCGATGAGGATAATATTGTTTTTCAGCTTCGGGAAAAACCGTTCGAAATGCGTTTTCCAGTCCCGGTACTTCGCGTTGTCCTGGAGCGGCATCCGGGGACGGATGATGTGAAAGCGTGGACCAAGCGCCTGGTCGAGATAGGTCGTGGTCCAGGTGATTTTTTTCTCGATGGTGATCGGCCGCGTTTTCAGCCAGCGCTGATAGGCCCGTTCGTTTTGGTGGGTATCGCCGCCGTGGATGTAGAAGATTTGGGTTTTCGTTCGTTTCATATACTCATCGTAATTCAGGATGAGCTAATTTACAAGTCCTTTGTCACTTTTCTTTTAAAAAGAAAAGTGACAGAAAAGTCCGGCTTTGCCGGAAAGCGCCGCCTTCTTATTGTCATACTGAACTTGTTTCAGTATCTCCATAGTGCAGCAGTGAGATCCCGAAACAAGTTCGGGATGACAGTGGTATAAACGTATTTATAGGCGGCGCTTTATCGCATTTTTTGAAGCGGCGCTCCAGATAGCCACCTTGACAATTCGCGGGAATTTGCTAGTATGGGCGGTTGTTGTCACGATGCACTCATGGCCATGAATGTCCACGGAGAAGGAGGAACCTCATGCTCTTAAGCACGCTCAAGACCGGTGATGTCTTCTGTTTCGAGAACGGGCACGAGATCTGGCGCGTCTACGATCCCGGTCTGAACGCTCCCGCGGGCCAGGTCCGCGTAGGCCAGGTGTCGATGGACCGTCGGACGCTCCAGGTTCAGAGCGGCGTTTCGCTCGAGCCGAAATACACCGACGACGGCGAGGTCACCAGGCTTGAGGTGAGCCTCACGGTGACGGCGATCGAGGACGGGCGCGTATGGAAGACGCCAATCACCCAGACGGAATGGCGCGATCTGGCGCTGGGCAACGGCATCAGGGATGCGCACGGCCGCGTCTGGGAAGTGACGCGGCGCGATCCCGGCGGGAATCCCGACCGGCTCTACGCCCGGTGCACCGGCTGTGACGAGGACCGCCTCGACTGGTGCGATGGCCAGATCCTGGACGACGAGGCGAGCATCGTCGTCGAGCTCAACCAGGCCGGCGTGAGCATCGTTTAGCAGCACACACTCGTTACCGAGACCCGACGAGTAATAAACAGGGTCTTTTTAATTTAATAAAAAATATTTCTCGAACAAGGTCGAGAGATACATTAATTTATCGTATCTCTCCATGCGTCAGCCTTCGCCAAGCTTCGGCTGACTTAGTCGAGAGATATTTTATTACCGGCTATGATATATATCCCTGCTTCTGAAAAAACTCTTTTATCACTTGGAACATTTTTTCATGTCCTTTGGGGCTGGGGTGCAGACCATCGACCAGATCGGAGAAATCTAGCAAGTCATACATGCTGTAGAAAAGTACGCCCGCGCTGTCACAAGACTTTTGTATTATCGCGTCATACTTTCTGATATTTTCATCATCGTAATACTTATCTGGCTTCCAAGAGCAGGGTGTTGTTATCTTTTCATCAACTTTGGTGAGCCCCAGACAGATGATTGTATCAGCATACTTTTTTGCTTTCTTAAGAAGTTCGTCAAAGTTCTTTTGAAATTGCTCGAGGGTTGTTTCCGGTTTGTCTTTTGTCGTGTAATATCGGGAATCGTTAATTCCGATAGACAAGACGATGATATTCGGGCACCTGGCCTGGCACTCGACATCGATTCGTTGAAGCAAATCTGCGACTGTATCACCGGATACGCCGCAGTTATACACGGCAATATCGCGGTTATTTGTTTCTAAATAGATTCTCAATCGAGCAGCCCAGCCGCCCCGTTCCCGGTCCCAGGCTCCCCAGGCGATGCTGTCGCCGAATAAACAAATTGTTTGTTTCATTTTATTGCTTATATTTGCGGTTAAAATCCTCTTCGTTATTATACTCCGCGAACTTCCGCTGGTGCGCCGGCTCGTGGAAGCGGGGGTCAGCCGCGTGCTTGATGCCGCACCAGTAGCGCTCGGTCTCGCCGGCCATCCGCAGCCAATAGTTGATTACGCCGTTGCCGTAGCTGCAATAGGCGCAGTAGCACTTTTCCCAGAACGACAGATATTTCAGCTTGTGCCGGTCGAGCTTGATGTATTCCCGCCGCTTCAGATAGGGGAAGCGGTACAGCGGGAACGCGACCCGGTGGTAGATCTCCGCCCAGAGGTCGAGGAGGGCGAGGGGGATGATCAGGGTGGAGACGAGCGGGATGACGATGAGGTGTTTAATCGCCCGGTGGGGATTTTTTAGGTAGAGCATTGTATACAGTATTTTATGGTCACATATTTATTGAATAGGTTTTGATCTGGCGATTTTCCAAACAGCATAAGCGCTGTACCCAATTGATAAAATTGCAAAAGCCACAATTACAATTAAAGTATTTTTATCAACAGGTAAATTTAAGGGTTTCGCTATTAACAATCCGACGCTTATTATTATACTCATCGCTAGAGATATTATAGAAAACCGTAAATAATTATATATTCTATTATTTAGTATAACGTTTTTTTTCATGAGGTGAGCCATTCTGTTACACCACCTTTTTCTTTCTTCATGATCTAGTTTTATTCCGTTGCTCATTATAAATGCATCTTTTGATACAGCATAATTCAAACGAACTCCTTCAAAAAGCTCATATAATTCTATAACACCGTTTCTGTCAAATACATCTTCATCGCTATCAATTACGCTTGTTATGTACTGTTCTATTATTTTTTCATCAGGCTCATCAAAAAACTTATCTGGCGCTTTTTCACCTCTATGCCAGAGCTGTAATAATCGAACTACTCTACCTCTATAATTATCAATTGCTATTTTTACTTTATCAAGCTTAAATACAACGAATGTTGCACCGAGCGCAAGTATAGCAGCGCAAGTCTGGGAAATAGTACTCAACGTATAAAACCATGTATTAGTTTCGGTGAACATATGGCTTGTTAATAGCCCAGGAATATTCTGGCTACAATTTTATTATGTCCAACAGATGATGAATATGATCCGGCATATTCACCCCTGTCCTTTTTAATATCTGACACTTTTGATCTCCAGAAATCCAACTTAAACGTATGCTTTTTAGCTTCTTCAATTTTTTCTTTTGATTCTTTTAATATGTCTGTTTGTACTTTCGGATCAAGAATAGTGTCTTTTAGCCCTTTTTGATTTATAATCTTTACCAATAATAAGTGTAGCGAGAAGACCCCAACCGTTTTCATTAAGGAGTAATCATGAAGATTATCTATCGCTTCCGGATATATTTTATAGACTGTATCCCAATAGCTATTAACAAGATCTGCCCACTTTTTTATTAATTTCGGGAGTTCATCGTCATTGATGGCGAAAATTGCATCTCTACCAATGAACATTGGCTTCAAAGATGAAACAAAAGACGCCTGTGAAATAATCTTCCTTTTCCTTAAATCAGACCCGTCGCTTGGTAATATGATTCTATCGTGCCAGATCGAATCATTTATTTGCTCATTCAGAATATCCACTATTTTAGTTGCGTATAATGTCCATTTAGATCTTTCCGGGATTATTGACTCCGTATTTTTATTACCTGCAAGCTTTAAGAAATTTCTTTGAGCTAAATCTGTTTTTATTCTTTTTTGCCTTGAATTTATTACATAGAATTGCTCTATTTCTTTTATTTGCTCAAAGCCCGACAAGATAACAACTGGAAACTCATAATCACCTAAAACTTCTCTTAATTTTTCATCATGCATAAGTTGTTTCCAGGCTTCGAATCTATGTTGTCCATCAATAATAAATAATGGTTGATCTATGGTCAGGTAGCCGTATGGGTCGTTAATTGCTTCAAATTTTAGTCTATCTCGCGCATTCACGAGAATACTCGTAGGCAATAAAGGATTTTTTACCTCTTTTAGAATATAATCTTTAATTTTCGTTACTGAGATGGGTGTCAATGGTCTTTGATAGCCATCTTCGATCCCATCCTCTCTCTTATAATAATCGATTACAAACCTTTCAGTTTCTCTTGTAATGAAATCTTTTGCTTTTACAACTGCGGTATATATTGCTTGTTTTGTTTCCTCTCTCTGCCGAATTCTAATGGCAGGGAGTTTGAATAATAGAGGATTGTTTGTCATGTTGTTAAAATTAGATGAATTAATATATATGTATACTATCATAATATAATATTGTGTCAAGATAAAAAATGTGGATAAAAATAATAGATCTAAATATATTATCTAAAAATAACTAATATTAGCATAAAAAAATCCATCTTATTAATGGATTACTACTAATATTTATTAGTTTATTCTCGTAAATACCTCATTTATAACTATTAGATAATGTTTTATTGATTATTTATTGAAATTTCTCTCCACCTCTCCAAACACCTCCCCCCAATTTTTACAGGCGATGACGTTGAGGGTGCTCTCAACCGTGTGGTGGTCGTAGAGAAAGATAACGCCCGGGTATTTGGCGTCGAGGAAATCGAGCAGTTTGGCGTTGTCGTCGATCATTCCCAGGACATCCGGATATAGCTTTTGCAGGACTTCGGCTTTCCATTTATTGCCGTCGCCATGTACTACGTCCAGCGGCTTGCAGATGATGGGCGCTTTTGGAAAACCGTGCTTATCGAGCCAGGTTTGCGTACCCTTGATTACTGACTGTGGCCGGACAGTGATGTAAGCCGCGATCGGAATGATAGAATATATTTTTTGTAAGTAGTCATTCGCGCCTTCGATCAGCGGCAGTTCTTTCTGCAGATCGTCGGAATGGATCTTGTCGTGCATCCATTGCTTCGCCTCGGCCGACTGCCAGTAGGGCACGTTCTGGGTGTAGCGGTATTTCTCGATAATTTCCTTGACCGTGAGGTTTTCGGGATTGCCGAATATCTCCATCATCTTTTCCGTCCAGTAGCCGATGGTCCAGGAGAGGGTCTCGTCGATGTCGACGGCCAGGCCGGGCTTATCAATATGTGGGAGATTATCCATTGGATTTAATCAGCTTGATCCGGTGAAATCACTTTTTCTACTTATTATCAACCGATTCATTCTTGTTCGGATAGCAGCACAGCACGTTATCGAGATATTGGATGCCGCAAAAATACTCGCAGATTGAAACATTTTTGACCGCGCATTTGTGAGCGTTTGTGCCATCGGCTTCGTTCCAGGGGCACGGCATTTGCTTCCACGATGTTTTGTCCTGGGAAACGAGGTCGATGTCGAGGTTAGCGCCGTCAAGGATTTTGATTTCCATAAATTTATACAGACGTATTAACACATAAGACAAGCTTAGCCATTTCTCAAACCTGCATCCTATTCTTCTTCAACCTCTCCGATGCCTCGGGGCTAAGCACATCGTCCCGCTCAACCTGCCGGCTGACGATAACCACCAAGGCGCACAGAACCCAGAACAAAGCTGAGAGGTCGTTCTTGAAATAGGGCGCTTCGACGAGGCCATAAATAACGAGGCTGATCATGCTTGCCATGAGGCTGTAGCCGCAGATGCGGGATTTTTCCAAACGAATGGCGCGGACGCCATTCTTAAAGAAAGAGTAAAGAATAACGAAAAATGCTACCAGGCCGGCCAGGCCGATTTCAACCCAGAAGTTTAAGAAAATATTGTGCGGGTAAAGCAGGAGCTCCGTATGTTTGATCAGACGGTATTTATCGTAGAGCGCAGGGAAGCCGCCCAGACCGGCGCCGAGCCAGGGGTGGGCTTTCAGGAGATTCCAGGTGCCCTGCCAGAGGACCACGCGCACGTCGGTCGAAGTGTCTTTCACGCTGACGACTGAATTAATCACGTGACGGCTCGCCGGCAGGATAAGACTGGTGCCGATGGTAACGGCGATTATCAGCCAGATCAATTTTTTTCGTTCGCTGACAAAGCCGAGAAAAACCAGCGCGGCCGCGAAGCCGAGGATTGCCCCGCGGGTGAACGAGAAGAATATCGCGGCTAGGCCGAGGATCACGACAAAGGCTGTGAACAGGCGGTTGGCAGCTGCGCGTTTGAACGCGAAAAAGCTCAGGAATAAAACCACTATGGGCGTGAGATACAGGCCGACCGCGTTCGGGTAGTCGAACACCGAGGAAACGCGCTTGGGCGTTTCATTGATCCAGGGCGCCGGGCTTTTGAAAAACCCGATGTATTGGCCAGCGGCATAGAGACTGATGAAGATGGCGCTCAAACCAAGAGCGTACACGAGCCAGCGTTTTTCTGAGGTTTTCTTCACCGTGTTCACCAGCACGAGAAATAATAGTACTGGTTCAATGAAATAGGCTTTCCATAAGCCCAGCGCAGGCTTTAGTTCCGGCGCCACGAACACGGATGCGGTCGCGGCGGCCAGGAAAAGGAGAATTACCCATCTCCAGGGCAGGACCAATTTTCGGCCTTCGCGGAAAACGATCACCCGGCCGACCCAGACGGCGAAGAGTATCAAGATCATTCCCTCGAGCAGGGTAAACGGAATGCCGAATATGGAAAAACGAACCAGATACGTCGGTAACAGCAATACCAAAGCGCGCGACGCCCATTGGAAACGTAAAATGGCGAGAGCGAAAAAGACAACGAGGCTGATCAGGCCGATAATCATGGCTGAGGCGGCTGAATGGTAGTATGGCTAACCAATTCTTCGGGTTTTGGTTCGGGTTCGGCCACGGCTGGATTCAGGATGATGTTCTGGACCGCCACCATGAGTCCGATCAGGAACCAGACGTGCATGATGTATAAGATAGAGAAGGTCATATACTGGGCAAGGATGCCGAGCAGGGCGGCCAGGAGCGCGGTCATGAGCGCCCGGAGATAGGGGGTGCGCGCGCGGACAATAGCCTTGAGCGAGCGGATGACGAGGCTGCCGATGACAACCAGGAACGCAGCCAAGCCGAGGACACCTGTTTCCGCCAGCAATTCGATAAACTCGTTATTCACGATTTTCCAGCCTTCCTTTGGCTCAATATACGGATGAGACGAGACGAACGGTCCGTACTGACCGGGCCCGATGCCGATGATCGGATTTGCCCGCCAGGCTTCTTCAGCCCACTGAAATGTCTCAATACGCTCGGTATAGGCTGGTCCGGAAAAGGAATCGACGATGTGGGTCAGGAAGGTTTCGGCGTTCAGCTGGAAAACGTCGCCGAAACCGAGTGCCCGGATGGCAAAAAACCAAACCACCACTATCCCAACAACCAGCGAAACCAGAAATTGCCAACGAAATATCTTCCGCAGATAGACAAAGCTCACCACGAGAATGATGACGATCACGCCGAGATAGCCGCCGCGTGACACGGTCAGGACGAGATTCAAAACGGTCAGGATGAGGAGCGGCAGGAGCCGGATCATTTTGATCGAGCTTGAGCGGCTGATCAGGAGCGCGTAGATCACGGCGATCGGGATGAGCAGGAAATTCGCGAAGTAAAGCGGCTCAAGCGCGGTCGACTGGATGCGCGGAAAGCCGAAGACGATCTTCGTATAGTGCTCGCGCAGCCCGGTCAGGGTGGTCGGCAGGCCAATCATGTCGCCGAAGAATTGCCACAGGCCAAAGAGCGCGACCAAGGTGGTGGTGATCAGGAGGATGCGGATGACGCGCCGCAGCTTCACCTCGTCGGTGACGTAATTCGGGATGAGGAGGCTGAAGCCGATGGTAAAAAGGGTAAAGGCGAACACGAGGATGGAGCGCTGGATATTGGCTGCGCCGGTCAGCGAGACGAGATTGATCAGGAGAAAGGCGATCAGCGGGATGACGATCGGATTCTTCTGGGTTCGGAAATTCCGATTGATCACGCCGTGCAAAAACCAGACGACGATCAAGATGAGCGCCAGGATCTGGCTCGGCCGGACGGTGATGCCGGCGACGTCGTACGAACCGATGCGCTCGAACGGCAGGAAGAAGGTGATCACCAGCAGCGCCAGGAACGGCGAGCGGTAGGTGAAGAGCGCCAGGCCGGCCAGGACAACTCCGCCGAGCGGCAGCAGAACCGGCAGCTTGGCGGTGGCCAATCCTAAGAGCAGCACGGTGGCAAGGACGAACAAACCGCCGATGATCGTTTCCCGTGAGCGTAATTGTTTTAATATGTTTCCCATGTTATTCGCTGAACAATCGGAAAAAAGCGCTGATCATGCGTTCGATGGTAAATTGGCCTTCAACATACTGCCGTCCCCGCTGGGCGAGCGACTGGGCCGTTTCGGGGTGTTGATAGAGATAAATGAGTGCTTGGGCCAGCTCCTCGGAATTGCCCGGCTGGACCAGCAGGCCGGTTTCATTCTGTTTGACAATTTCTGGGATGCCCTCGAGGTTTGAGGCCACCACCGGCCGCTCCAAAGCCAGGGCCTCAACCAGCGACGCCCCGAACGACTCGCGTTTGACCGACGGGAGCACGAACACGTCAAAATCCCTGAGCCAGAGCGCCGGTTCTTGCTGGAAGCCGACGAATTGAACACGCCGATCAAGGCTCAGATTTTTCGCCAGCCACTCGAGGCGCTTCCGTTCGCCGCCCTCGCCGACGATAATCAGTCGCAAATACGGGATTATTTCAATCGCTTTTTGACAAGCGAGTAATAATACTTCAACGCCCTTTTCTTTTTCCAGCCGGCACATTGTCCCGACGACAAATTGATCCGGTTTCTGGCCGGCGGCGGGCTGGCGGAGACCGGTAAAATAGGGAAAGTCAAAGCCGTTATAGATGACCGTGATGTTTTTCTCGGCCACGCCCAGGTCGACAAGCTGATGCTGAAGCGCCTGCGAGATCACGACGATCGTGGCGAATTTTGAAAACAGACGATAAAAATAGCGCAACGGATTTTTCGTCAGCCAGCGGTGAAAGCCGACGTGTTCAGCCCAGATGACCCTCAGCCCGAGGAGACGAGCCGGAATGGCGGCCAGTATTTTTTCCGTCAGGGAGAGGCAGTAGACGGTCCGGACGCCTTGGGTAAAACGGGCGCGGATAAGCACGCCGATCAGAATGAAGAAGGCCAGCCACGCCCAAAGCGGAAAAAGCAGCAGGGCGATCTTTGAAACCGGTTCGCGCGGCAGCCAGAGTTTCTGCGTTGGCCAGCGCCGCCGGCCGAATTCAGCCAGGAGCACGGGACAAGATGAGACGAGGAAAAAACGCACGTCCAATTTCTGCAATTGTTCGACGAGCAACACGGTGTGGCGTTCGCCGCCGCCGTATTGAGAGGAGTAAGGGAATTTTAAAATCAGAACATTTTTCATCGAGAGAGCGATAGGATTTCTTTCAATTCGGCTTTTGAAACGACTCGGAAGAGATAAAGGCAAATGACATAGACACCGAGTCCGATCGGAACAAGCCAGAGCCAGGAGAGGTCGCGGCTGAGCCAAAGGGCGCCTGACATAACTGCGGTCGCGAGCGCCATTTTTCCAACCTTGCCAAGCCTGAGCTTCAATCGAGCCGCATGATTGACCATGAAATAAGAGCCGAGCATGATCATTGTTTCAGACGCGACCGTGACGCCGGCCGCGCCGTAATAGCTGTACCGGGGGATGAGGATGAGATAACCGGTGAGCGAGATGGCCGCGACAGCCAGATAAACCCAGATCATCGGTTTTTGCCGGTTCACGGCCACGACCGCGTTGCCGAATAAGCTGCCGATGAAGATAATGCCGGTGGCCACGACCAGGATTTTCAAAACTGAACCAGCGGCCGAGAACTCGCCACCCGCGACGAGAACCATCAGCGGTGTGGCAATAAAGATCGTCCCGCCGATCAGCGGCAAGGCCATCATGGCCAGGAAGTCAAACGCCCGCTGGACGATAAACCGGAAGCGTTCGAAATCTTTGACCACGTAGGCGGCGGTGATAAGCGGCATGATCAGCCCGGCGAACATTGCCGGAATTGTGACTAAGACTTCAAGTACTTTGTAGGTGGCGCCGTAAATTCCGACATCCGCCGCTGGCCGGTAGAGCGATAAAATCACGGTATCAGCCTTGAAATAAATCAGATTGAGCGCGACGGACAGTCCGATCGGCCAAGATTCGCTCAAAACCTGGCGCCAGATCAGCCATTCAAACGTGAAGCGGAGGCGGACAAATTTATGGGCTGAAATAAACACGTACAAAAAGTTCGCCAAGCTTCCGGCAATGACCGATCCAAAAACGGCGTACAGATTGAGGTGGAAAAAGAGCACCGCGCCCGTCGCCGCCAAGAGCGCGATCCGACCGATGATTTCAGCCACCGCGATTTTATTCATCTGCAGATTTTTTTGGAAAAGCCCGGTCAGTACTTGATTTAAAGAAATAAAGAGATACGAAAAAGTTGTGATGGCAATCCCGATTTTTATCGGGGCGGGATACGGAAAAAACAACGCGACGACCGGCGCCAGGCTGAGAAAAATTATGGCTGAAAAGAAACGCAGGGTAAAAACGTTATTGACATAGCGATCAACCGGCGCGTCCGGTTCGGAAATCTTTTTGATCAGGATAATATAGAGGCCGAGGTCGAGCACGACGGCAAAGATCTGGATAAACGCGATGACCGTTGAATATTGTCCGTAACCGTCCGTGCCGAGATAGCGAGCCAACAAGCCAAAAACAACGAGGCCGAGAATCGTGCTGATGATTCGGCCGAGCGTTTGATAAAAAGTATTGTGAGCGATGCGTCGGGTTAGTGTCATGATGAATAGACCAATGCTGCCAAAATCATATCATTTATCGGGCGTACTTGGCAAACGGTAGCATCTATGTGGTGAACACTAAAATTGTTCAGTAATAATACAGCCGATTTTCCATCACTCGAGAGGGGTCTATGAGAGGCGATACGCATTGACTTTTTGTGAAAAATATGATAATATAAAGATAGAAAAACAAAAACAAAAAGCTTATGCAAACACAAAAACAAAATAAAAATTGGGGTGTTTTTCATGCAAAGGGCGTCTTGGATAATTCCAGCGGGCCCTTTTATCGTGGGGACCGGACCGGTGAAGCGTTGGCGGAAAAAACAATCCGTCTTTTTATTTTCATGCTTGGCGTCATTGCCGCGGCCCAGGCGTTGAACTTTGTCCAAACGGTCAACAATGCCAGCGCCGAAATCTGGAGCACGGTCGAACAAAACGCGGTTCGTGAAACGATCAGCCAGGGCTATGTCGGCGATTACTTCAATTTGATGCCGCCGGTTGACTTGCCCGAGCAACCGTCCGTCAATGATCATGCCTTGCTCGCCGCCGAAGGGAGCGCGGTTTTGGGCGTCCAGACCTATCGCCCGGCTGTTGCCCCGACGCCGTTATATCAGGCAACCATCGTCGGACAGCCGACCGGACGGATTACCGTTGAAACCGGCCGCTCGCTCACCGTTGAAATAAAGGTTAAAAATACCGGGAGCGCGATCTGGACCAATTTTGGTGATCGCTTTATCGCGCTGAACGTCACTGACCCGGCTGGCCGCACGTCGCCGTTCCGTCACCCTTTTTGGCGGGCTGATTATCGTCCGGCCCGGCTCCTTGAGCCACTCGTCCAGCCCGGTCAAACCGGGACTATCCGCTTCGCCTTACGTGCTCCGGACAAACCCGGCGATTACGTCGAAAGCTACAATTTAGTGGCTGAAAACTATACTTGGCTCGAGGGTGGGCACATTTCACTATCCCTCACCGTTACGCCCCCGCCGCCCCCGTATCAGGCGAAAATTGTGAAACAAAGCAAGACCAGCCTAACCGTTGAGCCGGGCGATTCGTTTACCGTCTGGGCGGACGCGAAGAATACCGGTACGGCCGCTTGGACGAATACCGGCGATCATTTTATCGCCTTGAACGTCACTAATCCTGCCGGCCGTCTCTCAGCTTTCCAACACGAGAACTGGACCGAATATTATTATCGACCGACCCGCCTCGATACCACGGTGGTGAAGCCCGGCGAAGTCGGCCGTTTTTCCTTCACGCTGAAAGCGCCCTTGCAGCCCGGTGTCTATGACGAGTCCTTTGGCATCGTGGCAGAAAACGTGGCTTGGCTTAGTGGCGGAACATTTAGTTATCACATCACCGTCAGCGGACCGGTGGGCGGGGAACGGCAGCAGCCGGATATTCGCGTTGGATTGTATAATACAACTGCGCTTATTCGTCTGACCGCCAATACCACCTTCGCGATTGTCGATGGCCAGGGACGAACGCTCCAGACTGCCCAGGCCGGAACGCCGGTGGCTGTTTCGTACAGCAACGGCACGTATCTCTATGATCTCGGCCATAAGCGGTATACCGCGACCCAATATTTGCGGTTTGAGCCGACAGAACCGAACGGTGTTGTTGAGTTACTTAGCTATGAAAACCGGCCAGCCTGGAACACGGCCCTGAACGATAACCGTTTCCGCGGCGTGATTGAAATCCGCTGGGCTGAAGCAACAAAAAAATTATGGGTCATCAACGAACTGCCGCTCGAATCATATCTCGGGGGGCTCGCCGAATCGTCCGGCAACGCGCCGCCTGAATTCGTCAAAGCGCTCATCACGGCTGCGCGAACCTACGCCTATTACCACATTCAGCGCAACACCAAACACGCGGCCGACCATTTTACCGTCGACGCCCAATACGATCAGGTCTACCGTGGCTATAATTTTGAGCTCCGCGCGCCGAAGATGGCTGAAAACGCCAAGGCAACGGCTGGCACGATTGCTACCTTTGACAATTCGGTTGCGATCACGCCGTATTTTTCGCGCAGCGACGGCCGGACGCGCTCCTGGAATGAAGTCTGGTCGGGCGGGCCGTACCCGTGGCTCGTCTCCGTTTCGGACCCAAACTGCAAGGGCATGACCCTGTGGGGCCACGGCGTTGGTATGAGCGCCCAAGGCGCACTGGGCATGGCCAGCCAGGGAAAAACCTGGACGGAAATTCTCCAGTATTATTATACCGGCGTCACGCTTAAGCAAATATATTAAAATGTATGGATTCAACGGACCAACCCATTGATTGCCATCCGTCGGCCGTGGAATTACAGACGTTTCTTATTCAGCAAGGATTTTTTAGCGACGAGGTGAAATTGCCGGCCGAAGACTCGGCTGAAATGACCGATCTCTTGAGCTGCGCCCGCCAATACCTTAAAGATAAGCAGCTCAACAGCCATGACCCGCTGGTCTATCTGGAGGCGATCAGCTACTGCATCTTGCGTCAGCCGTTCAAGGATCTGGAGGAATCTCAAAAAAAGGCCCTGGAACACTTTGCCGAAATCGTGGCGACCACGGCGTAACATTCAATCCAGTAAAAAAGACGCAGTCTTACCGCGTCTTTTTATTACGCCCCGTGCCTGTTTTGCGAATTTGTCAGCGTTATAATATCAGCATGGCGTCGCCGAAGGAATAGAACCGATATCCCTTTTGTATGGCCCGTGTATACGCCTTGAGTATGAGCGTCCGCCCGGCAAAGGCTGAGACGAGCATAAGTAAGGTCGATTTCGGCAAATGAAAATTCGTTACCAAGCCGTCGACCATCTTAAATTTGTAACCTGGGTAGATGAACGTATTTATCCAGCGCCGGGATGTAACGAGTTTTCTCGGCAAGGTTTCGAGTGTCCGGACCGTCGTGGTGCCGACCGCGATAATGCGCCGGCCTTCTTTTTTTGCTTTTACCAGCCGCCGATGGACGGCTTTGTCAACCTCGACAAATTCCGGATGCATCCGGTGTTTTTGTATGTCGTTGGATTTTACCGGCTGGAATGTGCCCAGGCCGACGTGCAAGGTGATAAACTCGGCGTGGACGCCTCGTTTCCGCAGTTTGTTTAGTAATGGTTTTGTAAAGTGAAACCCGGCGGTTGGCGCGGCCACTGAGCCAGCCTTGTCGGCGTAGACCGTCTGGTATTCTTTCAGATTCGAGGCGCGTTTGATATAGGGCGGGGTGGGCGCTTGGCCGAGGATATTTATTGAGTCGAGGAGTTTGCGGCCGGATTGGTTGAAGCGGATGTGCCAGGTACCGTCGGGAAGCTGTTTTGTTATGATACCCCGTAGGCGAACAAGTGCTTGTTCGCCTACGGTAATTTGTAATCCCACGCGTCGCCCTTTGCCGCCAAGCAAACAAGACCAGGTGTTCGGATTTTCTTGGTGCAATAAAAAAACTTCGATTTTCCCGCCGGTCGGTTTCCGGCCGATCAGCCGGGCCGGAAACACCTTTGAATTATTCAGCACGAGCACGTCACCGGGTTTTAGGTATTCAGCCAGATCATAAAAATGCCGGTGTTCGATAGTCTTTGTTTTCCAATCCAACACCAGGAGGCGCGAATGATCGCGCGGCCGGACGGGTTTTTGCGCAATCTGGGATTTTGGGAGATGGTAATCAAAAAGTGAAAGTTTCACATACGTATTGTACGTGTTTTTCTGGAAAAGAAAAGCCCCCGGGATCCTTACCACCGAAGTGGTAAAAATCCGCAGAGGCAAGAGCGGAACGAACAGCTGGCTACAGTAGCGTCGGGAGGATAGCCCGGATGAAGTGGCCGGAGTCGTTCGAGTGCGGGACGTATGCCCCGCGGCTGAGCTGGTGGCAGGCGACCTCGAAGCGATCCATGACCGCACGATCGCCGGTGATCCAGGGTCGGCCGGCCTCGTCGTAGACGACGAAAGTGCCGTTGTTGTAGTCCCAGGTGAAGGGGGTCCCCTTCTTGACGATGACGCCGGGTTGCGTCATTCCAGGATGCTCGGTGGTGCCGAGCGCACAGAAGAACCCACCATCGATCAACTGGTGACTGAGTAGCACCGCTCCCATCGCGCGCCTCCTTTCAGGCATCGTGCGGAAGTTGCGTGTCGTGAATTCGATGCTCGGTAGCGTTCCGGCACCAAATCCAGGCTCCTCATTTGAGAAGACCGAACAAAGCACTTGATTAAACAAGCGTTCTTTTCGGTCTTCTCATGATTATTCAATGAACCGAGTATAATACAGTAAAAGCGTAGTTTTGTCAAGGCTAAAAACGCGAACAAGCGCATTGTATTTAGAGAAGCCTTAAGGCTTCTCTACGTTTTGCGTCTTTTGTCTCGCGTTCCCGTTTCGAAAATACGCACCCGCAATAATTTTGGCGGTAAAAACCGTATTTCTTTGAAAGCTCCACGGCCCGGAGCGCCCCGCCCTTTTTCTTGAAATCAGCGGCGTAATATTTCACACCCAGCTCTTTTTCTAATTGCTGGCCGAGCTCGTTTATTTTGTCCGCCTTTTTATACGGACTGCTGGTCAGTCCGGTGCCAAACCAGGCAAAGCCATTTTTCTTTGCGTACTCGGCCGTTTTTCTTAAGCGCATTTCATAACAGATATCGCACCGCCGTCCGCGCTCGGGCTCGTTCTCGAGACCTTTTATTTTATCAAACCACTCGGCAGTATCGTACGGTCGTTCAATAAGAACCATATTCTGTTTTTGGCAAAAGCGGATCAATTCGGACAGCCGCTTGTCATATTCCTCGGCCGGCTGGATGTTTGGATTATAAAAAAACACGCCGAGTTCAAATTCGGGTTCAAGCCGCTCGATCGGATAGACCACGCACGGCGCGCAGCAGGCGTGGAGAAGCAGGCGGGGCATGCTAGATTAATTTATCCTGGAGGTTGGCCGGCGGTTTCCGGTTGAGATGGTCATAGGCGGGCTTGGTCACGACCCGGCCGCGAGTGGTACGTGCCAGGAAGCCGAGCTGGAGCAGGAACGGCTCGTAGACCTCCATGATCGTGTCCATTTCTTCGGAGGTCGACGCGGCAATGGTATTCAGGCCAACCGGGCCGCCGCTGTATTTATCGATGATTGTTTGTAGAATAAGGCGGTCAGTCTTATCGAGCCCGAATTTGTCGATTTCCAGCATTTCGAGCGCGGTTTGGGTTGAGGCGATGGTTACCTGGCCGTCGTTTTCCATCTCGGCATAATCGCGCACTCGTTTCAACAGCCGATTGGCGATGCGCGGCGTTTTCCGGCTGCGGCGGGCGATTTCTTTCACCGCCTCGGCTTCAATCGGGATGCGGAGGATTTTCGCCGACCGCTGAAGGATCTGCTCGATGTCCTTGTCGGCATAGTAATCAAGCCGGAAAGTGTTGCCGAAGCGGTCGCGGAGCGGCGAGGATAGTTTGCTGATTTGTGTGGTGGCGCCGATGAGCGTGAATTTCGGCAGATCCAGGCGCATGGTGCGGGCGCCTAAGCCTTTGCCGAGGACGATGTCGATGCCATATTCCTCCATGGCTGGGTAGAGCGTTTCCTCGACCACCCGGTTCAGACGGTGTATTTCGTCAATGAAGATGATATCGCGATCTTCTAAATTCGTCAGGATCGAGCCGAGGTCGCCGGCCCGCTCAATGGCCGGGCCGGAGGTGACGCGGATATTGACCCCCATTTCTCGGGCGATAATATGCGCCAGTGTTGTCTTGCCGAGACCGGGCGAGCCGTGGAGAAGGACGTGCTCAATCGCCTCATTCCGTTTTTTGGCCGCGGACATGAAAATCTTCAGGTTCGCTTTGATCGTGTCCTGGCCGACGTATTCTTTCAGGGTTTTCGGCCGCAACGTATAGTCGAGCCGTTCGTCTTCCGGTTTTTCCTCACCGGCAATGACGCGTTCTTTGGGCATGGCTTATTTTTTACGCTGAACTTTTTTTACTCGGCTGATGCGGATCAGACCGCCGCAGGGAATTATCTCGATGCCTTTTTTCTCAAGTTCATCGAGAAACAAATTTAAGCCGATCGAGTCGGATGAAATATGTCCGGCGATGATGACGTTGAGATGATTTTTCTCTGCTTCGTTCTTATGTTCTTCGGACATGTGCATGCCGACAATCGTCCCGACGCCGGCGCGCGAGAGTTCGGCGAAAATTTCTTTCGCGCCCGAAGTGCCGCCCGTCACTTCCGAGAGCGCAATTTTCCCGAGGGAGTGATCCAAGTGCCCGGCGAAGAGTTTCGGGCCGGCTTTTAGGCGCATGGCCGCGGCATATTCCGGTATCGTTTTTAATAATTTCATGACATCGTCAACGGTGTCCAATGTTTGGCGCTGCCGTTTGATGAGCGTATCAAGGAATTTTGCGACCAGATTATCCGTCGCCGTATGCATTGACATCAACGGCATATTCATCAGCCGGGCGGCGTCGACGGTCTTATTATGGTTCTCAGCCGAGATCGAGCGCGCTACCTCACTGATTCGCTTGCGCTGCAATGATTCACCGATATTGATCGGGACGCCGTAGAGAGCGTAAATTTCCGCTTGCATCTGCATCACTTCGTCGAGGCCGGCCAAGCCGACGCCGATCGGATGGTGCGAGATAATCAAATCAATGGGTTTCTGCCGGCTCAGCTCTTTGGCCACGAGTATTTCAGCCGCTTCGATATCGATGCCAGCCAGGACGCGTCGGACCGGTTGCTCCGGATTGCCGTAGTAAATGCGCGTATCAGAAAAAGGGTTAACCAGCCGTTCGGTGTCGAATTCCTTCCGGTCATCGCCGCGGAGCGCCTCATATTTTGCCCGTTCTTTATTGAGCTTTTTTACGACCGCTTTTTGGCCACGGAGATCATTGGCAATGCCGAGACGAACTGCCAGGTCATAAATGTTTTTGATCGTCATATGCTTTTTTTAGAGAAGATAAGTCACCTCAGTGTACCACCTTTTGAGGGGTCTTGACAAGATTTTTTAGGTGTGATAAGATAGCGCGTTCTCGAAAAAATCGAGAATTGAAGATTTGTATCGATATTGGATTTATTCAGCTGGTCAGGTATCTGCAGTCACGAAAAGCATGGGGGTTTTTCTGAGGCTAGAACAGGTGTTTCACCTTTTCTATCTCCTCAGGAAAATTCTCTTGACTGCAGGTACTCGATCAGCTGTTTTGTATTGTAGGGTGTTTGCAAAAAAAGTAAAGGTGGAAAAATATACAAAAACCGTCTCTGCGCGCAGGCGAGACGGTCAGACTCTTCGGATCCGAGGAATGATCAGTTGGCGGGTTGGACGACCTTGCCTTTTTCGGTGTGGACCGTTTCCGCCCGACCGCAACATGGGCAAGCGTAGATTGTGCTGTGTTTCGACTTAGAGCGCACCTCCATTGTTGTCGGCGGATGGCCTTGAGTGCACCTCGGGACATGATTGTTCCGTCTGGACACGACTGCACCTCCGTGTAGTGTGGTTGTCGAAGACGGACACATCCTATCATTCCTTTTTACCAATTGTCAAGTAAAAGAAAAACCGCGCGACCATCACGTGCCAGGGGTACAACAAAGGGGTAACGTGATGGCGCGCGGCGGGGGTAGCAGGGGTGAGAACCTTCCATGGTTTACGGATGACCGTCCTGGTGTCAGTGTTGTATGCGTTCGGCCACCGATACACGTTGGAACGTGTAGGGGAGGCCTCACCCCATTATCTATGCCGTGCGAGAAGAAGGTGCAATGGAAGTAGTGGGAGGGGGATCTCGATCCACCGTGGAGAGCCGAAACTCTCGGTCCGGTGGGCGAGATCCCCACTACGCCACTCTCGCCCGATTTTAGGCACGTGAAAAGCATTCTACGACAACTAAAAAACACCGTCAAGAGCCCCCCCTGGGGATAAATCTTGTGACGGCGTCGTATTATGGGGTTTCTGCGTTAACGTTAGCGTTGCTATTCGTGTTCGTGTTGGTCGTCGTATTTGTGTTTGCGTTAGAATTCGTGTTCACGTTGGCGTTCGTGTTGGCGTTTGCATTTGTATTGGTCGCGGGTGGTTCGACCGGGGGTGTTTCAGGCGGGCTGGGCTGTTTTCCAACCAGACAAACGGCTGGCCATGCCTTATAATGTGATTTAAAGGTGGTTGGTTTAACCTCCCCATTCGGATACGTGACGGTATAGGTGAATTCCGCGTCAGCGCCGGTGTGGGCTTTTTCGGTGCATTTTTTCTCGCCCGGGGCCAGATCTTCAGTTTCAACCATCTTGGTTGGACCAGGGCTGACGTAATTATAAATTTTCGGATCGGACTGTTCGATCGTCCGCGCGTCTTTGGTACCATAGAACTCAAAAATCAATTGCGTACCCTCAATCCGGGTCTGCAAAAGCAAGTGATGATCATAGTCGTTTGTAAAGCGAAAATCCGGCTTGGGATCATAGATCGTGGCGTCTTTACCAACCGGCGGTTCGTAATACGAGACGCGGTAGGAATGGTTTTGCCGTTCCAGCACCGGCAGGCCGGTATTCAAAACGAGCCGGAAGAAGGTCGTACCAATTTGGCATAACCCGCCGCCATATTCCGGCACCGTCTTATTTCCCTTGATGACCAGCTCGCTCTTGTAGCCGGTTGAGGCGTCGATTTTTCCGAGTGCTTTGATCAATGAAAATTCCTCGTCCGGCTTGATGACGAGACCGTTTAGCGTTTCGGCGCCGACGGTGATATTGTGTATCCGGTTGGCTGGACTGCCCTTGAAATCGGTCCGTCCTTCAGCCACCAGTTCCTTGATGCCAAGCTCGTTGACATCCGTTTCTTTTGACTGCGGTTCGGTTATCTGAACGGCGATCAGGCTTTCTGTTGCGCCTTTTGCAATCATCGCTTCGTTGAGATTAGCGACTGTCTTGTCGAGGTCAATGTGTTGGCCGGGCGTACTGACTTGAAATTCCGTGACGCGGCCGTTATTGATCTTGAATTTTCCTTCTTTCGCCTCAACATTAATGATTGGTCCGGGCGTCGCATCGAGGAATTGGGCAACACCCGCGGGATCGAAATCGAAGGTGACCGAGCCATCGTCACGACGGCTGAAGCGAAACCAATGCGTTACCTCGGCCAAGGTAATCGCCCAACGCTTGTCTTCATAGCTGAGTGTCCAGGGAAGGGTTTTTATCAGGGTACCGAGGTCGGTTCGAGCCGACGCAATCTCATCGGTTGTGATTGTCGGCTGGTCATATATTTTTTTGAGCGTTATTGTTTCATTATCAAGCGCTTCAATCTGAGCGGCTAATTCAGACAAGGCTTGGTCATAATCCAAGGTTTCGCCGGACTGCTCCGGTGTGACGGAAATCGTTCCGCCTGGCTGGACGGCTATTTGCGGATTTGTCGCTGGATTGTCGTATTCTTTAAAATTCTCCTGTAGGACTTTTTTCACGCCGGCACGATTAAGCGTGTACTGGACCGGGACATCAATCCCGATAAAAAACGCTCGCATAACATCCCCCGCGTTGCGGACAAACGAAGCGTGATGGCCGTAGCTCCAGACGGCGTCTTTCGTCGCGGTGATGTCTACCGAAAAAAGCTGCTGGGAAAGATCTGGATCGACCGTCGACTGGACGAGCGAGGGAAGATTTGCTTTTCGCGTCTGAAATTCGAAAGTAAAGCCTTCGTCATCAATATTTTGTTGGTAGGTGGTGAGGAGCGACTCAAGGTCTGGTTGGCTGAGACGGCTCATGAATCCAGCCTGGGCCCGTCCGGCCAGTCGAACGCCCGGGATCACGCTGTCGTGGTAGGCTGAGACTTGATAGACGAGTAGGCCGGCGATACCGATAATAATTATAAAAACGACGGCTAGGGTTACCCACAACCACCGCCGTTGAGGCGTTTTTTTGCTTTTTGCTGGCGTTGCGGTCATGCCTCTTTGTTTCCGTTATCCTGAAGGATGTCGTTTAAAATTGCTTTGGCTAGTTCTTCGCGCTTGGCTTGATAGGCGGCCACATCCATAAGCGCGAGCATGAGCCGATCGCCGACCGCCACGTTTTTTGGAGCGAGTTTTTTCGGCCACGTAATTTTCTGGCCGTCAAGATCGAGAACAACCGCTGTCTCTTCAACTGACGTTACGATTGCCTCGCGGGCGTCTGGGGCTGTCATTTTTTCAGATCAATTTCGAGGCTAACATCCGGCTGGGCGTAATCTTCAACGTCCGAATCAAGCCCATCCACCGCGCTGGCCGGATCAATTTTACTCAGATCGCTCGTATCAAGCACGCTGTCATATCCGAGATCCTCGACCTGGTTCGTATTATTGTTTGAGGCTTCCTTTTTTGATGACGACCGGAAGAAAAAGTACCAGACTCCAGCCGCAACAATAACGACGATGAGTACGAGGATGAGACTAACGCGCGTTTTTTTTCTCATATAGTTTAACGGTTACTGAGTAAGGTTAAAAATGACGCCGTTTTCATCCGCGAAACTTTCGGCCACGCCGTCCGGTACGGCTTGAAACGTGCCTGTTCCTTTCAGATACGCCCGGCCCGTGCCCTTGGCGGTCAGTTCGGTCGTCGAGCCGAGGTAGACGAGCAGAAAATCGGCACCGGTAATGGTGG
The DNA here is from genome assembly GCA_964371245.1 of uncultured Gammaproteobacteria bacterium. Classification (GTDB taxonomy): domain Bacteria; phylum Patescibacteriota; class Patescibacteriia; order JAHIZJ01; family JAHIZJ01; genus JBAZLK01. The sequence goes on along the minus strand of CAYJKP010000002.1, from coordinate 197,740 downwards.
CTTGTGTGAAGCCGGTATATACAGTACCGCGCCCAGCTATGTCCTTGGTGGTTGTTCCCTGGGTCTCAACCGTCACATCTCCGGCATGATCATATATGGTTAAGGAGGCGGATTCACCGGCGGCGATAGCGACGGTCCCTTCTTTGGCAGATATAACATATTTACCCTCGCCCTGGGCAGAGAGCGCGCCGTTGCCACCGACCCGCGAGGCTTTCACTTTTTTCAGTTCGGCGATAATCTGGTCCAACGATGTTTTGGCGTCGGTAAGTTTTTCGCCGGCTTCGCGGAGCTTGGCCAGCGCTGATTCAAAATCTTGTTCCACCGTCGCGGCATTCACCAAACTCGCGAAACCATCGCGGCCAAGCTGGTATTTTTCTTTTGCCGCTGCCAGCTTCAAGGCAAAATCCGCGCGTGGGCTTGTTAACGATCCAGTATCTTTTTGAAGAGCGATTAACACCGCCACATCATCATCGACGCGAGCGGTGGCATCGTTCATTTGAGCCAAGGTTGTTTGGATCCGGCTGCTGGCAATGGCGCCAACCACCTTTTTTACAAAAACACTTTTATCTACCCGGTAGGTATTGAGCCGGTTAGCGATATCAGTGATGATGGCCGGATCATTGGTCTCAGAAATCGCCACGCGCTGAGTTTGAAGCCAGGCCTGCTCAGCGGTCAAATCATTGAGCATGGCCGTCTGCTCGGCCTCGACGAAGCCTGTCGAATTCTTCAGCCGAGCGGCCAGGAGGATGTAGTGCTTATCATAAACATCAATCGCCTGTTTGATAAGCTGAACGGCGTATTTTTTGGCCGACTCCAGGTTGCTCGCGCTGGGGTCTTCTTGATAGGCGTCGCGCGCCTTTTCCCAATTAATTTTCGCGTCGCGGAAAAATTGCTTGCTGTTTTGAACCTCGGTTCGGGCAGTACGAAAATCTTTATTTGTTAACCCCGCCACAGCATCACTGCTTAGCGAGTCAGCGTGGACTGACAGTGCCGTGATAACGCCAGCCGTGGCTAGGCTGAGAAAGGCAAGAACGAAAAGATGCCTTTGCATAGTGAAACATTTAAAATTAAGTTTCTTCATGAACTTCAACAACGCGGACTTTTGATTTTCCGGCTTTTGGGAGGACAATGGTCAAGATGCCATTTTTCAAATTCGCCTTGACGCGATCTTCTTTAATATTGACTGGTAAAATAATCGAGCGGGAAAAACCGCCCCAGTGGCATTCGTTATAAATGTAATCTTCATCAGCCACCACCTCTTCTTTCCGACGGATGCCCTTGATGGTCACCATGTCGTTGTTGATGGTGATGTCGAGATCTTCGGGCTGTACGCCGGCGATGGTCGATTTAATAACAATGTCCTTGGGTGTTTGATAAACATCAACGGCGAGTTGGCCGGAGTAATCTTCTTCTAAGTAAATGTCACCCTCATTGTCATTTGATGTGAATAATTTCACACTCTCATCGGGTTCAGTGTTTTGTTTTGTCGTGTCTAAGTCTTTTAATTGAGTAACAAATTTTTCGTCTGGCATTATTGTGGCTAAATATGGATAAAATACTGCCGTCTACTAGTACATTATAATATATTTTCCAATAATTGACAAATAATTGGTGTCCCGGTTCGAAAAAATGACTGTTTGACGCAAAAATAATAATGGTACGACAAAGGTAACCTAATATAAATTTCTTAATAGCGTCCGTTATTAAGAAAATGTTGAGAAATTTGAATTCCTAAAAATATTGCGAAATTCCGTGTCGAAAAAAAGACAAGGCCATCCACGAAAGCGAAGCCAGAAGGAAAAACCCAATATTTTTCTTAATATTATCCTTTGCCATTTCCCGGTTTTCGTCGTCAGCATCGGCAACGGCGAGCTTATAGATATGGAAGATCATCCGGCTTAACATAAAAAACGCCAAAAAGATCGCCAGCCACATCGCACCGTTCATGGCCAGACCGGAATAATCTATCTCCGGTAGTTGGAACGAGGGCAGTTGAAATCCGGCGGCTGTTTTTTGCCGATCGATGGCTAATATCTCAAAGAATTGACCAATGAAAATCATGAGGGGAAAAAGAAAAAAACCACTAATATTTTTGCCAACCTTTGCTGACAGAACACCAGAAAAACGTAAATGTAACAACATTCTATCATAGCTAGGTATTTTTAAAAGCAATACTGTGGAAAAACGCACTTGTCATACCTCATCATACGTAATACTATTTGATTGGTAAGAAGGCAGGGGAGGGTAACTCAGGCCTTCTTTCGTTCCGAGGAACGAGTTGTGTTCGATGCGATTACCCGGGTGAATGCGGCCATCGAGGAGGTCAATGATGGGGAAGGTCTTAGTTGTCGGCACGGGGACCATTGGCAAGCCGTTGATCGGGCTGCTTACGAAGAGGAGGGAGGAACTCGGCATCCGCGAAGTGGCGTTCCACAAGCGGACGCCGGAACTGAAGACTAGGGCATCGGTTCGACGTCTGATCCAGCGCGATGCGATCTTCGTCACTGACCAGGATCAATTCGGCGAGTTCGCCAAGCTCGGCCTGGAGCCGCAGATGAGCCGGGAGGAGGCGCTCGCCTGGGCGGACGTGGTGATCGACTGCACTCCGGCCGGACTCGGCCACAAGACCGGCGAGATGCTGGTCAAGGACAAGAAGACCGGCGAGAAGAAGTCGGTGAAGGTGGAGCCGTGGTATCCTCAGCACGAGGCGACCACGCGCGGGTTCATTGCCCAGGGATCTGAGGATGGTTTCGGTGTCCCGTTCGCTCTCGACGTCAACAACGACGAGGTCGCGGACAGTAAGTGGCGCCAGGTGGTTTCGTGCAACACCCACAACATTCTGGCGCTGCTGAACCTTCTCCGCAAGATGGGGCTGGTGCTCATCAAGGGTCGGTTCGTCATGATCCGGCGGGCGACTGACATCAGCCAGGCGGAAATGATCTCGGCGCCGAAGGTGGACAAGCACAAGGAGGTTTTGAAGGACGGAGATGTCGTGATCCGGCGGTTCGGGACGCACCACGCCTACGACGCCTGGCGGCTGCTCCAACTGTGCGGACTGGATCTCAACCTGTTCTCGTCTGCCCTTCAGATCCCCTCTCAGTACATGCATGTCTGCCACTTCAATCTCGAGGTAGCTGATCCGCCGACGCTCGAGCTGCTCATCGCGGCGATCCGGGAACAGCCGCTCATGGCGACGACCTGGTGGGACAACACCGGTCAGGTGTTTTCCGAGGCGCGTGACGACGGGTTCTACGGTCGGTTCCTCGATCAAACCGTGATTCCGGTCAACACGCTCGAGGTCAATGGTAACGAGATCGTGGGTTTCGCCTTCACCCCTCAGGACGGGAACTCGCTGCTTTCAAGCGCGGCGGCAGTCACCCAGTTCTTCTGCCCCGACGACTGGCGGCAGCGGATCGACCGGGCCTTCGGGAAGTACATGTTCAAGGAAGTCTAGCCCTTTCGGTGCACTCGGTGGCACCACAGTCAGTTTGGCTCAAACCCCCTGGTTTGAGCCGTTTTTTCTTTTTGACAAGCCGGCCTGAAACTGGTACAAGGTATATAGCCAAATTGGCTTGAAAATAAAGATAAACACGGTCTTTGAAAACCCGTGTTTTTACGTAGGTATGGCAATCAGTGGACACGAATAGAAGGAGGCAGTCGAATGATCAGTATGGCTCAGAGAGACCAGGTGGTCGGCCTGAAAGTCGGGCGGACTACCGTGGCGGCGATCGTCCTGGAACGATCTGATGGAAGTTGGGTGAAGGCTGACGAAGTGCTGTGCCCCCATCAGCGCAATCCGGGAAGGGCGGTCGGCCAGATCTGGGCCCGACTCGACCATTCACGGATTCGCAAGGTGGTGGCCACTGGCAGCTTGGGCAGCATTCTCGGGGGACAAGTTCAAAGTGACATTCCCAGAGATGCGGCTCTGAATCGCGCCTGCGAACATTTCTTCCCGCCGGTTGAGGGTGTCGGCCACGAGCCGATCAACCTGATCCGGATCAGCGCCGGGGGCTACAGCGTGCTCACGCGCAACCAAGGTGGTGAATACTCTAATTCGCTGGCTGAAAAGTGTTCGGCTGGCACGGGTGAAGCGGTTGAGAAGCAATGCGCCCGAGCCGACATGAGCGTACCCGAGGCGATTACTGCGGCGCAGGCAACTGACCGAGTGGTTGAGTTAGTTCCGCGCTGTGCGGCGTTCGCCCAGTCTGAGATCACTCACCTAGCCAATGCGGGCGAAGACATTGCGGTCTTGCTGAAGAGCTATTTTCGAGGCATTGCCGCATCTGTTTACGCCCTGTTTAGGAAGAACTCGATTGACGGGCGGGTGATCGTAATCGGCGGCGTGACCAAGAATCAGCCGGTTATGGACTCTCTCCAGTCGATGATCGGCCAGCCGACGATTGAAATCCATCCCGAGTCTGACTATTTCGAAGCCTGGGGTGCGGGATTGATCGCGGCTGATTTGGTCATGGCTGGCCAGGTATCTCGCTACACCGCTGATTCAGCAACTGTCGTTCGTCCGAAGTCTCGGAGCATCCGTACGTTCAAGCCGCTCACCACAGCAGCTCATCTGGTCCAGAAGCTGACCGAGCCGGATTTTGATCTGGCACATTGGAGCGGACGAGCCGCGCTCGGCATTGATTCCGGCTCAACTGGAACCAAGGCGGCATTGGTCGACGTAGCTACCGGACGCCGAGTCTGGGACGACTATGTTCCAACCAACAGCAATCCGGTCGCCGCTGCGCAACTGATCGTTCGGCAAATGCTGGCCGCGGTCGGAGACCGAGTTCAGATTGTCAGTCTCGGTTTTACCGGTTCGGGTCGGCGCGCGGTCTACGACGTGGCTGAGGCTTGCTTTGGCGGTTTGCGGAATCAGATGCTGGTTGAAACAGAAATCACCGCGCATGCCGCGGGTGCGTGCTACTACGATCCAGAGCATGGCCGATCCGTAACTATCTGTGAGTTGGGCGGCCAGGATGCCAAGGTGGTCAATATCCGGAAAGGAATGCCAGTCGCTTCAGACATGAACCGGGCTTGCTCGGCGGGAACAGGTTTCGAAGTTGAGTATGACGCGAGGCGGATGAAGGCGACGATTCAGGAGTTTGGCCGATGGGCGCTCGAATCGCGAGAGCCGATCGACATGGGCCAAACCTGCGTTGTCTACTCCGGAGACATTGCCGACCGGGCGTTGGGTGAGGGCTTTACCGTCCAAGACATCGCTGCCGGCCGCTTCTACTTCATTGCCCACAACTGGTTAAACCGGCTGGTCGGACAACTGGGACTGGAAGAGGTCATCTTCGCGCTTGGCATGCCGGTGAACAACATCGCTTTGCCTATGGCGATCGCGGCAGTAACTGGTCGTAAGGTAATCGTACCGCCTCGGCCGGGCGCTACCGGTGCTATTGGCATCGCCTTGTTGACGCTCGAGCAATGCCGTCAGGAACAGATTGACCTGAATCAGCCGTTTGATCTCGAGCAGTTCCTCGCGGCCAAGGTCGTCGAGCGCTCAAGCTTCGCTTGCGGCAATCGCGACTGCGGCGCCAAGTGCCGGATTGACCGGACAAAGGTGTCAATCGGCGATCGCACGGTTACGGTTAAGTCGGGCGGCATGTGTCCGCTGCACGAAGGGAACGCCAGAAACAGACTGCCGACCGACGCACCGAAGCCGTTTGACGAACGGCGCAAACTTCACGAGGCACTGACCCGGGCCTTGCCGGTGGATCGGGAGGGGCAGCCAACAGTGGCGGTTCCCCTGACGCTGGCCAACGTCCGGTTCATGCCCCTGCTCACCTCGTTCTGGGCCAACCTCGGCGTGAATGTCAAAGTGCTTGAACCGACCACCGAAACCCTCAAGCGGGGTGAGGAGATCAGTTTGGGCAAAGACATGTGCGCGCCGGTCAAGGTTGCCCATGGCTTGGCTGACCAGGCGGTTGAGCTTGGCGTTGATCTGATCTGCTTTCCCAAGGTGGTTTTGCTGCCTCGGGAGAGCGGCTGCGACGTCGGTAGTACGTGCCCGCTGGTTCAGGGAACGCCCGAGCTGGTGGCTGCCGCCATCAACGGAGTAAATCCGAATGATTCATCGGATCCCGGGATGAAAATCCTGAGGCCGGTAATCAAGTTCGGGCTGAATTGGCAGGCGAGCGAAGAAGTGCGAGAGGTTTTCGTCTCGATGGGACGAGAGCTGGGCCGTACCAAGGCCGAGAGCCTTCGGGCGTTCGACCTGGCCGTTGGTGTGCAGCGGGATTTTCAGGAGCGTTGTCTGGCGATCGGCCAGCGCGCACTGGATTATGCCGAGGTACACCGGGTGCCAGCCGTCGTGGTGCTGGGTCGGCTCTATGTCACGCTGTCTCCGGCGATCAACGGACAGATTCCAGAGATCATTCAGGGCAGCGGCGTCGTGGCCATTCCGGTTGACTGCTACCCGGTGGATCCGACCACGCCTTTTCTCGACCTGGTGTACTGGGGCGAGGGGCAGAGGATTCTCAGGGCGGTGGTTGACCTGCACCGTCGGCCCGGCGTTTATCCCCTGATGATCACGTGCTATTCCTGCGGTCCGGACGCTTTTCTGGAGCACTGGCTGCGGTACATTGCCGACGTGCCCTACTGCATCATCGAAACCGATGGGCATACGGGCATGGGCGGCTTCACGACGCGGATTCAGTCGAGTGTCTACGCCATGCGTCGGCACTATCGGGACGGAGATAAGCGCGGGCTGGTTTCCGATCTCACCTTGCTTCAGGAACACGATACGGGCAAGCCGTTTAATCCGGATGACCCTGAGTCAGCGCTGGTTCTCTGTCAGTTCGGTAACCTCGAGCCTTTGCTGACCGCGGTCTATTCGTCAATCGGCATCAGGGTAATCGCGGCCCCGCCGACCAATGACCAGATACTTCGTCTGGGACGCGGCCGGTACGCGACCGGAAAAGAATGCGTCCCGTACATGTACGTAACCGGCGTTCTCGAGCACATGGTCCGGGAGGTTCTGCCGCAATATCCCGAGATCAAACACTTCTACTGGTTCATGCCGGCCACGACTGGTCCCTGCCGCTTCGGTTCGTACCGGACGCAGCACGGGATCATTCTGACCCAGCTGGATCCAGCGCAAGCAGTTCACCTGTTTGCTACTTCATCGGACAATGCCTATGACGGCGTGGGAAAACACCTGCGACTTAAGGCCTGCGCCGCAGTCATGCTGGCTGATCTGCTGGACGAGCTCTGGTGCTACTATCTGCCGATAGCCCGGAACCCGGCTGACGTCGATCGAGTGTATCAGTGGGCGATGGCGCGGGCGGTAGAGCAGTTGAAGGTTCGTCCGGTAGCCCAGCGCTTGCCGGGTCAGATCCGAGATTGGCTGTGCGACTGGGGGCTACCCGGTTTCTTGGACCGAGTCGTCCGTGAGTTTCAGTCGATCTGGATTGATCCTGAGCGAGAGGCCAATGTAGTCCAGGGACACCTCTCGGGCGAGATCTACGTGGTCAGAGACCCCCATGCCAATGGCAATGTGGTCAGAATACTGGCTGACCACAATGTCAGGGTTCGGCGCTCAACGATTCACGAATGGATCCAGTATCTCACCTGGACCCAAGGGCACGGCCACAAGCGCGATCAGTTCAATCGCGTGGCGGTCAGCCTGAAGGCCCTCCTGCAGTGGTGGGTATTCTGGCGCCTGGATCGCGTCGTCGCTCACGCGATCGGCCGGAACACGCACACGAGAATCGAGCCTGTTATGGCAGCGGTCAAACCGTACTTCGAAGGCGCGCCTGAAGGCGAGGCGGCGCTGACTATCGTGGACCTGCGCCATGGCGGTGTGGCCGTCTGTCCCCAGGGCTGCATGCCATCCAAGTACGCCCAAGCGCAGCTGCACCACGTTGATGGTGCCAATATCCTGTTCTTGTACGTTGATGGCGACCCGATCGATCCGGCGCAGCTAGCCAGCTATGCCTGGGATCTCCATGAACGGCAGGGTAGGGGCGGCATTCACTCGCTGCCGAGGACGAGAAAGATCTAGCACACGTGATTCCTAGTGAATCACAAACGAGGCGTTTCCACTCAACCGGGTTGGACCGCCTCTTTTCTTTTTATGAATTACCGAATATTATAACTCTTCTTTTTTCTCGCGAATAAACTTTGTCAATTCGTCAAAAATATTAACGAATGTCTTGTAGGGCGCCTCGATAATGAAATCGAAGACAAAAAGCAGGACGTTGATTTTCGGCGATTTTAAGCTAATCCAGCGTCCCGCCCGGACAATCGGCATTGAAAAGAGGTCAATCACGAATCCGAGCGTGCTTTCCCGGCGGCCAACCACGATATACTCTTTCGCCTCTTCGCGCATCTTGATGCCAAAGAAACTGACCAGCGTTAAAAACAGCAGGAACAGAGCGATACTGAGCTCATTGAAATTAAATCGATTTAATACAAAGATGATCGCTCCAAAGGTAATGACAAATAGAATGACGTAGAGGAAGTTGAAGGCCGATGTTAAGATCTTCCGTCGTCGGAATATTCGTTGGATCAGTATTTCGCCAGCGTCGCCGCGCGCCAGGATGCTTTTTACGCCGACAATGATCTGCGCGGTGTTTTCCTCGGCTGGGATCCGGACGGTCAGGGCGACGAGGAACAACAACAGAGGGTGGAAAATGACATTCAGGCCAAGATGGTACAAATTCGTTTCCCCTTTCAGATAGAGGTCGTACGGCACTTCCATGATCAGCGCTAACATCATTTTGGTGATGAAAATGTAGATGATTGCCCGAACCGCTCCCGTCCGAAGCTTCCGGCGTGCCTGGTTATACCGTTCCGCGCAGGCCTTTTTTAAGCTGACCTCGAGGTTTGAGAAATCCGAGAAACGCTGCAAGGCCGTGGCCGGATCTTCTTCCACCACGTCTTTCATGACGTGGAAGTAGATGCAGTATTTCTTGAGATAGCGAAAGAGGTTGTCGCCGATCGGGTGGCTGATCTGACGTTCAATCTCGCCTTTTATGGAGCGTAGATTTTGAGCAAGTTTTTCAACGAAGGCTCGGTCGGCTTGATACCAGCCCTGATTGTAATAGAGGAAGAGTTGATAGCGGAGGATCGACTGATCCGAACGAAGGAGCGCTCGCTGAACCGCGAGATAAATTTGGATGTTCTTTTCCAAATCCGGTATTTTCTGGTCGAGTTGGATATTCTTTTGGATGGTTGAGTACATGAACTCAGCCAATGCCTGCGTCTTGTTTGGAGAAATCAGTGCTTGGTCAATCTCGACGGCTGCGATGCCGATGAGCCATTTGTACGTTTTTCGTTTTTCCCCGCCTTTTTGATAAAAGCCGATCCGATTAAAAAGGTAGAAGTATTTATTGAGAATATTTGTGACGTCGGCGATTTTATGCTCCGGGACTTGTTTGTCAGGCAGGTAGCGGCCACGGATAAGTTCATATATTAAATCCTGGCCCAGCTCTGACGGCTTGACCCGCGACATCAGCCGCCGTTTCATTGTTCGTTCAATAGCGTTCTTTCGGATCAGATGAAGCTCTTGATATTCAAGCGCGTTGCGGATCCGTTCATAAATAAAAGCCATCCGACTGGCCATCTGACTGACCTGGATACGGGGCTCGGACGGGAAGGCGGCAAAGTCGAGATTTGGCTGTTGATAGGCGTGAACGAGCTTCGCGATCGGTTGTTGGGGTGTCTCGTTTTCCATGGATTACGTAAATTTCTAAGAATTTGTGAGTATACCAGAATGGTGAAAAAAATCAAGGGCGCGGGCGTAAACCTAGTAAAAGTATACACCACTTGCGGGGTCCCGCCTAGAAAAACCAACCGACCATGGGGCCGGCTAGTTGGTTATCGAAATATGAAAAACAGGTTTAATTGCTTGACGACTGTATCAATTTACCAAGGCCAATCGGGTTAAATCCGTTCGTTATTTCTTGACCGTCGCTAAAACCATCGGCGTCAGTATCGGGTTCATATGGCTTCGTAAGATAGAGATTGAATTCTTCACCGTCAAGCAGTCCGTCGTCGTCGGTATCGACCAGCGTTTGGTCGCTGCCGGCAATTCGTTCCCAAACGTCCGGCAAGGTGTCGCCGTCGGAATCAGTAAATGTGGCGCCGGCATTTTTTAGCAATTCGCCATTTTTTGTTTTCAGGCTGGCTACGAGTTTTTCACTCTCCACCCGTAAGCGCGCTGATTCTACCAAGGTGAATTGCGCTTCTTGAGCGTTGCCCGTTGTTTGGTTAAAGGCTTTTAGATATGAGTCGCTAACAGTGAGCTCCTGGTCGAGAACTTTTTGAAAAAGCGCTTGAACCTCGCCGGCCTCAGCCGGTACGACCCAGCCTTGCGCCTGAACCTTAAAAGCGAGAAGTTTTTGTCGGGTCGAGTCAGCTGTTTTGAGTTGATCGTCGGGCGTGTATTGACTGTTCTCGCGATCGGTATAGACCGGACCGGAATTGCGAATCAGGCGTTCCAATTCTTTTACAACGCCAACCTGCGTCGTCAAATAGGCCGTTGTTGTTTCGAGGGCGCTGGTCGTTTTCGCGCCCAGAACGTCGCTCTTGTTTTGTTGTGCCTTTTTCTTCGGCAGATATACGAAAAGCGTGAGCGCGCCGACGCCGACAATGAGAATAAGTGACGTAAGAATGATCGAAACCGAAGTTTTGCGGTTCATACTATACGTGAGTGAATTATTATATTCTCTATCAATACCGTAGCACTAATCTCGGAATCATACAAGGTAGTATTTCGACGGTGGATTGTACACTTGACCGTCGCTGAAACGATGATATAATGGAGCAAATTTACCATATGAATATTGGCATCTTCCCAGCGGCCTGGTCGGAAAAGAGAGGGAAGAGGAGACCGCGAAGTAGCTTCACGTTCTCCCTCCCGAGGAGTAGGTGTGTGCCAAAAAACGAATCGCCGAACCAGGCGATTTTTTGTTTATGACAATGTTTTCTCGTACCCGTACATCATAGGAACGCACCTGTTCTTTCCACGGAAGAAACGCTTCGGCGTTTGACGGAAGAGGCGAATAACCACGGATTCGGTACTCAGGGGGTGGGCAATGACAAAGGACGAATTTCGGCTTCAACTGGCACGTTCCAGCATCGAACAACCAGAACGCATCTATCAGGCGAGCAGCATTGCCGAACAGGCCATGGCCGGCAAGCTCCGCCGTTCTGGAGCACCAGCAGTCAACCACGCCTATGCCGTCGCCGGTTATATGCTGGCGATCGGTTGCACGTGGGTTGAAGTGTGTGCGGCCATACTCCACGACCTCGATGAGGACACGGATGTCTGCATCGCCGTGATCCTCGACTTGTTCGGTCCCGAAGTAGCGGGTCTGGTCGAGGCCGTCTCATGCGACAAGGAATTCAGCCAGTTGGGCTGGGTGCCGCAAGCCGAGATGTACTACGGGAAGCTCTATCGCTGCGCGTTGCGCGACCCGCGTGTTGTTCTACTGAAACTGGGCGATCGGCTGCACTACTTCCGAACCTGCGACGTCATGCCGCCGGAAAGCCGCGTACGGAAGGCGCACGAGACACTGGATATCCTTTTGCCGATGGCGGCGGTATTCCGGCCCGAATTGGCCGATCGGCATCCGCGGATCCAGCCCTGGGTCGCTGAGCTCGGGGAGCAAAGCCGGCGCTACTACAACGACCGGAATGAACCGTTTGCCGGTTTCTTCACCGGCCCGCAGATACGGCATCTTCACACTGCTCCGGCTACAGCCGGGACCGGTCGATTGCTTTCCGACAAGGAAAGCGCCGGGGGTGGTTAATACCCGCCCCCTTTTTTATTGAAAAAGAGACCTACCGAAGCAGGTCTCGACGGCCAAGGCCGTTGAAGCAATCGTCGGTCTAGGCGAAGACCGGTGTGCCGTTTGGAATGATGCGATCATCGGACAGGTGAAAGCTCACCTTCGTTCCGCCGCCGACCGACTCGATCGACTGACCATCGCGTTCCAGGCCATTGACAGTGACGGGTGGAGCCTCTCCGAGCGTGATCTCACCCCCAACATGCAGAGATCCTTCAGCGCCTGTGACGACGAAGACCCTTAGCCCGTTCCGCATCATCTGATGTGCAACCACTTCACCGATTCTTCTTCGGGGCTGGGTAGCCGCTGGCATTCCTCACCCTCCTTCGAGGATTTGTTGACGGTTTGAAGATCCAAAAACAAAAATATCATACTCTGTATGATTATTACTTGTCAATATTAATGGAAAATGAGTGATTACTCGCTTTTCGGACGGATGACAATCATGACCTTCTGACCATTGTTCACATCGCCATTATTCCATTCGTGGATGGCATTGAGCAGGGTTTGGGGATCATAGACATAATCAGCACCTTTGCGCGTGCCCGGATCGTTGGTGATGATCGTGCCATCTTTTTTGTACCCTTTAATGACGAGGGCGTGGTAGATCGGTCCGGGCGCTTTGTAATTCGGATTGCCGAGCATCCGGCCGGCCGTCAGGACCAGAACGGGATAGCCATCCGCTACCTCGCGCTTCATCCGCTCGATGGTTACCTCGTCCCCGGTATACAAATCAACCGTTTCATATCCCCACTTGTCTTTGATAAATCGGATGGTCTCCGCGCCGTCAGTATCCTTATAAAAACCATAATGCTGTTCTTCAAACGCCACCAGATCGAGAATGGCCGTGTCCGCCTCTTGTTTCGTAAACGACGTTTTCTTGTTCCAATAGGCGTTGATCATGATCGCGGCCGCCTCCTCGCAGGCTTCCTGGTAGGGCATGTCCCAATTCGCGTCCGGGGCTTGGGAGGTGAACGGAACTCTAAGGTTGATTTCAGCGGGCAGCGGCTTTGGTTGAACGTTTGTATTGCTGTTAATGTTTTCGTTGACAGGTTGGCTCGAATTGTCGTTGCCGTTCTCATTGGCGGTGTTGCGATTGAAATTTGTGCTTGGTTGGGCTGGGGGTAGATCACTGACGGCGTTTCCGCTCACCCATTCTTTCAGGGCGACTCGGTACTGATAGGCAAAAAACAAACCAGCCACCACAATTAGGGCAATGGACAACCAGATAGATTTTTTTCGCGACGACGCAGGCATACGATTGGATTAACAACTCGGTATACTAGCATTATTTTTCTTTACTGTCAATCTTCCGAGTATGAAAAAGCGCCGCGGACATAATCGTCCTTGGCGCGGAGAGAAACGGATCAACCGATCAACTAGCCGGCGGCTAGCTCGCTCGTGCCGGCCGGTTCTGGGGGTAGCATCCGGGTCGCGAGCTCATCCCAGCTAGCCAGTAGGCCCGAGGAGTCGACTGAGCCGCCGTAACGATGAGCCGGAACGGTCCGAACTCCCTGCTCGAGCATCAGTCGCATGCTCTGGGCTGTCGGAGACTTTTCCCTGTCTTTGGTACTCTTGGCATAGCGCACAACTGCGCAAGCTGTTCCGCCCAGATGATCCCGCTGTCTTTCAACCACGCGGGCGAATTCGATCAGCGTGCGCAGTCCGGTGAAGCATTCCACCACCCAGCGCAGCTCGGCCAGAGTCATCGGCGGCAGGCAGCCTCCTTCCGGGTCGCTCAGCGAGTAACTGTTGCCTGATTGAAACCGAATACCGTTAGCCCGCCTCAGGTGGTGCCACCAGTGGCCGGATGGCTGATGCAGCACGGCGTTGCGCTTGAACCAACCGCCGAGCGTGATCCGGAAAATCGGCCCCTTGGCATTGAACCCGTAGTCATCCGAAAAGCCGTACCGAGGCTGCGTCAGGTGGGTATGTCCTTCGCTCCGGTGATTCACGTAGTCGAAGAGATAGTGGCCGATGACGCTGCGGCCGATGTACGGGATGAAACCTACCCAGACGGATAAAACGAAGCTGAGGATGCCAGCGGCACACGCCAAGTCGTGTGTGAAGTCAGCGGGATTTCGCCAGCCGTACCGATTGCCGATGAAGGCGGCGGCGAGCAATAGCAGTCCCCCGATCAGATGGACTGCTGGGTGGTACTTCGACCGTTCTTGTTTCAGCTGGTCAGCTTTCTCGCACTCCTGACAGTCTAGCATGATAGTGTCCTCCGGTACCGCAGGTCTGTCCGGCTCAAGAAAGCCGGACTATCCTGCAGGCGGAAGTGCCAAGGCCGGCCATCCCTGCACCAGTCGCCCGAATTTCGGGCTCCGGTACATGGCATTCCGTCCAGGGCGACGTGAACGCGCCATCGCTTATCGTTTGACAGACAAGCTGGTCAGTATAACGGTTTTATATCGACAGTCAAGCCAATCACAAAACCGGCTGTAGGGAGCCGGTTTTGCCGTAAAAAAGGTGGGTTATTTGGGAAAAACAACACAGTCATTGTTTTCCCTCACATTATATTAAACACCTGAGCCAGAAAAAGGTGTCAGGCCGTCGTTGGCTGGGCGGTGCGGTGGTACGAGGCTTTTTGGAGCTGGTCTTCTTGGGCAAGCTCGCGGCGGATTTTTTCTCGGGAGCGGCTAAGCGTCAATTTGATGGCGTTGGCCGACTTATGAACTTTTTTTGAAATTGCTTTGATGGATAAATCTTGCCGGTAGCGGAGATCAAAGAGGCGGTACTCGCTCGGCGGCAATCGGCGGATGTGGTTCCAGACATGGCTCGCCATGAGTCGTCGCTCGACCTCGGAACTGGTGTCGACCGTCAGATAGTAAGCTTCCTCAAGCGACAAGGTGATCGGCCGTCGGAAGTAATTCATGAGCTGATTGTGCGCGATGGTAATGAGATAGGTCAGATAGGAATAGCCGCGCTGGGTGTAGAAGGGCAGGCGTTCGAAGGCGCGCAGGAACGTTTCCTGCATGAGATCTTCGGCCACGGCATAATTATTACCGACGCGATACCAGAGATAATTAAACACTTTTGGCGCATAGAGCGTATAGATGGAGCGAAAGCCTTCTGGCTTTGCGTCTGCTTGTTGGGTAGGCGGTTGGAGATAGTTTGTCATATGGGAGTGTGTTAGTATTTAGGGTAGTGCATTATAGCAGAGATTATGGTTGTTTCATAGACGCACTTTTTTCCCTAAGTTGAGACAAGCCTCATGACGCCGCCGCCGAGAGAATCTTTTTATCATTATTTTTCCACACGGGGCGTATTAGGTATGACACTGCGACCTGCTCGCGTATTCTTTATACCACAACAACCTTATTTTTTCCTGAATTTGTTTGCCTAACAACACTATGAAAAAGGTATATATCCTCATCGTAATAATTTTCTTCGTTGGTGCGGTCTTTCTGTCGCTTCGATTGTTATCTTCGCCAACCCAGAATCAATCGAACACGCCACCGGCCCCGTCCAATACAAATACGATTGTCAATAATTCGTCGCTTCCAGCTCAAACAAATTCAGCCGCTGACATATCCCTACCGCTGCTCACGCGTTCAGGAGAAAGGGTGACGAAAAAGCCATTTGGTATATTTATCACACCCCAAACATCGCCGATTCAGCCAGAGCGATTCCGGGGGTATCATACTGGGGCGGATTTCGAGATTTTCCCGGAAGAACTTAATGCCGACGTCGTGGTTCATGCCGTCTGCACCGGACCGCTCAGCGTGCGTAAGTCAGCCAGCGGATATGGCGGGGTGGCGGTGCAATCGTGTCAGCTCAATGGGGAAGCAATAACAGTTATTTATGGACACCTTCGATTATCAAGTATTGAACAGAGTGTTGGTGATATCGTCAATCATGGTGATGAGCTGGGTATTCTCGGAAAAGGATACAGCGTGGAAACAGCCGGGGAGCGCAGGCATTTGCACCTTGGTTTTCACAAAGGTGCGGACGTAAATATCAGAGGCTATGTGAATACCCAGGCCGAGCTGTCAGGCTGGATCGACCCGTGCCAATACGTTTGTTATGATGAGTGACCGGCTAGTCGTAGAAGATGCATATGTTATAATGATACGTACGACTAGGCAAAACATTACCATTTATTCCAAACATTATGGCAACCCAAAAAACAAGCCCCAGTCAAGAGGAATTCAAAATCAACGGCGACGAGCTCGTCCAAAAAGTAAAGGAATTAATCCATCAAGGGAACATTCGCCGGATCATTATCAAAAACGAAAAAGGTGAGTCGATATTGGAAATACCAGTAACGTTCGCGGCGGTCGGTGCAGTACTGCTGCCGGTTTTTGCCGCCCTCGGCGCCATGGCCGCATTGCTGACGAAGTGTTCAATCGTCGTCGAAAAACGGAACTAATTTTAAGCTCAGCAAAATTAAAAACCGGCTGCCAGACGGTAGCCGGTTTTTTCTTATTTACATCAGCGCTCTACCGATACAAACATTATTTTCACAGAGGGCGGGTCCGTTGAACGGACAATCTTCCCTTACGGCGCCGGTCTGGTTTTTATAGGCTTCGATTTCATTCTCGGCGTAGATATTATAGTAGGCTTTGTAGCAACTGTTCGCTGGGTGGGGCACGGCCACACAGTCGGCGGTTTGTTCGCAGTACCGCGGATTGTTGCGATAGGCATCGCTTGGTGCTGGCTGGTAATTAATATTAGCCACCGCGTTAGTGTTAGTATTTGCGTTGGTCGCCGGACCGTCGGTCAGCCGTTCGATCTTACCTGAGCCGGAAATGGATTGGTCGATCACCGGCTGGCCGTAATAACCGACCTTACCGCTGCCGCTGATTTTTACCGTCAGACTTTTCTGGGCGTTTACCTCAGATTTCCCCGAGCCGCTGATATCGACCTTCACGTTCTGGCTGACCAGATCTTTGGCCAAGTATTTCCCCGAGCCGCTGATGGAAATCTCTTGATCGGTCGCGATGCCATTGAGCGAGAAGTCGCCTGAACCGCTGATGTGTGAAACAATTTTTTCAACATTCAGGCCAAGCCGTACTTTTCCCGAACCGCTGATGTTGATAGTAACATTGCGGCCAGTTAGCGTTGTGCCAGTGATGGTGCCCGAGCCACTAACGCGTAAACCTACGTCCTGGAGGGCAAGGGTAGTAAAGTCGATTTTCCCTGACCCGTTAACACTGACGTCGGAAAGATTTTTCACGGTCACATAGAAATTGACGTCTTTCGTCGGCCAGACGCTCCAAAACGGCCAGGCCAATTTAAAACCGATGTGAAGTGTGTCGCCGCGCACTTCAGTCTCGATCTTTTTCATGAGGTTGTCTTCGGCCTCAATGCGGAGGCTTTCCGTATCACCCTGGCTTATCTTCAAGTTCCCGATGCCCTTGAGCGAGATTTTTGAAAAGGTGGTCACGTCGCGATTTTCTGTTATGACCTTTCCCGAACCACGGCCATAATAATACGCCCCAGCGGCCAGAACGGCGAGCACGATGATAATCGTGGCAATAAGCGAAATAAAGCCTTTTTGGTTCATAGAAATGGGTTAATTGCTAAGATATCGAAACATCTCCATTGTAACAGATAGCACCAAAGAAAAAAACCCGGAATCAATAAATGAATCGGGTTTGACCTAGAGCCAGAAGGTGCCTTCGAGGCTTAGGCCGTTGAAGCCGTGTCGGTTGAAACGGAGCTTTGATTCCAGTTTCAGATAACCGGCTTTCCTGGTTCCGCGAGGATCGGGCCTAGCCAGAACGTTGATCTTTCCGCCGAGCATGACGGTGTTCCAGCTCTGTCCGGGATCATCCATGCCGTGAAGCATGGGGTTGTAGATCAGGTCGCGCGATTCCGAATGGGCGAAACCGATGAACGGGTTGGCTAGTCGGGCAATGCACCAGGACAACGTGCCGTAGAGAGCCGCTTCGAGCTCTCGGACTGAGGCAGTCTCAGTCACTTCGGTGTCCACCAGGGTGAGGTAGCCGGCGACATCGCTCATCTCCTGGATCTTGTAACCCGATGAGCTGCCGCCCATGACATCGAAGTCGCGACCGCGCACAATCCGGCTGGTATGCATCGTCGAAACCATCGAAGAAGTAAACTGGTCAGCCACCATCTCCTGGGGGAAGGCCTTCGTGCCGATCGTGAACATCGCCAGCACGAAGGTGGCTTCCGGCTTGTATCGGCCGGAGACATAGAATCCGGGCTGAGTGGAACCCATCGGCACGGGGCGGGCCAAACCAGCTGACCACGTCGGCCGCTCAGTGCCGAAGTTGTAGGTGCCGGAGGCGAACAGCTGCAGCCCGCTGACCAGACGGCTGGTCGCGAAGCCAAGGCGTTCATTGATCACGCGCTCTTTCTGTCGCATTCCCTTGTCGTATCGTTCCTGGGAAGCAGCTGTATACAGCTGCCAATGGCCGAGCTGCTGCCGGCCATACCCATAGGCGAGGAAGGAACGCTCGTTGTCTTCCTCAAAGCCCAACATGATCCGGTTGGTCGTGTCATCGAAACACGGATAGTACCCTTCGGTGGTGAAGTCGTCGGAGATGTTGTACTCGTACGAGTTGTGGACGTAGCGAAACGTGAAGTGATTCGTGAGCGGCAGGCAGACGCCGATGTTGCGGCGTTTTTCGGGCAGCTCCAGGCCGATTGAGTCGGGAACGTCGTTGTTGTAGTTCTCGATCTCCAGGGCGAGCAGCCGCGTCCGCCGTGAATTGTCCACGAACAGTTTGATGTCCTGTCCGCTGATTTGACCGACGGCGTCCTGACCGAGATACCGGTCCAGCTGGGTGCGCTGGCTCATGAAGCGGAGGCTGAGGGGTTCCTGTGATCGGGCCGGCTGGGCCGCGAACAGACAGGTGAGGATGAAAAAGTACAGGCTAGTTCGGCGCATGCCACCTCCCTTGAAAAGTGTTCATACCAACACCGCCACCAGGCTACAGTCATCAACGGCGCTATCTTAAAAGGAATTGTCGCGGTTGTCAATAAAAATCACCCCCTTAATTTATTAACAGATGTAATTTTTTTCTGTATACTATATAGTATGGACCTCGAACGAGCGAAAAGGTTTATAAATGAAAAATACCGGTATGCTGTCGTCGGTGCCAGCACGCACCAAGAGAAATACGGGTACCGCGTTCTCGTGGATTTTTTCAACGCTGGCTATAAAGTTGTGGGTGTAAATTCTAACGCTAAAGTCACGAAAATCGCCAGTGCTCCGGTATACCATCGGCTTCAGGATATCCCGGGCGGAGTTGACGTAGCGATTGTTGTGGTTTCCCCGGATGAAGGCGGGGCAGTGCTCGATGACGCCAATTTTGCCCATGTGGCCAAGCTTTGGTTCCAGCCCGGCGCGGAAAGCCAGGACATCCGTGATAAGGCGTTGAAACTCGGAATGGATATTGTCGCCGATGGGTCGTGCATTATGACCATACGTGACCAATTATATAAACAAGGTCAGAAATAATCACCCTATTTTTGTAATATAGACATAACAAAAAACCGCCGGATTCCTCGGGCGGTTTTTTTATCTTTCGCTACTGCGTGAAGGAAAAATTTGCCAGGATCTGGCCGTAGATTGCCGTGTACATACCCCGGTCGGTCAGTTTTGGAATATACTGGATAATACTATAGAGTTTGTTGTTCTTGAGGATATAGGTGATGTTTGTGAAACTGAGGGCCTGGACCTGGCGGCGGACGGCCGCTATGCTGTCGACAACCGTTTGCGTTTCCTGTAACACCGTCCATTCGGTGTCTTTTGTGAGTACGGCCGCGGCTACGTTCGAAGCGCTACTGTTCTCCACATAGACTTCTATCTTTGTACCCTGGAGGAGTTCGGTGTCTGTTTCTTGGGCGATCGCCACGGGATCGGCGAACATGGCCGGATTGGCGATCGAAGTATTTTCATCCGCCCAGGTGTTCGGATATTTTACGGTATAGCCGTACTGGGTGTTCTCGTAGGTACTCCACGCGGTTGTCGGCGGGACGATGGCTCCATTAACATTAGCATTCGCGTTTGAGACGGTTTTATTTGTGTTCCTGTTATGATTAATAACGGTACTCGACGAAGTGAGCTCATCGAGGCCGCTTTTGTACCAATATGAAACCCAAATCATCGTGTAGGCGAGCACGGCCGTGATGATGATAATCGTCCAAATAAGATAGGAGTTAATCTTGATAGGCTGGGTCGGCGTTTTCGGCTTTATCGGCGCGGCCGACTTGCTAGTTTGCTTGGCCGGCGTCTGTGTTTTGGCGGGCGTGGTTTTCTTGGCTTGAGCTTTTATTAGCGGTTGAGCCGGGAGCTTTTTTGCCGGGGGTGTTGTTTTGGCCATGTTTGTATTAAAAAAAATTGTAATATATCACATTATACAATTTAATGAATCATACGACAAGTCACTGAGCCCTAACGCAGCGGTGGAATTATTAAAACATGACCATTCTGAAAACCCCCATTAATAATACTACTGTTCAATCGGTTCTATGAACGCATTATGTCCATGGCAACATCGTGCTACAATATAATAAAGTAGGTCATGTTGACGGGTTGAGAGAGCTGACGCGCAGTCTTCAGCCGGAAAAGGAGGAACGTTCATGAGCACGCTCTGGGCAGTGCACGTCCGCGCCGGTTCCGAACTGTTGGCGAAGAGCCAAACTGAAGCTGAGTTCTGCCATATGCCGCGCGGGGACGAAACGCAGATTCTCAGCTTTCAGCTCACGGCTGGTGGTTGGCAGCGATTTAACTGCCGTGTCGTCGACATTGTGAACACGGGTTCTCGCAAGGAAATCACTGTCGATATCCTGGGCGAGGCCGAGCCGTCCGTCGTCTGAAAAACGGCGGGCTTTTTCTTTGCTCCAAACAAAAAAGCCACCCATCTGAATGGACAATGGGTGGTCGCGCGCCGGTCCGTTCCGACTATTCGATCGTCGGTTCGATCACGGCAATGTGCGAGTGGACGTTGACGCTGGTGATCAGATACCAGCCCGTCGGCTGATCGGCGATCGGCGGCAGATCGAAGCGGATCTTCTGACCGACCCGGGGCTCGGTCGCGAACTCATAGTCCAGCCGTCCCTGGCTGACGCCGCCGTTTTCAACATAGACTGTCCATGATTGACTCATCGCGGACTCCCTTACGTTTGGTTCTCTCGTAACTCCCAAGGATAGACGATCCATTCGTCTGTCTCCTCGGCGAAGAAATCGGGCTTTCTCTCATGCCAGCCCGTTTCAGCTTGAGGGAAGTTGTGATCACGAAACCGGGGTGAGCACTGCGACGTGTGAATTGAGATCAACGCTGGTGAAGACGAACGTGCACGCAGTCGTTTTCTTGTGGGGCGGTCGGTCGAAAACGACTTTCTTGCCCGCTCTCGGCTTACAGTCGAATTCGTGTACGAACGTCCCTCGTCTCACGCCTGATTCCTCGATGTGGACTGTCCACACCACTTCCCAGGGATAGACGATCCAGTCCTCTGTCTCCTCGGCGAAGAAATCAGGCTGGCCTGGATGCGTGGACTTCCTGGGTTTGTAGTGAAGGGTGGCGATTCTGACCTTGGCCCCGGCCCGGATGCACATGTGCCGGACAAGATCGAGTGTATCGCCGCTATCCCACACGTCATCAATGATCAGGACGCGGCGGCCATTGAGCAGTGTCTCGGGCGGA
The DNA here is from genome assembly GCA_964371245.1 of uncultured Gammaproteobacteria bacterium. Taxonomy (GTDB): domain Bacteria; phylum Patescibacteriota; class Patescibacteriia; order JAHIZJ01; family JAHIZJ01; genus JBAZLK01. The sequence continues at coordinate 176,316 of CAYJKP010000002.1, read as the reverse complement.
AACTGAAGTATGACCGGCCGTGCGAGTTTGCGACCCTTCTTGTACCACATGATGGAAGCGACCAAGATGTCGTAGAACGGCACGCACTTGGCCAAATACCCTCCCGGCGAGAGTCCGCCGCGGGAAACGAGCAGGCAGTGGTCAAACCTTCGCCGGCGGAGCATGGCCGCTACCTTGTCAGCCAGCCGGAGAAACTCGTCATGTGAAAGATACCGTTTTTGTGTCTTTTCCACGGCCACACTTACCCCCTTTGTGAATAGGCCAAGGACCCGCGTTGCCCGTAGTTTAGTGAGATTGAGCGGGGCTGTCAAGGACGTTATACGTAGAATATCATATGCCTTTTTGGGTCTTGCAAAATAAGTAAAAACACGCTATAATTCAGGAGAATTTTGTTATGGTGGCCATAGCTCAATTAGTAGAGCACCGGTCTGTGGAACCGGCGGTTGTGGGTGCAAGTCCCACTGGCCACCCCAGCGAATATTTTTTACAACAAAGTAAGGATAAATTATAACTCGGGCATGTCTTGAGTTTTTTTGTATAATCCCGGTCTCAAGGCATTATGCCACATGTCCGGACTTTCGTATTCCAATTTCTGGCCATATTCAAATACAAGACGCTGTGTCTTGCAGTCCTCCGGCTTAGCATTTATCTGTAGCGAAAAATATTATAGCTAGTACGATTGCGCAAACAGCCAGACATCTTTCGCTGGTTCACCGGTGTAGAAGTCAACACCCTCTCCATTTTCGCTGATCAAACAGCAGCTGGTCGCCTTGGTTTCGTCTTTGATCTTTTTTTCTATGCCAGGGTTGTCGTTCCAGCAGACCTTTATAAACCCCTTGTGCTTTTCAATAAGCCGCTTAAACTCGTCATACGTTTTTGCCTCCCGAGTATTACTATCTCGATAGGCTGCTGTGGCGGCGAGCATATCGCGCTGAATCGTTTCGAGGAGTTTTAAAATTGTCTGACCCAAGCCGCGGCGATTTGACTGTCCATCTTCGAGTGTGTCGCGACGATGCCAGCTTACGTGATCGGCCGCTACCTCTCTGGGTCCGAGTTTCAGGATAATCGGCACACCCCTGACTTCCCACTCATTGATTTTATATCCAAACCGTTCGTTGTCGCGGTCGTCCAGTCGCACTCGGATGCTAGACTCTTTTAGCTCCTGGCGGATTGCCTGGCAATATGCCAATGTTTCCGGTTCGATGCGGGTTGGCACGATGACCACCTGTATCGGCGCGACTTTTGGCGGCAGTCGCAGGCCGTTATCATCGCCATGCGCCATTATCAATGCCCCCAGCGATCGTGTGCTGAAGCCCCAGCTTGTTTGCCAAACGAAATCCTCTTGGCGCTGTTGGTTCTGAAAACGGATACTGAAAGCTTTTGAAAAATGTTGGGCCAGGTCATGCGAGGTGCATGATTGTAGTGATTTGCCGCTTGGCATCAATGACTCAAATGTCAGAGTTGTCTCTGCGCCGGCAAAACGCTCTGACTGAGATTTGTAGCCAGAATATCCAGCGATCGCCAAGAAGTCTTGGTAGACTTGAATATACATATCCATGGCCCAGCGCTGCATCTCAAGCGCCTCTTCGTGCGTGGCGTGAGCGGTATGGCCCTCCTGCCACAAGAACTCGCTGGTACGGATGAAGGGCATGGTCCGTTTTTCCCAACGCACAACATTATTCCATTGATTCATGAGGAGCGGCAGATCGCGCCATGACTGGATCCATTGTGAGAATGAATTGTACATGATTGTTTCGCTTGTCGGGCGAATCGCCAGCGGTTCCTCGAGCTTTTCTCCGCCGCCATGCGTTACTACGGCTAGCTCCGGCTTGAATCCTTTGACATGACTTTTTTCTTTTTCCAAAAAGGACATCGGGATCAATAACGGAAAGTAGGCGTTTCCGACCCCTTTGGCCTTTATGCGCTCATCCAGAGCTTGTTGAATGAATTCCCAAATAGCGTATCCATACGGTTTAATAATCACCGTTCCCTTGGCCGGACCATAATCAGCGAGATCAGCCAATCGAATAATGGATGTATACCAGTCGGTAAGATTATCGGATTTCTTTGGGAGAAGAGTTTTTGACATTATTTCATTATTTTATTGTTTGGTTAGCAACGTCTTTAGATTATCACAAGGTTAATAGCCTAGCAATTAACAACACTTTGGTGAGCAGATATTGTTATGGTTGCCGCCTTGTTTACTCCCCGGTTTGCAGATACCCAAACTGCCTCGCCAGATCGTCCAGGTACTCCCAATTCCACAGAACCACGAGCATTCGCGGTAAAAAACCGCTAGCATCGCGTCCCCAGCGCAAACCGCGTCTTTACGGAAGTGTTTTTGGTTTTGGGAAAATGGTATACTACAGATATCTAATCATCCTATCTACCCACCGTCGTGGGTTTTTACAACAAACTCAATTATATGACCGACATCAAGAAAATCGTAAAAACTAAATATTCCGAAATCGCCCAAACAAAAATGAAAACCTGCGGCTGTTCGTGCGCCGGACAGAATACCGTTTCGAAAAATATCGGCTACTCGGAACAGGATCTGGCGCAAGTAGGCGAGGCTGATCTCGGCTTGGGTTGCGGCAACCCGGTCGCGTTTGGAAAGATGAAGCCGGGCGACGTCGTCGTTGATCTCGGGAGCGGGGCGGGTATTGACTGTTTTCTCGCGGCCAAGCGCGTGGGTCCGGCCGGCAAGGTGATCGGGGTTGACTTCACCGAGGAAATGGTCGTCAAGGCAAAAACCAACGCCTTAAAAATGGATTTTCGAAACGTCGATTTTATCTTGGGCGATATCGAGGCTCTTCCGCTCAATGATAATTCAGCCGATATCATTATCTCAAACTGCGTGATTAACCTGGCGCCGGATAAATACAAAGTCTTTCAAGAAGCCTGGCGGGTATTAAAACCAGGTGGCCGGATGTATGTCTCCGATATTGTATTGTTGGCCGAGCTGACACCGGAGCAAAAAAATAACGAGGCGCTGATCGCCGGCTGCGTGGCCGGGGCGGTTCTGAAAGACGCCTATTTGGGTACGATAAAAAAGGCTGGCCTGGCTGTTTCGGTCATATCGGAAAACAAAAAAATCAGCAAAGAGCAGTATCTTGGCATACCCCTGGAAAGCATATTGATCGAGGCGGTGAAGAAGTAGTTACCCAGCCATTACTGCGCGCCAGACGTTTTCATAATAAACAGAAACACAGTATACTGTAGCGGTAGCAGTTATAACCATGAAGCCAATAAAAAACACCCGCGCTCTAGTCTCAATTAGCATATTCACCGCCGGTCTTGTTGTGACCATTATTGCCGTCCAGTTTCCGGCTATCCGTGAGTATATCGGCCGGATCGACCAGTCGGGGCTGATGGGCGCTTTTTTTGCCGGCATCCTTTATGCCCTAGCCTTTACCTCGAGTATGGCTACGGTCATTTTTCTCAATATGCCAGCGTCTATCAGCTCGCTGCTGGTGGCGCTGATCGGCGGACTGGGCGCGGCGGTATACGACGTTACTGTGTTCGTTATACTGCGCACGCAGTCCCGCCTGGGTTTGATCGAGGCGCTGCGAACACATCTGTCAAATAACAAAAAATTGCCGAACTGGCTATTAACGTTGACGGGACTAGCAATTCTCGCGTCGCCGCTGCCGGATGAATTAGCCTCCGGTTTGCTAAGTTTCACGAAGATCTCGGCAAAAAAATTTATCATCATTTCTTTTTTAGCAAACGTGGTCGGCATCTATATTATTTTATTGATTGGCCGTCAATAATGTGGATGTTTTATACTTCAACCGATCGTAAATATTTATTAATCAAAATATTGTTACGCGACGATGATTAAAAAAAGAAAAATCGGCTTAGCGCTCGGCTCCGGCGGGGTGCGCGGACTGACGCACATCGGCGTCTTGAAGACGCTCGAAGACAATCATGTTCCGATTGATCTCATGGCGGGCACGAGCATTGGTGCGCTCATCGGCGCGTTGTACGCGACCTGGTGCGACAGCCGGAAGATCGAGGCGTTCGCGCTGGAGCACAGCAATCTGAAACAATGGCTGGTGCTTATTGACCCGACTTGGAAAGGCGGCTTCATGGCCGGCAATAAAATTGAGAAGTTTTTACGTAACCATCTCGGGTACATTCAGTTTTCCGATCTGAAAATCCCGCTGACCGTGGTCGCAACTGACCTTCATACCGGCAAAGAAGTTCACATAAACGAGGGCGACGTTGTCAAAGCGGTTCACGCCAGTATTTCCGCCACGCCGGTCTTTTCGCCGATTCCCTATGACAACTGGCTCTTGGCTGACGGCGGACTGACGAACCCGGTACCAGATGACATCGTCCGATTTCTTGGCGCCGATAAAGTCATTTCGGTCAGCCTGGAAACGGAGATCGGACTGAAACGCCTGACGAAGAAAAATATCACCGATGTAACGTACCGCGCCCTAACGATTATCCGGCACAACTTTGCCCATCAAACGATCGTTGACTCGGATATCGTGATTGAACCGCAAACGCACAGCGAGACCTTTGTCGGTTTCAATGACTTCTTTGATCCGAAGACGGTCAAGAAGCACATTGTCGCCGGCGAAAAAGCGGCTCGAGCGAAGATGCCTGAAATTCTTCGGTTTGTAAATAGAAATTAGATATTAAATACAGATGGGCGATTTTTTTATTATCTCGTTGTGAGCATATAATCAGCATTACCGGGTTTATTCAGAAAGCTGAGTAATTAAAAGACACCTCTACTTTCCGTTGAGGTGTCGCGTTGTGCTGTCTGCCTGTTGGTGCCGTCCGTTAGTCGACGAATTCGACCATCGGGCAAAGATCGTTCTCCTTCGCGCGGATGAAGATTCCGATTGGCTTGGTCCAGGACTCGCGCTTCGGCCTAGTGGGCCTCATGCGCGGCGCCGGTTCCGGCGACGGGTGCTTCTTGCCCCAGTACCGGATGTACGCCGAGACCCCGACAAGGCCCAGGACGATTCCCAGCAGTATCGCGATGAACTGGTAAATGCTGGAAACCGCCTTGCTTTGCCACAGCACGACCGGACTGGCCAAGGCGAGGCAGAGGAGGGTCGCCCACAGCCAGAACGCGGTCTGCTTGCTGTTGGATTCCTTCGACTTTAGCCAGAGACTGGGTAGCGCGCCAAGGAGCTGCCAGATGGACCGGAAGAACGCGGAAATCAGGGACAGACTGATCCAGATGACGAGGAGGCTCACCAAGAAGACGGTGGTCACCCCGACCCACCAGTAGTTCACGCCCGGTATCCAGGCCATTCCGATGCCGATGGCCAGCATCATGACGTGGCCCGCGGTCAGCCGTTGACGGAGTCGGATCCGACAGAGGTCAGCAAGCCAACCGATCGGCCGGCTCAAGAGAAAACGTAGCAGGAGATAGATCGCCTTGAGCGGGTAGTAGATGCCGTAGCCGATCGCGATCACCGCGTATTTCAAGGGGTAGATGGTGACCAGCATCAGCGGGTAGAGAAGCGGCGTGAAGAGGAACGTGCCGAAAAGCGCCGGCCAGAACCAGAGACAGATGTGCTGCCGTCTCGGGACCCGTCCGTGCCAGAAGCGATTCTGGATGAGGTGGCGCCAACCTCGGTAAAGCAGGTTGTTCTTGCTGACCGTCTCCGGGTGGATGAACGTCTTGATGCTCATGAGTCACCTCCCAGCTGCTTGACAGCCAGCTTCGTCACCCGCTTGAGATCGAAAGGTTGCCCGGTGTCCCGAACCAGCTGCGCGATCGCCGCCAGCCTGGTGGAATCACGGTCAGCCACGAAGTGTTCCAACTCATCCTTGATCCCGCGGCTTTCGAGCTCGCGCGTGAGATAGTCGCTCATGGATTCACCCGGTCCCGCGACCAGGTCATAGTAGCGCTGCGCGCGTTCCAGTCGGTACTCGCGCGTTCCCGCCGAGTCAAACATTGCGCCGTTGAAACTCAGGCGCACCGGCTGCTCCAGCCCGGGGACCATGAACGCGTGGCTGTAGGTCAGCCTCTTCTCGAACTCGACGCTTCGTGCCGGCAGGCCGAAGCTGATCTGCGCGAACGACTCGACGCGCCCGTTGCGCAGAGGGATTCGGTCGCTTCCGGCGTTGACCACGAAGATCAACGTTGTGCAGACGGCCAGCAGAAACGCGAAGGCGCGTTTGTTGCGAAATGCCTTGTTGTTCATGATGCCGAGGCCGTAGATGACAAGTAGCCAAACCGCCGGCATGAGTTCCTGTCCGACCACCGTTCCATGATTCATAGAACCTTACCCCCTTCCGAGAATATGCCCGAGACCAGCGAAGGTTTCAGAACCACCTATGTATGGACATCTCCGTGATGACCATGACCAGAGATGTGTTTGTTTTCGATGACAATGTGCAATTGACTATCATAGGTAAAAAAATAGTTTTTGTCAAGTGTGGTCGCAAAATGCCCGTCAGGTTGAAAGACGGGCGCTTTTATTATTTCCGGATATGTCTAAACAAGGCTAGGGAAGATATTGGGTAATCCTAACCACGATCTCATCGATTGTCAGGTGGCGTAGCGATAAAAAATCTTTCATTCCAGCCGCGAGCGCTTTTTGACGGACGGCCTCGCTGCCGATATCCGATACGCCGATGATTGGCAGATTTTTTATTTCAGACTGTTTTTTTATTTGCCGGGTCAGTTCCAGCCCGTCCAGGCCGGGCATCATAACGTCGGCCATAATCAAGGCGGGCTTTTCCTTTTTGACAAGCTGGACTGGATCGGCGCCGGGGCTTTGAAAGTGAATTACGTCAAAACCGGCTTGAATTAATTTTACGGCGAACCTTTTTGCCGCCGCCTCGTCAGGTTGAAAGTATAGGATCTTCGGGCTTGTTTCCGAGAGCGATTTCTTAACGGTTTGGGAGCGATAAACGCGCCGGACGCCGTACGGTTTATCGAGCCGGCCGCGTCTAGCAAAAAAAGCGACAATCGACCAAATAATTGCGATGCCGATTGGAACAATCAACATCGAACCGGCGGGACCAAACGCGCGCGTCCAGATCGCCACGAACGCCGCCAGGGCGATCAGGGCGATAATTATCCCATAGAGGTATCTCATACGAGATGGTATTGTTGGTCGAGCGGCGGGTGGGAGAAATAGGCGAGGACCGAAAAATTCGGATCAGCCAGCTCGATCATCTCAAATCGTTCCCGAACCAGGAGCTTATAGCCGGGTTGGGAAAGATACTTTTCTTTAAAGGCCGGGTAGTCAGCCACGGTAAAATCCGCATCGCCCCGCTCGGGCCGATTCACGTCGGGTCGGCGGATTTTCAGGAGCTGGAGTTTTCCGGCCGCGGTGTCCAGCGGCTTGATCTGAAACAGCGGGCCCATTTTTGTTTCGTTCAAAACCGAGCCTAACTTTTTAGCGACTTCGAGCAGGCGGGAGTATTCTTCATTGCTTTGGGCGAAGACGCAGGCGTAATTCACCGGCGCGTTTTTTGCATCGGTGCGAGCGTCTTTCAGTCTTTGCGCCTGGGCGACGATTCCCTGGACGAGTTTTTGTAAGTCGGGTGCGGTCATATATCCATTTTTTTAATTTACTGGTGCCCTCGAGAGGAATCGAACCTCTATGTCCAGCTTAGAAGGCTGGCGCTCTATCCGTTGAGCTACGAGGGCGTATTAGGGGATTTGTCCTCCAAAGGCGGATCCACCTATGGTGGAAAAATACGAGAATTATTTTGTGTTGTCAATTAACTTGCCTGGCGTTCTCTTCCGGCTGTGAAACGCCTTGTACACGTCCTTCAGTTGTTGATCGGTGATATGGGTGTAAATCTGCGTTGTGGTAATAGAAGCGTGGCCGAGTAATGACTGGACCGACCGGATATCGGCCCCGCCGGTTAGCAGATCGGTCGCGAACGAGTGCCGGAGCACGTGCGGGGTGATCCGTTTCGTGATGCCGACGGACTTGGCATAGTGCTGGACCAGGCGCTGGATGCTCCGTGGGGTGAGGGGTGAGGCGGCGGCGCCGCGCTTAATCGCCCGGTCGTGCCGGACAAACAGATAGAGAGAAACATCGGCCCGGCTGTCGAGGTATTGTTTCAGCCAGTGCTTGGCCTGGTTGGAGAGGAAAACGAGCCGGAGCTTGCTGCCCTTGCCGCGGATGGTGAATTCGTCTTTCGCCAGATTGACGTTTTCTTTGGTCAGCCCGGCCAGCTCGGAAACGCGCAGACCGGTTGAAAAAAACATCTCCAAGATCGCCTTATCGCGTTTTTGAATGATGGCCGGCTCGTCAGTTTTCAGCGGCGCAGCCAGAAACCGTTCCAGATCGTCGCCCTCGAGGAAGGTCACCTGGCGCTCGGGCATTTTTGCCAGCTCGATTTTTTCCGGGGCAAGCGTTTTCACGTCCCGCTTGGCCAAGTATTTCAGAAACGCCCGCAACGCAATAAGATAGTAGTTCTGAGTACTTTTTTTCAGGGTTTCCTTTTTTTGATTTTCTTGCCGATTGAGGTAAAGCCGAAATTGCCGGACGACCTCAAGCGTGATGTCCTGCGGTTTTGACAGCGTTGACCAATCGAGAAAACGATCAAGGTAGGCCTGATAATTCCGCTTCGTGGCCAAACTGCAATTCCGCTCGATTTCGAGATAGTCAAGAAAGTCCTTGATATATTGGGTGAGGGAATTTGCGACCATGCATATATTTTACGACACAAAATAATAAATGGCAAATCAGATCAATGTTGACCAATGTTAGTTTTCCGGGTTAAGGTTCTATCAGATGTGTTCTTCCTCGGCCTGAATGGAGGTGCCTATGGGCAAGCCCAAAAAAGACCCCCTGAACTATCCGGAGGAACGCGAGGTCGTCTGCTCGTTCTGTCGAAAGCGCTTCCGAACGACGAATCGTCTTCATGCCGATGCGGAGTTTTGTTTCGAGGAGGCGTGTATCGAAGCGCACGTGGCGCAGACAGTTGTGTTCGTGTCCATGCTTGCCGAGCCGAGCCCCTTTTTCTAGCGCCGTCACGAATTTCCGGCTATGACACCTGTTCTCTTCCACCCGCGCCCGCCGCTCCACCGTTGATCAACGAATATGGTCAACGGTTTTTATATGCGCGGCTTTCCAGCCATAGGTGAAGCCATTCTTGACAATTTATAAAACAAAGTTTACAATGCAGTGCTTCCTAAGCATGGTTGGACTGATAGATCGTCACGACTTGATCTGAGGTGGAGGTTATTCATGACACGGTTTGTGCTCATTTCCAACATCCATCTCATGAATCATCCGGACGAGCTCACCGAAGAGCAGCTGCGCAAGCAGTGGTATCCGATTGTGATGATGAAAAGATGGGTTCCGGTATGGCTTGTCCGGTTGGTCGTCCGACTTCTTCGGCATACGAGCTTACGGGCGATCGCTAAGCTCCAGCGGGTGTATCCGTCATTGCAGAGTGACGGGCTGATAACGCTCGGTGACCAAATCCACGGCATTGCCGAACGCGGTGCCGAGGGAAAAGCGGGCCGATCGGTTCTCGGAGAATTTCTGAGGCTATGCCAAACGATGGGACAGACTTTGTTTCACGTCCCATCGGAGCACCCCCTAGGATATCGCGACGGGGTCGATTATTTCTTCCGGCCTCGCTGGGGAAACGACCTGTCGAAGATCCTGATTGAGATCACTCGGGATATCGGAGGTGACCTGAGTGAAGAGGCGATCCGCAACTGGCTTGAATTGGCCGGCCCGCTCTGGGGCATGAAGGAAGTCGGCGCCCTCCGGTTCGTTTGGATCGACTGCGACCTCTTTCGGTGGAAGCGGCAGATCAAGGATTCGAACAGCGCCTTCTTGCAGGATTTGCTTCGCCGGCAGAATGATTTCATCACGGAGACGCTTGCCCGCAGTGGTCCGAAGCAAGTCGTGCTGTTCACCCACCGGATGAACGTCATCTCTGAGGAACGGATCTCAGACTACTCTGGCAGAATCAAGGCGGTAGTATTCGGTGACTTCCATGCCAAACTGAAGGCAGACCAGGAGCTGGCCAAGTTCGGACCGGTTCCGTATGAGATGATGTTTGTGCCCGCGGTCTGGGGCGTACAGTTCGGAGTGGGGCATCCGGGGTACGCGATTCTTGAAGTTGAAGGTTCAGATCTTTCCTTCATGACTAAGCGACTCTAGGCAGTTCGGTAGCAAGCCAGGACACGCCGTCCTGGTAAGGGATAATACCCGGGAGGAAAAAGGCATGCCAGGAAATGACTCTGCGGAAGTGAAGGATCTGGTCGTGCGAATGGCCGAAAGCGCCATACGGCGGCGATTCGGAAGGCCGGAGAAGGTGACGTTCGAGCTGGCCGGCATCGACCGCAGCCAGAAACTCAAGGTCGATTTCACCTTTACCTATGGGGACGGCCAGCAAGCCACGGGCTGGGCCACGGTGCAGTATGACGAAGAACACGGCTTTTGGACACCTGGCAACGTTCACCTGGAAGACTGTAGTTACATGTGCGCCTACAGTACGGACCAGAAGACTCCGCCGATCCAGTTCAGTCTGGTGACAAGTATCTAGCCGCCGGGCCAGACCCCCGCTCTTTTCCATAAGGTGACTGCCAGACTCTCAGATCGGAGTTATGGCAGTTTTTATTTAATAATATTGGAGAAACCGTACTTCTTGACAGAAGATAAGGATTGTGATATTTTAAGCTAGCTAATTAATTTATTACGACTCCTTGGTTGCGCCCCTCCATGACTGATGAATTGGAGCGAAAGTTAGGACGCAACTCGGGTTTCGCGGACGCGAAAGGAACGCCGTATGGCAATCGACAAGCAAAAAAAAGAAGAGCTCATCAAAAAGTTTAAAACGCACGAAACCGATACCGGTTCGTCCGAGGTGCAGATCGCCATTTTGACCGAGGAAATCCAGCAGCTCACCGATCACCTGCGCGATCATAAAAAGGATTTTTCTTCCCGACGCGGCCTACTCCGCAAGGTCGGCCAACGCCGCCGCCTGCTCCGCTATCTTGAAAAAGAGAATGCCGAGAGCTATCAAAACCTGATCAAAAAGTTAAAACTCAAGCATTAATTATTGCATACCCGTTGAGTCGGGCTTTTTTCGATAAGACAAAAAACATATGATGAAACATCCAGAACAGCGTGTCGGCGTATTCGTCGACGTGCAGAACATGTACTATTCCGCCAAGAATATTTATAACTCAAAGGTCAATTTTGGCGAAATTTTGAAAACCGCCGTGGCTGGTCGAAAGCTTATCCGGGCAATCGCCTATGTGATAAAAGCCGAGGCGCCGGACGAACAGAGTTTTTTTGACGCCCTCAGTAAGCAAGGGTTCGAAATACGCTCGAAAGATTTGCAAGTTTTCTACGGCGGCCAGAAAAAAGGCGATTGGGATGTCGGTGTGGCCGTTGATGCGATCCGCTTGGCGAGCCGGCTCGACGTCGTTGTGATCGTCAGCGGTGACGGCGATTTTATTCCGCTGGTTGAGTACCTGAAATTCACCGGCCAGCAAGTCGAAGTCGTCGCCTTCGCCCGTTCCGCCTCCACCCGTTTGACTGAGGTGGTTGATGATTTCACCGACCTCTGTCTCGATGAGTCGAAATATTTGCTGCGCAACCACCGCGGACCGTTCAATTTGAAACGTCTGGTAAAACCAATACAGAATGTTGGCCGGGCGAGACCCGCAAACCAATCAATACCAAAAACGAAGTCTTAACATAATTAACTACAGCGTCCTCTTTGGCCCGCAGACCAACAGACTTTTTCATTTTATCCTAATGAAAGTCTGGAGTCTGGGGGTCACGAGGATTCTCAAAAGGAGAATTTCTCAATGCCACTCAACACATTTGAAACCGAAATCGGTGGTCGCAAAATGACCATCGAGACCGGGAAATTCGCCGGCCAAGCGAATGGTTCGTGTACCATCCGTTACGGCGACACAGTCGTATTAGCCACGGCGGTGATGAGCGATACCGTTCGGGAAGGCATCGACTACTTCCCGTTGCTCGTCGATTATGAAGAACGTCTCTACGCGGCTGGGAAGATTAAAGGCTCACGCTTCATTAAACGCGAGGGCCGACCAACCGACGAGGCGATTTTATCATCGCGTATGATCGACCGTTCGATCCGACCGTTTTTCAAAGACACGATTCGCAATGACGTCCAGGTTGTGATTACCGTGCTGTCGATTGATCAAGAAAACGATCCTGACATTTCCGCGCTGATCGCCGCATCGTGCGCGCTGACGATTTCCAGCATTCCCTGGAACGGTCCGGTCAGCGGCGTCCGAGTCGGCCAGATAAATGGTGAATGGGTTTTGAACCCAACCTATTCGGCTCGGGAAAAATCAGAGCTCGATCTTGTCGTTGTCGGTAATGCCGAAAAAATTGTCATGCTCGAGGCGGGTGCGAAAGAAGTCCCTGAAGTGACGATGATGGAGGCTCTACGCTTTGGTCAGAAACACCTGCGAAAAATAATTGACCTCATCGAAGAGGTGCGGCAAAAAGTCGGCACGCCGAAAATGGTGGTCGAGGTCGCGGCTGAGGACGAAGTTGAAAAGTCGAAGCTCTTGCTCGAACAAAAAGTCAACGCTTTTTGCGAGAACGGCCTGGGCGATATCATCCAGACCGCTGAGAAGCCACGCCTCGAAGAAAAAAAGGCCAAGCTTTTGTCTGACCTTGACGCCAGTCTGAAAGCCGACAACGAGGTGACGAAAGAAATGCGGCTGAAAGCGCCGGACCTGGTTGAAAAATTGCTCGAACGGGCGATCCGGACGATGGTCCTAGAGAAAGGTAAGCGCGTGGACGGCCGCGGAATCGAAGACATCCGGCCCTTGTCCGTCGAAGTCGGCATCCTGCCGCGCACGCATGGTTCTGGCCTGTTCAATCGCGGCGAGACCCAGGTACTGTCGATTGTAACGCTTGGTTCGCCGGGCGACGAACAGTTCCTTGATACGATGGAAGAAAGCGGCAAGAAGCGGTATATGCATCACTACAACTTTCCCGCGTTTTCCGTGGGCGAAGTCGCGCCGTTGCGCGGCCCGGGCCGGCGAGAAATCGGCCACGGGGCGCTCGCCGAAAAGGCGATACTGCCGGTTTTGCCCGACAAAGAAACGTTTCCGTATACCGTTCGGGTGGTGTCGGAGGTCCTGTCATCAAACGGTTCAACCTCGATGGCTTCAACCTGCGGCTCAACCCTCGCCCTCATGGATGCCGGGGTGCCGATCACAAAACCCGTCGCCGGTATCTCAATCGGCATGATGTCCGATGAAGCACAAAATAAATTCCGTTTACTGAGCGATATCCAAGGCCTGGAAGACCATTCGGGCGATATGGATTTCAAAGTCGCCGGCACGCAGGATGGGATCACCGCCGTTCAGCTGGACGTGAAATGCGCCGGCATCAGCCTGGAGATTTGTGAGAAGACGTTCGAACGGGCGAAAAAAGTGCGTGCTGTTATTCTGGATAAAATGGCTGAGGCCATCGCTGCGCCGCGGGCCGAACTCTCGCCCTACGCCCCACGGATCACCTCAATGCGCATTGATCCGAAGAAGATCCGCGAGGTCATCGGCAAGGGCGGTGAAACGATTAACGACATTATCGATAATTGCGGGGGCAAGGACGTCACTAAGATTGATATCGAGGATGACGGCTTGATCATGGTCACGTCGCATAATTCCGAGATGGCTCAGAAGGCGATCGACTGGATTACAAACCTCACCCGCGATATTCAGATCGGTGAAGAATACGAAGGCACGGTAACGCAGATCGTCAGCGACCGGAACACCGGCAAAGAAATCGGCGTGATCGTCGAATTCCTGCCCGGAAAAGACGGCATGGTCCATATCTCCGAGCTGGCTCGCGAACGGGTTTACAAAATCGAGGATGTGGTGAAGGTGGGCGATGCCATGAAGGTGAAGGTGCTCGAAGTGGATGCCGAGCGCGGCCGGATCAGTCTGTCCCGGCGAGCGCTGCTCGAAACACCGGCGGAACATGAAGAGCGGATGAACTTCGCCCGTTCCCGTCCGCCCCGGCGGCCGTTTGATCGGCACGGCGGCGGCCATGGCGGTCCGCGGAGATATTAAGTAGCGCAACATAACAAGGCCGGATGAATAATCCGGTTTTGTTATTGAATTGTTTCAGAGTATTCGACATGATATACTGCGTCATATGAGAAAAGAAATTGTCATCGGGGTGATATTAATCCTCATCTTCGGGGTAATCATCGGCTATTATGCCGCGGGGTATTATCGACACAAGACGGCTGGTCCGATAACCGGTAGTAATTCAAATACGAACCAGGCAATCCTCACTACCAGTATCGTCGCTCAACATACAACCCCCACCGATTGTTGGATTATTATCCAAGACAAAATTTATAATGTTACTCATTATCTCAAGCAACATCCGGGCGGCAGCAATATAATAACCCAATATTGCGGACAAGAGGCAACGCAGGCTTTTCAGACGAAGGCCGGCCGAGGCGCCCACTCGCCGGCTGCGTATGCCGACTTGGCACCGTATCTCATCGGCGCTCTTGATATTAATAATTCAAACACCAAATAATTTTAATAATGACGGCTATGAATAGCTTTCTCCTTTCGAAAAAAATCCATCGATTACTTGTCTTGTTAATCTCGGCGCTGATTCTTGTTATGGCGACATCAGGACTATTGTTGAAATATCCGGACTTTGTATCACGGTCAATGTCATTTGTTGATCTCGGTTTACTGCGCTATGTCCATAACCGATTAAGCCCCTGGTTCGGGGGTATTCTAACGCTGATGGCATTGACCGGCCTAATTATGTTTTTTTATCCGGCCTACGCGAAAAGGAAATTGGCCAAGCGAAAAATAGACCCGGAAATAAAAACCTAGTGTTGGAATATAAAAACCGGCCGCGGCCGCCATTTTTTTATTTACCAATCAGCGGTTATCTGGTACAGTAACAACATGATTATTACGCTCAGTGGCAAGCCCGGCTCAGGAAAAAGTTCGGTGGCGCAAGCGATTACCGACGAGTTTGGTTTGAAGCGCTACTACATGGGCGGTCTCCGTCGTGAAATGGCCAGAAAGCGG
The DNA here is from genome assembly GCA_964371245.1 of uncultured Gammaproteobacteria bacterium. GTDB lineage: Bacteria > Patescibacteriota > Patescibacteriia > JAHIZJ01 > JAHIZJ01 > JBAZLK01. Next base: position 161,294 of record CAYJKP010000002.1, on the reverse strand, counting down.
GGCATGACCCTGGAGGAATACAATCATTTAGGTGAAACCGATTTCTCGACCGATCGCGAAGTTGACGAATATCAAAAGAAGCTTGGCCAGACTGACGATAATTTCGTCATTGAAGGCCGGACATCGTATTTTCTGATTCCACATTCGTATAAGATATTGCTCGATGTCACCCCCGAGGAAGGCGCGAAGAGAATATGGCTTGATCTGAAAGCCCACCCGGATAAGCGCAATGAAATGGCCAATCCAAAAAGCCAGGCCGACGTCGAGGCCAGCGTGAAAAACCGCATTGCCAGCGACCAGCTTCGCTATCAGAAGTATTATGGTCAAGCCGATATCTACGACCCGAAGCATTATGATTACGTCCTGGATACCACGCGAATCGGCAAAGAGGCGGTAATTAAAAAAGTCATTGAACATCTCCGCGCCCATGTGGTCGGCTGAACGGAAAAAACTTATCGAGCCGCGCTTTCTCCTCGCTCTGGGCGTGGGCGTTGTTATTATCGTCGGTATCATTGTGCTTTCGCTTTTTCTGCGTGCCTATACGCCTGGTCATGGCTCAAACCGGATCGACGCGCTCATCCCGCGTTCAGCGATTGTCTATGCCCACCTCAACCTTGGCTTGTTTAATCGGGCCGACCAAACGATGCGGGATAACCAATCCTGGCAACAGCTGAGCGCGAAGATCGAGCTAGCCATAAAGAAAAAACTGCCCGCTGCCTTCGATAATCAGCGCTTGTATAAAGTCCTGGGGCAGGAGGCCGCTTTTTTTGTTCTCCCGGGTAATCAAGGTCGGGCGTTCATCATCGAGGCGCGGTCAGCCAAGGATTTTCGAGTAATGCTCAACGAGCTTTTTCGCGGCAGCGGTGAAGCCGCTGACTATCACGGGGTGTCGATCGACAGCCGGCCAGCCGATTTGTTTGCTGATTTACCTTTTTCCAACGTCGATTCACAAACTGCGGCCGGGCTCTATTGGAGCGAGGTGAAGAAAGGCATGTTTGTGATTGCTGACTCAGCCGCGCCGATTCACGCCGTCATCGATGTGAAAAACAAAGAAGCCGATGCGCTGGCCGCCACCATCAGCGTCTATCGTCCGAACGCCACGCTGTTCTCGCTTTGGCTGAAACCGGCCGGCTATGATCTTGCCAAGGCGGTGCCCGAACAGATCCGGACATATTTCAACGCCGATACAATGACCGAAACGGATCTATTTTTTCAAGTCGATCTCAGCGACGGATTGTTTGTTGGCTCGGTTACAAATCATCCCGCAACCTTGCTGGAAAAACTCAGCGCCGGCGACGCGAGCAATATTTATCGGCAAGCGGAACGCTATTTTCCGCCCAGCTATCGGCTGGCCTGGCTAGGGATCAATTTACGCGACGTTTTTCAGTCGTTGAGCGCGGCCGAACCGTCAACGGATAACGAATCGATTTTTTATTGGCCCAGCTTTTTCACGAATGAATTTCGTTTTGATTGGGCGAAGCACGTTCTGCCGCTCGTAAATCTTCAGACCGATATGATTATTGGGCAACAGCCGGCCGCGGACGATAGCCCGCAGGCCTTCCTACTGACAATGCAACCAAACGCTCCAGAAGGACTCAACGACGTCGCCAATAACACGGATGCCTTGATAAAAAACGTCCTGAGCGTCCTCTCACCCCGCAAAATCGAAAAAACATTAAGCGACGGCACGACTGTAACCGAGCTGGTGCCGGATACCCAGGCGGGAAACCAAAAAGATTTTCGTGTTGATAGCCAGTCGATCCAGAAACTTTGGCAGATTGAGCTGCCGGGTGGAGAAAATACCCTCGTCTATGGACAACTCGACAATCGGGTGGTCGTTTCCAACGCGCCGGCGATGATTGAAGCAATCGCGAAACAATCAAGCGCGGCTGATGAACCAGCCTGCGTACGCAAAATCTCAGGCAAGCGTTTGCTCGTGGTCAATCGTGACCAACTGCTGCTCAGTCCGGAGTACGGACAGTATGCCGCGCGCGTTTTCGTTGCCGACGCCACCAAAGATCAAAATATTTATCTAACATTCTGCATTGAACCATATAAATAGCTGTGTGGATAACGCCACATGTTCTTCACAAGTTGCTCACAATGCACCGCAAGAGCGAATAAACGAGATAGTGGCTAGTATTAGGATAAAACGGTTATTATGCTCGCTCTTGACAAGGCCTATTTTCTTTGCTATACTGGAGCTAGAACATTGACAGTATAACGATTTCATGCCGGAATGGTGTGAGATGCCCCTTCTACAACACCAGGGATGGGAATTTCACACTGTTCGAAACGCTTGCCTTTCCGGCAGGCTGAAAACCAAAAAAAATTCCCCCCAAAAAGGGAAAACAAAAATCAAAAAGGTACGCTTTAAAACCTTCGGGTTTCGGGGCATACCACAAGAACGGTGTGAGATTCGCGTGTTCGATAGCCGGATAGAACAACGCAATAACGTTATGGCGGGAATGCCTTCGTTGGATAGTTTGAACGCTTCAAGAGTGGAGTAGTCAAACTATCCAACGAGGATCGAGCTATGACGATGGAGGCCGCAGGCCATATAATCTTTCTATAGGGCATTCGCGGCTTCTTCTTTTTGGGAAAAGATTTGTCGGCCTCGACCCGAACGGCTATACTAAGGGTGGAGGATTTTTATTTACCATGCTTAATCCCTTTCGTTATCCTTATATCTACGCGCTTCTGCTCTGGCTTGTTTTATTCACGGACCAAGCCGGCAAGCTTGTCGCGAAACAACTGAGCGCGCCCCGGCCGTTGCTCGGTTCGCATTTAGTCTACGGGTATTTTACCAATACCGGCATCGGATTTGGTTTAACCGTACCGTATCCGGTGATCATCGCCGCTGTCGGGGTGGCAATAGCCGGTGTGTTGGTCTGGCTAATCCAGTCGTTTCGGCACAAGCAAATATTTCTCATTTGGGGTTTGAGTATAGTTTGCGTTGGGGCGCTAAGCAACTTGATTGACCGGCTCATATATCGCCACGTGATCGACTACTTCAGTCTTTTCGGTTGGCCGGTATTTAATTTTGCCGATTTACTTATCATCGGCGGAGTTGTTCTCGTCCTGCTCTCGTGGCTCCGGCCGAGCGCCAAAAAGCAACCGGCGGAAAAATAAGGGTAACAAAAAAAACAGCCTGGGTGTCAGTGCTGTTTTTTTGTGTTTATTGTAAGGCCTGCCGCAAGACTGCCGCAATGTCCCAGCGCGTGCGCTTGGCTGATCGCGGCCACCAGAGATATTGCCAGACGTTTCGGACAAATTGAAAAACAGATTGCCAGGAAAAATCACTTTTTCCAAGAAGACGCTGGCGCAACTGGTTTGGCGTTAGGGCGGGGATGGGCGTAGTAATAAGATCGTGCCAAAACACTTCGCCAAATTTTACTCGGATAGCAGCGAGAAATTGTCGGCTGAAATCACGCGCCCGTCGAACATCAGCTGGTGCGATATCAGGGAATTTCCACAGCCAAAATAATTGCCAGAAATGTTCCGGTCCGGTATTGCCTTGGTGGACGGCCAGGTCTTGGACAAGATGCAGGCAGACGCCCAGCCACGCGATCCGTTCGGCTGGTTCGTCCGACCGGACTTTATTGATTAATAGAGACAAGAGCAGGCTGAAGCGTAAAGCAGCCTCATCAGCCGGTTGCGGCCGACCGTCCGATCGAAGGGGTGTTTGGGCGTGGTAGCGGTCGTCAAAATATCGAACCGCGTCAGGCCAGACGCAGGACGAAACGACCAGGGCCTGCGCGGATTCGGAAAAACCGAATTCGCCCAAGATACGCCGGGTTGTTTTTTTGTGAAGAAAACCGAGCATAGTATTGCTATCATAGCAGGTTAATAAATGTTGATAAATGTTCTATCCGGCTAGGGTATTGACAAAAACTGTGTTTTCTGCTAAATTACTCGGTTGACAACCTAGGCCTAGACAGAAGTCGGTACATCGCGGAAAGGGGAAGTTTCATTATGAGACTGCTGCAGTCGTTGTTCGCCGTTTCGATTCTGGTCGCCGCACTGGTTGTCGGTGGGTGCGCCACTCATCCGGCACTGACCACGAATCCAGAGTACCTGACGTATGAGGCGCTCTCCGGCCGCATGATCATCCAGAATACCGATGGTCTGTGTCTCGTCGGAGTGGAGGATCTCGACGGACGGCTCAAGTTCCTGGCCAACGTTGATGACCACACGACCATCCTGTATAAGGCTTGGAAGCAAGAGCTGATCAAGCCGATAGAGTTACAGGATTTCGCCAAGTGGGATCGCACCATCGGTGTCGTCACGGCCGCCAGAGATCTTTACGATCCCATGTCGCGCGCATCGGTGCTGATGTTCTCGCCCTATCCGGCGGACTCGCTGGCCCGGGTGATGTTTCCTCCCGGGCCCAAGCCAATTAGATCCTGATCTGTTACGTCGGTTCAGACCGACGCTGCCCTACAGGCAATGCTTGTGGGGCTTCTTCTTTTCTAGAAGAAGCGGTTGACACGGGTTAATTCATTATGGTAGGTTTTAAATGGCAGGCGAGACGAGCCTGTTTTTCTATGCCTGGAAAAGTGTTATCAGCGGCCGTGGTCGGCCTCGAGGCCGAATTAGTCGAGGTCGAGGCGGATATCGCCTCGGGTCTGCCAAAATTTTTCATCGTCGGATTGCCGGATCTCGCCGTCCAAGAAGCGCGCGAACGGGTTCGTTCATCGATAAAAAACAGCGCCGTTCGTTTTCCGACGACGCGCGTGACGGTGAATCTGGCACCGGCCGATATGAAAAAAGAAGGACCAGGGTTTGATTTACCGATCGCGGTCAGCATCCTGATGGCCTCGCGCCAAATCCAGCCGGCCAACCACAATGCGCTGTTTATCGGTGAGCTTTCTTTAGAAGGACGTCTCCGGCCAGTTACGGGGATGCTCTCAATTATGCAGGCAGCCAAACGCCACGGCCTACGGAAAATATTTTTACCAGCGGCGAACGCAGCTGAAGCAGCCATCATTCCCGGTCTCGAAATTTATCCGGTTCAGTCGCTCAACACGCTCATTGCCCATCTGGAGGGAACGACGCCGCTAACCGTGTTTACCCAGACCGCGTCGAGGCGGGAATGCTTTGAATATCCAGTTAATTTTTCCCAGATAAAAGGACAAGAACAGGCAAAACGGGCGCTTGAGATTGCCGCCGCCGGCGGGCATAACCTGCTTAAATTATAGACACAGTACAACAAGCATTGAGTTTCGGTTGGTCAAAAAGATGCCAAAGAGGGTATAATTTAACTATATATACAAAGAGGGGGCGTATATAGGGGGGGGTATGGCCTGGGCATATAACTTCAATACAGGGCATTAAGTGAAAATCAACAAAAGTGCTTATTACGTTTAGGAAAAGAAATTTGTGGGAAAATATGCTAATTGCCCTAGCTTATGTTCCAATTGTTGCTTTTGTTGGTTTACTAATCATTACTATTTTCCGAGTAATTGATGATGGTATTTCAAAGCTACAGGCTGATGGAAATTGGTGGGTTATATTAATTGTTGTATATTTTCTGTCACTTATCTTATTGGTATATGCTCAACATTCCGGATTTGTTCGTGCGAGACAAGAACTCATTGATGGCTATATTTATTACTACAAAGAAAAGAACAATAAACAAAATATAACGATACCAACAAATCAAGAAATAGAAGAGATTAAGAATATTCTGATGAAAAAAATTAAAATTTGGGCTTGGTTTAATAAAGATTTATGGAATAGCGGTAGTTACAATTCCTACATTATTGAGATGGCTGAAAAATATACAACTAAAAAACAAGCAAATAAATAGGATCATATATATTATTGACGAGATTAGATCGATATATTATTAAAAATTAACTAACAATGTTATGAGCAAGTTTCTAAAAATCAGCATCGTATTTGGAATTTGGCTTGTTGCGTTATCGGTTGCATATTATCTTGTTTTAAGGCCAAGCCAAAAGACAGAATTTGAGGCTTGCCGGATTCAATGTCTTAAAGACATGCCCGACATTAAAGCCCAAGGTTGCACAACATTGTGTGGGAGGCATTTTGGTACTTAAATAATCAATACATTTATGGACAATCAACAGACAGATCAAGAACAAAAACCAAAAAAGAAAAGTAAAAAATGGCTTTGGATTATAGGTGGCTTTATATTATTTATAATTGGAATTGCGTCAATTAGTAGTAGCAATAAAACAAATTCAAATCAGCCGCAAAACAATACAAATAATAACGTCAATTCAGAAGTCACAAAAACAATCACTATACCTTCACTGGTAGAATATGACGATGATAAGACCGCAGATGATTCTGTAGTAGATATAAAACAAGAGGACGTAACAATCCCCTCAAACTATACAGTTGTATCGTCGAGTAATTCAAGTATAACAAATCCGGTTGGTTCGGAAGCAATTATTTCAAGCGTGGTTGATGGGGACACAGTAAAATTATCTGATGGAAACAAGATACGTATTCTCGGAATTGATACTCCAGAGACAGTTGATCCTAGAAAAGCGGTTCAGTGTTTTGGCAAGGAAGCGTCTGATAAAATGAAAGAGTTGGTTAATGGTAAAAAGGTAATACTATTAGTGGATGCTAGCCAAGGGGATAGAGATAAGTACGGCAGGTTGTTGCGGTATATATACTTAGAAAATGAAGACATTGGAGCAACGATGATTCGGGAAGGGTACGCGTATGCCTATTTGAAGTATCCGACTTCAAAGACGGAGGAATATAAAACTCTAGAAACTCGGGCTCGTGAAGGCAAGAAGGGATTATGGGCGGATAATACTTGCAATGGTTCTACGGAAATACCCACAACACAGACAAGTACTAACACAGCAGCAAATATCAATACAGTCGTAAATACGAACACAACTACCAACACAAACGTTGTTACAAATACAAACACAGCCACAGATACTAATACGTCAAAATATACATGCGACTGCAAGAAGACTTGCACGCAAATATCCACCTGCGAGGAGGCATATTATCAGTTGAATAATTGTGGTTGTTCAATTAGAGATAATGATAAAGATGGTGTGCCATGTGAGAGCATTTGCCCAGGCGGGTAGAAAGCTCTGGAATAAACATTTATTTAACCAAATACAACGAGGGGACATAGAGGGGTGGGGTGTAGTTTGGGGTCGTAGTAATTTTATGACTCTCAAACCATATATCACAAAAAGGCCATTACAATTTGCATACTTCGGTGTAACCGATAACTGGCACATATTACACTCGTCTTGACTAAAACAGTATACGTACTGCGATTGGTACAAAATAGTAGGGATATACCATCAAATTACTCGATTAATATATAAACAATAAACTGGAAATTACTCCAGTTTTGTTAATATATTACGTAAATTGTTAATAACATGTTCATAGGCTGTGCTGCTTAGAAGCTTGACCAATAATTTATGATTTGTAATAAATAAATTATTAAATCTTCGCGCATACCCGTGAGGAGCTAAATTGGTTAGCTCTTTTTATATGGAAAAAACAAATCTTTACAAAATAACAATCATACAAGAAAAAAACGAATTACAGAATAATAGTTTAAACATTGTGTTTGATTTACTGCTAAAAGATATTTATGAAATTGAGAAGAAAATACGACATAACAATAATTAAAATCAAGATGAATAACTCACAAAAACCATGAAATCAATATCAACACGATTCAAGGCAATTAAAAGAAAAAACCCACTTGTTGGTGATGTACCTGCATTTTGGCAGTCATTGAATAATACCGACAAACCGAGGCTGATCCGTAAACACTTCAACAAGTGTGTCTCAAGGGACGATTATGACCCTTCTGAAAAAGAACAGATAATCAAGGACATCCTAAGACGTCAGCTTTTGTTATGACCCCGTTTTGACCCCCCTATTTGTGTCTGTGAGCACTAAAAATTGTCCTCTAACAAAATAATTTATCGAAAATGAGTATTGATACATCAAACATCAAAGTCAGCGTTAAAACTAAAAAACCGGGTAGCTCAACACTGGCTATCGCCAACATCATTATTGATGACGTTCACAGGATAAAAGGTTTCACCGTACATCTTCGTAAATTAGATGGTAACTATTTTGTTTATCCACCCAGAAAACAAAAGGATAACAAAAAATGGGAATTCTACTATTATTGCGAAAACCCCGAACTATGGAAAGAATTAGAAACGAAGATAGTCGAAGAATTCAATAATCAGGTCTTCAAAGAAAGCTTACAGACGTAATACCCTAATATAGTACTCTAGTAACTATATAGTATCTGTTCTATTAAGTAGGTAACTATGGGGTATATAGTAACTATGGATTACTCAAGAGACTTGATTATGATTTTACGAATCATATAAAGAGAGTTAAGTGATTTTGTTACTACTTAAAAGAGGTTGATTAAATAAAGTAAAAAATACCAGTTGTCTAGTACTATGAAAAAGTATTCTTATGCTCAAATGGTGTTACTTATTCAAACATTCAGTATAGGTATTTTGATAGACCGCATCTGTGCATGCAGGTATCTTGGTCAGGTAGCCGGATTTTATGTCGCTCATTACTTGAGTATACATGCTTACGCATTGATTTATTAAGGAATTTCTTGCACTGGGATCAAAGATGTCGGAATATTTGGTGTTGCACTTCGACGATTCTTTCAGGGCCATGACGTTATTGGGGTCTGCACGAAACGCTTCCATCGCAGAGTTAGTGCATGTTGTTTTTGCGGCTATCTTAGCTGTATCCGCTTCGGACTTACAGAGCTCGATTTTTATCGCAGGGTCAACAGTAGGAGTCGGTGTGGGCGTGGCGTTGGTATTTGTAGTAGGTGTTGAGTTGGTATTAGTATTTGTAGCAGTTTGTTGGGATTGATTATTGTCTTTAGTTAGTGGATGGCTCTTTAAGTTAGACTCTAGTTCTGATTTATTTCGCCCCGACCACCAATTAAGTTCATCTTGGCTAGCGCCGCGATTATAATAAGTCAAAAATAGTCCACTTACTTCGCTAGATGACATTCCTGTTGAAGCAACTGGTTGAGATGCAGCTTTTTCTTCTACAATAGGTTCATTAGTATTTACTGCCGGAACATTAATATTTTTTGTTTCTTCGCCTAATACTTTTGGAATATTATGAATAATTCCTATGGTAGAAGAATCAGTCTTGAATTGTGATGCATACCAAAGAATTCCACCACCAACAATAATGGAGAACATTCCGAGAATCAAGAAATGAATAATTGATTTTTCTTTCATATACAGGATTAATTAGACAATTAGCGTTTAATCAAGGAACTCTTGCAACCCAAACATACGCCCGTAAGCCCAACAAGTCAATAGAATGACAAAGCATGACAATACTTGACAATAGAAATATATCGTTTTACACTATGTTTATATGGACAGACTACTAACGATCAAAGAAGTAGCCGCTATATTAAGAGTAAGTGAACGAACGATTTTTCGTTATATTAAATCTGGTAAAATAAAAGCTTCTAAGATTGGGCATTGGAGAATTAGTGAAAAAAATATTTATAAATTATTAAACAAGACTAACAATTAACTTTTATAATTTATGGAAGAGCAATTAATCAACGAACAAGAAAATAGACATAAATATCATAAAAAAATTATTACAATCGCCATTGTATTAGGTATATTAATTGTCGCCGGGTCAATATTTTACTACTTTGTGATTTTTATACCGCAAAAAGAGAAAGCGAAATTAGACTTTGAGAGAGACAAATGGTCGTCAGAACAAAAAAAAATAGAGGATGAAAAATCAAAAGAATCATTGAACACAAGATTATTAAATGTATGTCTACAGTCAGCAGATGAAAGCTATTTGGCGCAATGGAAGACAGAATGTGAATCAAGAAAATTAAAGGACGACTGTAGCCTTCCTTCAGCAACCGCAAATCATATTGAAAGTTTTCGTAAAGAATCGAAAGATGAATGTTTTAAAAGATACCCACAGTAAAGAAAGCGAAACAATATACCAAAAGACTCCCCATCGCTAAACAAGAAGTCTTTGGTGCAGATTACTGCTTTTGTATTCTAACATAACCAATAATTTAGACAATAAATATGAAAATTGCGATTTATGCTCGCGTTTCGACTGAGAGGCAAGAACAACAAAAAACCATTAGATCACAGGTAGATGCTTTGAAAGAGTATGCCAAAAAAAACAACCATACAGTTATTGATGAATATATTGATGACGGCTGGAGCGGTGAAATAATGGCTAGGCCAGGCATGGATAGGCTAAGAGATGACGCTAAAAAGAATCTTTTTGAGGGTGCATTAATTCATTCCCCTGATCGATTGGCGAGAAATTACGCATACCAGTATTTAATCAAAGAGGAGCTTGAGAAGAACAAAGTAAAACTACTATTTTTTAATAGAGAAATTGGTGATAATCCAGAGGATCAACTATTGCTTGGTTTCCAGGGGTTAATCGCCGAATACGAAAAAGGAAAAATATTGGAGAGAACGCGTAGGGGCAGATTAGCAAAGGCCAGAAGGGGCGATATTGTTGGAAGTTTACCGCCATATGGATACACATATGTTAAGAAAAACGAAAAACGTAACGGCTATTACAAAATACTTGAAACAGAAGCCAAGGTAGTTAGATTAATTTATAAATGGTTTACTGATGACAGACTTAGTATTCGAGGTATTACTAAAAAATTAACACAAGAGAACATTCAACCTAGAGGGGGCAAGGGAAAATGGGCGAAAAGTAGCGTGGCTAGAATAATTAGAAATAACACATATACAGGGATAACCTATTATAACAAATATGCGTCTATTGAGTCTCCGACTAACGTTAAATATAAACGGAGTGTTAGGACTGGCAGAAAACTGAGGAATAAATCAGAGTGGATACCCATTAGTGTGCCGTCAATAATTGGACAGGACGTTTTTGACCGAGCTCAAAAACAATTAAAAGAAAACGTTAAGTTGTCTCCAAGGAATATAAAGAACCACTATTTACTTAGGGGCTTAGTTGTTTGTAAGGATTGTGGATCGCCATATTATGGTACTCCGGTTCACGACAAGACGTTTTACAGATGTGGTAATCGCCACCGTAATTTTCCGTTACCCAGAACATGTAGTGCTAGCATGGTCAGTACGCATATACTTGAGCCATTAGTTTGGGGAACTGTCTGTGAGGCATTAATAAACCCAAATATAATAATGAGTCAGGTAAAGAGAATAAAAAATACTAATATTCTATCTATTCAGGAAACCAGTAATGAAATAACACGCTTAGATAAAGATATTAATAATGAGCAACAAAAGGAGAAGCGTTTGTTGGACGCATACAGTGAGGGGGCAGTTGAGCTAAATCAATTGAAGGATAAAATGGTGAATATTAAAGAAAACATTAAACGACTTAATGAACAAAAAAACACATGCCAAACACAACAGAACAATCCTACTTATAGTATTATCTCCAGGGGAATTAAATATTACTGTAAACATGTCTCAAAAAGACTGAATAATACTACATTTGATGAAAAGCAGTTTATTCTTCAGAGCCTAGTAAGAAAGATAGAGTTTGGACATAATCAGATTGATATATTGGGAGCAATCCCCGTTAACACAGAGGATAAGCAGAGTACAGGTAGTACTGCGTCCACAACTTCCTTTTTTCCGGACCGCCCGGTTCAGGGAAGACCCTTTTGGCCAAAGCCCTCATTTCGATCTTGCCTGAGCTTGAGCTGGAAGAATCGGTCGAGGTCACCCAGATTTACAGCATCGCCGGTTTGATCGCACCGGAACGGCCGATGATCTGGCAACGGCCATTCCGTTCGCCGCACCATACCGCCTCAGCCGCCTCGCTGATCGGCGGCGGACGGATTCCCCGGCCCGGCGAAATCTCATTGGCCCATCGAGGCGTGTTGTTTCTCGACGAACTGCCGGAATTCCCCCGGGTGGTTCTCGAGAGTCTGCGCCAACCGCTTGAGGACGGCGTCATCCATGTCAGTCGGGTGCACGGCAGCCTGCGTTTTCCGGCGCGATTTATCCTCGTGGCCGCCCAAAATCCCTGCCCGTGCGGTTTTTTTGGTGATAAAGAAAAGGCTTGCACCTGTTCAACGCAACAAGTTTCATACTATCGAAAAAAAATATCTGGTCCTTTACTCGACCGGATCGATCTCCACCTTCCTGTACCACGGGTAAAGTATGATGAATTGACATCGCGGCAGCCGGCGGAGAATTCCGAAACGATCCGTCAACGCGTTATTGCGGCACGGCTGATCCAGCGTCAACGTTTTCCTGGCCAGTCGAAATATGCGAACTCGGAAATGGACAGTCGGGAGATCGCGCGGCATTGTGTATTGGATAGTAAAACCGGTGACCTCCTCCGCTCGGCCATGACTCGGTTGCAGCTCTCGGCGCGGTCATACTCGCGCCTGCTGAAAGTCAGCCGGACGATTGCCGATCTTGAGGGCAGTAATACGATTCAAATACATCAGGTGGCGGAGGCATTACAGTACCGGGTGATGGAATGACATTGATTATCGAAATATATGTTTATTAAACTACCAATCCGAGGCGTCCCGCCGATGATTTTCTTTGTCATCGACCAAAAAGACCTTCCGTAGAGAAGGTCTTTTTTTCGAAACTTCGTATCGAAGCTTAGTAGTCGCGTCGTTGCTGGAAGCCACCGCGTCCACCGCGTCCGCCACCGAAACCGCCGCCACCGCCACCGCCGCGGGGGCGATCAGCCATGGGTCGGGCTTCATTGACGGTAATGGTCCGTCCGGCGAATTCCTGACCGTTCAGGGTTTCGACCGCTTTTTTCGCGTCCTCATCCGAGGCCATCTCGACGAAGCCGAAACCGCGCGAGCGGCCGGTCATTCGGTCGATGATCACAGAAGCGGACTCAACGGTCCCGGCTTGAGCGAAGAACTCGTTCAGCTGGGCGTCGGTAACATCGTAGGATAAACCTCCGACGTACAGTTTTTTTGCCATTTGTACTGTTCACTTAATTAGAGCGCTCTCTAATTTCGGGAGACCTTTATCCTCTAATGTTACCATTAGATTGTCCCAAAACGATAAGCGCGGTCAGTCTATCACGGCCGCGGATTCCTGTCAATGTGGGCAATATAGGCTAGGGAAAGCAATAATTTTGGTATATTAATAAACTGCTGAATTCAAAATTCAGAAGTAATAATTATTGTAGTCCCGCAACGTGACAACTGATGTTCTTCTTTCTGATCCCCGGTCACGTCGGGGATGATTTCTAAAATTCTTCACTTGACCTAAAAAAATAAAACGGGCGGCGGATCTGGGTAGATCACGCGCGCCCTGGTTCCCGCCCATGGCGGGGTGTTCGAACGTACCGGGTCGGCGCAGGTGACGCGCTAGCTCCCGGTCTCCTCCATCTCGGCGGCGATCGTGCCGGCGTTCTTCTTGGCGACCTTGGTCGTGGCCTTCATCTTCGACAGAACCTGCGCGAACATCGGCGGCCCACATCCGGGCGCCGACCTGTGGTTCTTGGGCATCGTACCTTTCCTCCCGTTCGGGGTGGTTGTGGTACAGAGACACGATCCAGGCTCAGGTTGAACGATCAGGTCCGAGCGGGCTCACCACATTACCACGGAGCCATGGCGCAGCAATGGGTTGGCCCCTCTACCTACCGCACAGCGACTTTGTGCATTCGCTTCCTCCTTTCAGGAAGGCGACCATGCCGGTCAGTCGGATACACCAGAGGAGGTCGGTCCATGCGAAGGCGTCAGTTGCCCTGTCCGGAAGTCTGCAGGCAGAACTCCCATCCGGATATATTATTTCATCATATTATAAGGCTGTCAATGCAGTTATCAACAAAAAAGGCGGTCATTCGACCGCCTTATAGAATCTCGGAATATGTTGATTTAGAGATATGACAGCGGATTGATCTTTTTCCCGTTGACGATGACCTCAAAGTGGAGATGCGGGCCAGTGCACCAGCCGGTGCAACCCATGAGACCGATTGAGTCGCCTTTGTTTACCTGCTGGCCGGAATTTACGTATGCCTTGCTGAAATGCCCGTAGAGCGTCTTTTTGCCACCGCCATGGTTAATAATGACATGCAGACCGTACCCTTTTCCCCAGCCGACAACTTCGACGCGACCACCCTCGGCGGCATAAATAGGCGAGCCGATATTCCCATCAATATCGAGACCAGTATGACGAAAACCAAAGTACTGGTTAATGCGGTGGCTGCCGGTCGGCCAGAGCATTTTTTGCGAGGCTGGGACCCGGGCCGGGGGCGGAGGCGTTCCACCACTAACATAGCGACCGAGGCCAGTAGCCGGCGCCGCCGGCGCGATGGTTTCCGGCGCGATGCCGCCCGGCACGATCAATATTTGATCGACTTGGATGGCATCGGCGGAGGCGAGTTGGTTGTAATCAATGATCGCCTGGGTTTCAACGCCATATTTTTTCGCGATACTGGCAATGGTGTCGCCCTTTTTGATCTGATGCGAAACGCCGCTGGTCGGAAGAATAGTCAGCTTATCGCCAGGTTTAATATAATCCTTGGCGCCCAGCCGGTTTTCCCAGAGAATAGTGTTCGTGGAGACGTTAAATTGATCGGCAATCGTACTGACCGTGTCACCGCCCTGGACGACGTAATAGTCCACTAGCTCGCGCGGCTGGTCGGTGATTTCCGTGGTTGGTATATTCGGTTTGACAATCGAGCTGCCGCCTTGAGCCAGGGAGAGATTGAGGTTCTCGCTCTCATCCGGAGCCGGTCCCTGCGTTTCAAGGTTCGAGCCGCCGACAAGCCCTTTTTGATTCAGATAGCTCATTGATGTCGTCGGCGTCGCGTTGGCAGTTTCTTCGATGATCTGATTATCCAAGCCGATAAACTGGCTGATCAAACTATCCGAGCCAAATTCTTCGGCTGAAACCGCGCGAGTTTTTATGCTATGCGCTAAAACGCCGCCGGCCATGACGAGGAGAAAGAAATGCAGGATATATTTCGATGCAAATGGATACCAAATTTTGCTTTTAGCAAAGGCAAACCGCTCAATCAATCGCCGCTTAATCGGAAAATAAACAGTCAGGTAAATGCGCGGAAGGACGGAGCGGAGGAGGACGCGGCCAATAACTCGAATCGGTCGAATCATTACCAGGTTGAGCATCCGAGCCAAACCTTTGAATAAATAAGAAAGTCCGCGCATGATCTGGCGGAGGGCGGTAAGACTGTATTTTTTGAGGTAAATGCTAATGGCCTTTGGCCTTAATCGTGAAATAATAGCCAATTAATTGGCTAATATTAGCTACGTTATTGCATCACTTCGTTTTGATATTTAGTAGGTTATCATGCGATGCCGGTACTGTCAAGGTATAGTCGTATGATGGATTTTCACGTGGCAAAACCCCAAAAAAATGATATGCTTTTGAAGACGAGCCGTCGATTAATTAATTGTATTGTGATCATGCCTCTGCCTTCGCGACGAACACGGTATCAGCCGGAAAAAATTGAACGGAAGTGGCAAAAAACCTGGTTGGAACAGGCGGCATTTGAGGCGCCGGAAAATACCGAGCGGACAAAACGCTATCTCTTGGTTGAGTTCCCCTATCCTTCGGGCGACGGGCTTCACGTCGGCCACGTTCGCAGTTATAGTGCCATCGACGCCCTGGCGCGGTATAGCCGCCTGAAAGGTTTTGCCGTGCTCTATCCCATTGGTTGGGACGCGTTCGGCTTGCCGACGGAAAACTATGCCATCAAAACGGGCGTCCATCCCCGCCAAGCGACCGATACAAACATCGCCACCTTTCGGAAACAAATGAAGTCGCTCGGCCTCTCGTTTGACTGGTCGCGCGAAATCGATACGACCGACCCAAACTATTACAAATGGACCCAGTGGATTTTTCTCCAATTGTATAAAAAGGGCTTGGCCTATCAAGCGACGATCCCGATCAACTGGTGTCCGAAAGATAAAATCGGCTTAGCCAATGAAGAGGTGATCGGCGGCAAGTGCGAGCGCTGCGGCACGCCGGTAACGCGGCGGCTTCAGAAACAATGGATGTTAAAAATAACCGCCTATGCTGATCGGTTGTTGAAAGATTTGGATACAGTCGACTATTTGAAGAAGATAAAAACCCAGCAAGTCAATTGGATCGGCCGGAGCGAAGGGGCGGAAATACAATTTCGAGTTCAAAACTCTGAGGTAAAAAAAGTATTGCTAGCCACGAATAACCCGAGCAAGGTTGACCGAGTCAAAAAACTGCTCGCAAAATATTTACCGAATGTGTCAGTCGTTACGCCGGCGGAAATCGGATTATCAACCGTCGACGTAACGGAAGAGAGCAACCTCGTCGAAAACGCCCGACGGAAAGCTAAGGCGTATTTCGGTAAAACCGATCTGCCGATTCTCGGCACTGACACCGGTCTTTTCATTGATGGCGAAATGATCGACCCGGCGCAGGTGAAGCGAAATGCCTTCCGCGGCCGCACTGAAAAGAACTTATCACCGGAAAAAATCGGACAGGCGATATTAAATTTTTACAAAGCGATCGCAGAGAAGCAGCCAGCCGGCGTGGCCGGATACTGGATCGACGCACTGGTGTTGCTTACCCCTGATGGTCGCGAAACTCAGAGCCAGGGACGCCGCGATATTATTCTCTTGACGAAACCGCACGAGAAAGTCGACTGGCATTTTCCGCTCCGGTCGTTGTATCACGTAAAAGCGACCGGACGCTATCCGTATGATCAAACCGCGGCCGAAGAATATATTGAATTGAAGCCGTATTCGGACGCGCTCTGCCGGCTATTGAGTCCGGCGATACCAGTCTTCACGACGCGGCCGGATACGATTTTCGGAGCCACGTATTTGGTCGTGGCGCCGGAGCATGAGATAATTCAAAATTCAAAATTCAAAATTCAAAATTTTGGAGAGGTTAAAAAATATATCGAGAAAGCGGCGAAGAAGTCGGATTTGGACCGGACGGATTTAGCCAAAGAAAAAACCGGCGTTGAGTTGAAAGGAGTGAAAGCGATTAATCCGGCGAACAATGAGGAAATTCCAATTTGGGTGGCCGACTATGTGCTGTTGAGTTACGGTACGGGCGCGATCATGGCCGTGCCGGCTCATGACGAGCGGGATTATGAGTTCGCGAAAAAATATGATTTACCGATCCGTCAGGTGATTGCGCCATATTTTACAAAAAATGCGGAAGACAAAGACGCGCTCCGACCGGATAAGAAAACAGTAAAACGCAAAACAGCCTACGCCCTGGTTTACAGCAAAAAGAAAAACGCCTTTTTATGCCTGGACTGGGAAAAATACGACTGGCGTTCCGGTATTATCGGCGGCGTTGATGAGGGGGAAAGCTATGAGGATGCGGCCCGTCGGGAAATCCGCGAAGAAACCGGTTATCTGAATTTGAAGTTCGTAAAAAACCTTGGCGGCGAGCAGCACAATCATTTTTTCGCCACGCACAAAGACGAAAACCGGTATGCGTACGGGCAGGGCATGCTTTTTGAACTGGTCGATGAAACGAGGGAGCCAGTTTCGGATGAACACACGAAACATCATACGGCGGTTTGGATAGAAAAAGCAAAAATGGGCGAATGGTTGAATTTAGCCTCCTTCAAATACATCTGGGAGGCCTACGTGTCGGATTCTAATTGTTACACCGGTGAAGGCGTTGTCTGCAATTCCGGCCCGTATAACGGGTTGTCATCCAACGAGGCGATCGGAAAAATGGCCAAGGCGTTTGGCGCGCCAGCCGTCCAATACAAACTTCGCGACTGGGTGTTTTCCCGCCAGCACTACTGGGGCGAGCCGATTCCGATCATTCATTGTCCCGAACATGGTCCGGTGCCCGTGCCGGAGGACCAACTGCCGGTGGAATTGCCGTACGTCAAAAAATACCAACCGACGGATACAGGCGAGTCGCCCCTGGCCGGCATAAAAAAATGGGTAAACACAAAATGCCCGATTTGCCAGAAGCCGGCGAAACGCGAAACCGACACGATGCCGAATTGGGCGGGTTCGTCGTGGTACTACCTGCGTTTTTGCGACCCGCACAATCCGGCCGTTTTCGCCGATCGGAAAAAGCTCGATTATTGGTTGCCGGTTGATATTTATAACGGCGGCATGGAACACACGACCCTGCATCTTTTGTATTCCCGTTTCTGGCACAAGTTTTTATACGATCAGGGCCTGGTGCCTCATCCCGAACCGTATCGGCGGCGGCATTCGCACGGCATTGTTCTGGCTGAGGACGGACGCAAAATGTCGAAAAGCTTCGGTAACGTTATCAATCCCGATGATCTGGTGAAACAATACGGCGCTGACAGCCTACGGATTTACGAGATGTTTATGGGGCCGTTCGAGGACACGATTCCTTGGTCGACCCAAGGGTTGATCGGCGTCCGGCGTTTTCTGGACAAGGTTTGGGACAGCCAGAAAAAAATCGGTCAACAGACCAACGCGACCACGGAAAAACTCCTTCATCGGACAATTCAAAAGGTCAGCCACGATCTCGAGGCGTTCAAGTTCAATACGGCGGTCAGCGCGCTGATGATTTTTATTAATCACCTGGGTCAAGCGGGCGAAATTAGCAGCTCTGATTTTGCTGCCTTCGTTCGGATTCTATCGCCGTTTGCGCCTCATCTCGCCGAGGAACTATGGGCTCAACACGGGGGCAAGGGACTGGCCTCAGCCGCCGGCTGGCCAACGACGGATGAACGATTCTTGCATGATGCCGAAATTGAAATTATCATCCAGGTCAACGGTAAAATGCGCGACCGGATCACTGTCTCGGCCGAGGCGACTGAAGACGAGGTTACCAAACAGACGTTGTCGCGCGAGAAAATCCGGAAATCCCTGAGCGGCCAGCAGCCGAAAAAAATAATCTACGTCAAAGGAAAAATAATAAATCTGGTCGTCCCGAATGTCTAAAGAGACCTTTTCACTCGAAAAACCAAAGGGAAAGTTCACGCCCGACATCATCGCGCTCTATTCGCAGCGCTTGATTCAGAATGCGGCCACGAGCCTGCTGGGCATATTTTTGCCCATCTTTTTGTACGAGAAGCTGAATTTCTCGCTCAAGGCGGTGATCGTGTTTTACATCCTCGAATGGTTGGCCTACCTCCTGTTCATCCAGCCGGGCGCCCGGGCGATGAGCCGGCTGGGCTTGAAGCGGTCAATGATGATCGGCATACCGTTTTTAGCGCTTTCCTACGTCGCGTATTATTTTGTTCAAAACGGCGTTTGGACCTTTATCTTGATTGCAATCGGGATGACAACTATCTGGCGGTGTTTATACTGGGTGCCGTATCACACCGAGCTGGCTGAGTTCACGAGCCGCCGAAATCGCGGCCGGCAACTCAGCTATTTCAATGCCATCGCCGATCTGGTCGGCATCACCATTCCGATCGCGGCCGGCTTCATCATTGCCAAATATGGGTACCAAAATCTCTTAATTATTGTGGTTATATTAGTCTTTCTGTCGA
This sequence comes from uncultured Gammaproteobacteria bacterium, assembly GCA_964371245.1. Classification (GTDB taxonomy): domain Bacteria; phylum Patescibacteriota; class Patescibacteriia; order JAHIZJ01; family JAHIZJ01; genus JBAZLK01. The sequence continues at coordinate 141,827 of CAYJKP010000002.1, read as the reverse complement.
TCTTCCCCCTGATCTTCACTCGTCCGGTGAGAGAAAAGTTTTCCTACGGCTATTTTGAAACCTACCGCCTCCTTTTTACGAAGCACCGGCGTTTGTTGTTTGCCTATGCCGCCGAGGGGGCTGAAAATGGAATCGGTCTGTCCATCTGGCCGCTCTTTATCTACCAAATATTGAATCACAACTATTTCGAAATCGGCGCCGTCTCTACGTTGGCGGTTTTTGTGACGATCGTCGTGCAGCTCATCATGGGGCGGTTTACCGACGCCTTTTCCAAACACAAACTGCTTCGCTGGGGCACGGTGATTTACGCGATCGGCTGGGGTGCGAAGACGTTTGTCACGACCGGCTATCAGATTTTTATCGCCTCAACCTATCACAACCTCGCCAGTACGGTTATGCGGACGCCATTCGACGCCTTGACCTATGAACAAATGGCCGATGCCGGCCATTACGTCGATGAAATGAGCGTCTTCCGCGAAATGTCACTCAATATCGGTCGGATTATTGTTTTTATCTTGTTATTTTTCCTGGTCGGCGCCATCGGCTTGAATACGCTGTTTTGGATCGCGGCGATATTTTCCCTCTTTATCAACGTAATTTAATTTGCCGACATGGAAATTGTCCGGCTGACAGCCTCACGCCAAGCGTCAATTATCCGGCGCGCCTGCCGGATTCTGCGACGCGGCGGCACGATCGTCTATCCAACGGATACGCTCTATGGTCTTGGCGCCGATCCGTTCAGTCAGGGCGCGTATAAAAAAATACTGGCCATCAAAGGGCGGTCAGCGCGGAAGGGGATTTCGGTTTTGATCGCGAATCAGGCGCAACTTAAACACGTTGCCGCTACAACCGTGCGTGATGCAAAAAACCTGAAACCGGTTTGGCCTGGCCCGGTGACGGTGGTACTGCCGAAACAGAAGCGCGTTCCACTTTGGCTCACGGGACAGCGGAAGACGATCGCGGTCCGTTGGCCGCGGCAGCGCTTCGTTATCGCGCTCCTAACATCTTATGGTCAGCCGATCACGGCTACCAGCGCGAATATCAGCGGACAACCCGCGAGCAACTCGATTCGAACGATACTGAAACAATTTCGTCGCCGATCGGGCCAGCCCGACCTTGTGATCGACGCGGGTCGTTTGCCGAATAGCCGACCGTCACACATCATCCAATTCACCAGTCGCGGAAAACGCATCTTGCGGACCGGCGCGCGCGTCACAAAGAAACAACACCATGTTTAATCGTTTCAGCTACAACCTGCCCCACTTTTTCGCCCATCGGCTCACCCGGCCGGTGAAAGAATTATATTTGACGGTCGCCATCATGGACTTGGCCACGGCCGCCGTCATGATCTTTGAGCCGATCTATCTGTATACGCTCAAGTTTTCCATCCAACAAATACTCATTTTCTTTTTCATCACCTATTGTTTGTATTTTATAATCATGCCGCTGGGCGCCAAGTTCGCCAACGCGCGTGGCTATGAACGGAGCATTCTCTTTAGCACCTTCTTTTTGGTTTGTTACTACTTGAGCCTATTTATCTTGCCGCAGCATCGCTGGCTGATTTTCTTCGCTCCGGTTTTTCTTGCCTTTCAAAAAACATTTTATTGGCCAGGCTATCATGCCGATTTTGCCCGCTATTCGGATGAACGTGAGCAGGCGAGAGAAATCAGCACCCTGCGCGTGATTGACAGCCTTGTCTATATTGTCGGCCCGCTCGTCGGCGGATTGATTATCACCTTCTCGAGTTACCAGGCGCTTTTTATCGTTGTCATTGCACTGATCGCGGTATCGAACTTCCCGCTAATAATTTCGCGGCAGCCATATACGCCGCATTCCTTTTCATATATCAAGGCCTATCGTCGGCTTTTGAAAAAAGATCGCCGCCGCCAGTTTCTGGCTTATCTCGGCTTCGGCGAGGAATTGGTTGTGCTCGTTTTATGGCCGGTTTTCATCTTCCTAATAATGAAGACGTCGCTGGCCGTCGGTACGGTCGTGGCGCTTGCCACGTTGGTTACGACCCTGGTGACGGTCTATGTTGGTCGGGTGTGCGACAAACACCGCAAGCATCCGGTGATCAAGCTTGGCTCGGCGCTCTATGCGCTGTCGTGGACGCTGCGCGTGTTCGCTGGTACCGGCATCCAGATATTCTTGCTGGATTCGTTGTCTCGGATTGCGAAAAACATGGTTTATGTGCCGCTGACCGCGATCACCTATTATCGGGCGAGGCGCTATGACATCATGAAAGGGGTGCTTTTTCTGGAGATGTCGTTGGTGATCGGGAAGCTCGTCGCGATCGCGAGCATCTTTGTGGTTATGCAGGCATTTGGCGTCTCGGTCGGATTCATTTTCGCCTTTCTGTTAGCCGGCGGCATGTCATTGCTGTATAATATTTTGTGATGGACATAAAAAAGCAGCTCCACCAACTTGGTCTTCACCCGTCGAAAAAAAGCGGCCAATGTTTTTTATTGGATCAACAGGTTCTGGAACGGATTGCGGCGGCCGGCGAGCTGAAAAAAAGCGACACCGTGCTCGAGATCGGGTCGGGCCCGGGGAATTTAACTCGGCTTTTGGCACCTGCGGCTGGTCGCGTTATCACGATCGAAAACGATCGGAACATGATCCCGCTCCTTCACAAAAATGTCGGCACACTGAAAAATATCCAGTTCATACAAGACGATGTTATTCGTTGGCGGAAGCAGCAGCCGCCCGTACTCTCAGACCGTGGCTATCTGGTTGTCGCGAATATTCCGTATTATCTCACCAGCCTGATTATTCGAGAGTTTCTTTCGCAAAAACCGCAACCCGCGCGGCTGGTACTACTGGTTCAAGCCGAGGTCGCCGATCGGATCATCGCTCAGCCCGGCGGGCACAGTCTCCTCTCGATCTCGGTTCAGTTCTATGGCGCGGTTGAAAAACTTTTTACAGTACCGCGAACGAGCTTTTGGCCCCAGCCCGAGGTGGATTCAGCGGTTGTGCGCATTATCGTCAAACGAGAACCGCAACCCTCCGATCGCGATTTTTTTCGATTTCTCCGCGTCGGCTTTTCAGCCCGGCGAAAACAATTGCACAACAACCTGGACGCGGGTTTTCACTTGACCCGCGAGGCGGTAACAGAGCTATTTGACAAATGCGAAATATCTCAAAACGCGCGAGCTCAGGAACTTTCTTTGGTGCAGTGGGAGACTTTATACGAACTCAGCAAAAACAGTTTAATGGCTAATATTGGCAAAAGTCATAAAGTTGACACACGCGGGCTATTGTGATATAATGGTGGGGTAAAATGTGCACAGTTCCTGAGTTTGGTTTCTATATTTAAAGTCCAAACAAAAGTCGACAAACAAAATGAAAGAAGTCTCGCCAAAAACTCTCTGGTTGCTCATTTTTGTGGTGGGATGTTTCGGAATAGGTTTGGGAATTTTTCAGCTTTCGCGCTCCCTCAAGAGTCCGTTTACCGGGCTGGACGAGTCATCCTCAGATTCGGTAAATGCGCGGAAGGAAATTCTCGCTTTGCGTGACAAGGATACCGACAATGACACCCTTTCGGATTTTGATGAGTTGAAAATTCATCGCACGTCACCCTACCTGGCTGATTCTGACAGCGACGGGATTCCAGATAACATGGAGTTGGCGAATGGCACAGATCCGAATTGTCCGCAGGGAAAATCCTGCGCGATTGCAGTGACGAACACGAATGGCTATAGCAATCTCGCAAATTTTTACAATATCAACCAAAACACGAACGTCAACGCGGGCGAAAACACAAACCAACCAACCAACGCGAATAGCAGCCAAAACGGCAATACGAACACCACTGGGAACTCAAATACCAATCCTGCTCCAGAGAATGTTTCCATAGGCGCGCTCCGGGAAGCGCTCAAGGGGGCTGGCGTGCCGACCGAAACGCTGAATGCATTGTCCGATGTCGAGCTCCGGCAGCTCTACGCTGACGCGCTTTCTCAAGAGTCAGCAAACAGCAACACCAATCTGCCGGTAACGAACAATGCGAACGCCTCGAACTTGAACGAAACCGACCAGCAGACGCTGGCGCAATTGAGCCAGCTCACGCCGGCCGAAATCAGGGAATTAATGATTGCCTCGGGCGTGCCGGCGGAGACGCTGTCACAGATTGACGACACGACGCTCAAGGCCATCTTTCTTGAGTCGATCAACGGTGTAAATCAATAGTTCGACCATGCCACAGAGCCATCCTCAAATAAAAAGCCGAGCTAAAAAAATACGCTCTCTTGTCGTCGGCGTTATGTTATCGCTCTCACTCGTTCTTAGCTTGGGAGTGTTTTATTTTGTCCCAACCAAGGTTCAAGCCGTTATCCCCGTTGAAGACGTCGCCCAAGAACATCGCAATGTCACCGATGCCATATTAAAGGTGCTGAAAAGCGCCGCGGCCGTGGCTTGGAAAAAAGGCCTTTCATATTTCTTAAATAAGATCGCCTATGATACCGCCGTCTATATCGGCTCGGGCGGCAAAGGGCAAAAACCACTCTTTATTTCGAATCCTGGGAAGTATCTCACTCAGGTTGTTGACGGCGCGGCTGGTGAATTTCTCGATACAGAATTTCAGAGCCTATTCGGCGAGAGCTTGTGTACGATATCATTTGACCCGGCCATTCGTTTAAGGCTCGGTGTCTATGCCAAGCAAACGCTCGAACCAAAAGCTTCCTGTCCGGTGACAAACATGGCCAAGAATTTCAACAAGATATCCAAGATGTCGCTTCAGGACATGGTGGATTTTCAGCATGTCTTCGATGTCAACTCATCGCAAATCGGCGCCTATTTCTTGATCATGGATGAAACCGAAAAGGCGGTCGCAAAAGCGGAAGCGAAAATGCGCTTGGAGCAGACGGCCAGCTCCTTTCTCGGCGTGAAGGATTTGGTAACCGGCATAACAAAAACGCCAAAAGAATACATCAACACGGTCGCCAACCTATCAATCCAAGAAAGTACGGCCGCCGACAAAGTCTATACGGGCGAGCCGCTGGCCGATGCGTTTTCCCTATTCACTAACACCTTAATCAATCGGCTCTATAAAACAATTTTTGAAAAAGGAATCCTGCCGTCGGGCAGCGGGGATAGCTTTGAAATGACAACCAGCGGTGTTTCCGCGGCCAAACGGTATTTTGCCGAGCTCGTCCGACCAACCTTCCGAGCGCGCGGGCCGGTCGATATCGTGAGCACGCTCGCCGCCTGTCCAAGCGAGTACCGCGTGACAAATAATTGCGTGATCGACGAGAACTTCGCGGACGCGATTAACCGCCGGATCACGGTGAAGCAAGCCCTTGAAGAAGGCTCGCTCAACAGTACCGGCACGTTTGGTTTTGATCAAAATGGACAAGAGCCGGAATATACCAACGGCTATCCCTACCGCAGCTTGGTTATCCTGCGCAAATATCGCGTCATCCCCTCGACCTGGGAAGCGGCCGCGCTCTATATCAAAAATTATGTTGTACCGGCCCAGGGATTTGGACTGAAAGAACTGGTTGATCTCTATGATGATGAAAAATGGACCAACCCCCAAGGCGTTCAAATAGACAATCCGTTTTATCATCTTATTGACCCAAATTGGGTGTTGAAGGCGCCTGAAACATATTGCAAAAAGGAAGGGCCGGGCGAGCAACTGGTGGCCGATGCGCTAGTCCAGTTAGACGACACGAACAATGACGGCGTGATTGATTCTCGCGATACGCCGTCACGGCAGGTTGAACGGGGGAGCTATTGCGCGGATGAACGTACCTGCATACAGGAAGCCGAAGATGGCACCTGCTTGTTCTATGGCTACTGCGCTGAGGAAAAACCGATCTGGCGGTTTTCCGGAACTGCTTGCCAGGCCTATGAAAATACCTGTCAAACTTTTGTTGATTCAAAGAAAAAGGAAGCATCTTTCATTGAAAGCACGGTCAATCACGATTCCTGTTCGGCGGATAATGCCGGCTGTCAGTGGTACTGCCAGAATTATGACAATAAGGAAAAAGGCTTTGTCTGCAGCTCCCCGGAGCATTTGGTCAACCCGGCCGAGCCTGATTATCTCGCTGCCGGCGACCAGATCCGTCTGGATAATAATGCCACGAAGTGCTCGAGTGGCGACCGCGGTTGCACGGAATACATTCCTGTTATCGCCGGGAGTAATCTCGCGGCCAATTCGAGCTTTGAAACGTTTGCCGGGATAGTCGACGATAATGATCCAGACGTCTTCGCGGCTGATTACTCGCAGTGGAAATGGGAGTTCGCCAGTGACGCCTTCGCAACAACCGATGCCACGGACGGTACCTATGCCGTTCGGACAAGCGGCGAGGTGGCGTATTATTTCGATACTGAGTCGCCGGTCTATCATAAGAAATTTACCGCTTCTTTCTTTGCAAAAGGCGCATGCGACAATGTCCACGTTGAGATCGGCGGAAACCACACCGGCGGGGCTTGGATGAATTACGTCGATCCGCTGGATTCCCACCGGGTGAGCGCTGACGGCTGGTCGAGAGTTGTCGTGACCGGTCAGTTTGGCGAGGTTGGAGAAACCGATCCGCCTGCCCCGACCGCAAATCCAAACCAGGTAGCTTTTAAGATTACTCCGAATTGCGAGATCACGCTCGATGGCGTACAGCTTGAATTGGGCGACGTCACGGCCCACGCGATGTACGACACGGCTAACCAAGCGTATTTGAAAAATAAGGCGGAAAATTACATTTCGAATTCCAGCTTTAGTATCGACAGCGGGCATGATTATTATAAAGACGACACGAATGACAATTATGTCGCTGGCGATCATCTGGCCGACGGCTGGGTTGGTACCGCCATCGATGCCGCTCAAGGATATGGGGATTATTACTCCGGCTCCGGCGGATATCAGGACGTGCCGATCGTCTATGGTACGCGCTATGATGTCTCGGCTTGGGTGAAAGGCGGCGGCGCTACCCCGCTCCTCACCGAATGTCGTGATAAGAACCGGGCCGTGGTTGCCGACTGTGACCTGACGGTCGTTGGCGCCGATCCGCGCGCCCAGCGTGAAACAAATACCGGCCGATGGGATTTTGTTACCTTTGGGGTTGAGGCCGATAAACCGGACGCGGCGTTTATCAGGGTTTTATTAAGCGGCGGACAATTTGACCAGGTGAGCGTCAGCTTGTCGAAGGATTCGATCGCTTGCCGGGTAGATGAAATCGGGTGCGACATGTATACGCCTGATGAAAAAGGCGACAAGGTGCCGGCGGTGGTAACCTCGGACGACTATTGTCCGGCTGAATTTGTCGGGTGCAAAGATTATCAGCAGATGCCCGTATCAAACGGCACCGACCAGGCCTTGGTTGACCGGTCGGGAATATTGTCGACGACTTTTATCGCCACGACGGGGAAAACCTGCGACGCAGCTTATGTCGGTTGTGAGGAATACACCAATCTTGATATCGTCGCCCAGGGCGGCGAGGGGCTTGAGTATTACAGCGCCATCCGCCGCTGTGAACAGCCGAATCCGACCTGCGCGACGTACTATCGCTGGGAAGGCGACGATGTTAATGGATTTGAACTGGTAGCCGAAGACCTGAAGGGCGGTACGAATGCGCCGCCGGAAATGACGCCGGGCGGGGCGTGTGGTTGCGACCCGAATGATTTCGGCTGCACCCAATACTATGATCAGAGTGGCAACAGTTACTATTGCCCGATGTTTAACACCATCACCTGCTCGGAAGACTGCCACCCGCTCAGGAACACCCTCGATAACACAATTTACAATGCGATCCCCGATCAGGGCATACGCTGTCCGGCTAACCAGGCGGCCTGTCGTGAGTATCGGGGGAGCACCGGATACAATATCCGGAAGATTATCACGGATAATTTTGATGACGGCGATACGGCTGGCTGGGCTGGTAATGTCACCTGGAGCACTGAATCGCTGAAGGCCGGCGGCGGCTCAGCCAAAGTAACCCCCAGTATGTCAACGGCCGTCAGCGAGCTGGTTGAAGACGGCAAGGATTACATGATTGAATTCTGGGCGAAGGCTGAAGCGGACGACGCCCAGATCACGGTGAAATTTGCACCGAATCCAGCAATCGACTTTGTGCCAGTCGCGGGCGTGACCGCAACCAACGAGAATTGGAATCATTATGTTCTTGGCCCAGCCCATTTTATTGGCGCGCCTGACCCGGCCGAGGTGCTGACGATTGAAGCGGGCGCCGGCTTTTTCATCGATAATATTACGGTTTGGGAAACCCGCGATAGCGTCTATCTCCGATATAAAACCTACCAAGAATGCCCGGCGCAATGGGTTGGTTGCTCGCTCTATACGGACAGTGAAGGAAACGATCAATATATCCAGAGTTTCACGAATCTCTGCCGACCTGAGAAAGTCGGTTGTACCGCCGCCATCGAAACGAACAACTCGACCACCGCCTTTCCTTATGAGCCGGCAGACAAAGGCGTAAGAGTAGAGGCGGACAATGTCCGGCCGATCGTCAACGCGGCGAAGTACAAATGCCAAGCCAAAGCGAAAGGCTGCGAAGGCCTCGGTTTGCCGAGCTTTGACGTGGAAGGCCGGGTAACGAAGTTTAAGACAACCTATCTCATCAATAATCCCGACGAATACGACCAAACACTCTGTACGAAAGAAGAAACATTCTGTGATCAATTCCAGATTGGCGCAGATTCCGGAAGTTTTACGCAGTTTAAGCAGCCAAACGCCCAAGTCTGCGATTTTCGAAAGAGTCTCAAATATCAAGGCGAGGTCTATGATGCTTGGCTGAAGAGTGGGACGGATAAATTTTGCCCCGTCCAAAAATACTCCTGTATTGGCGGAAACAATCCGGGCGTGGCGTGTTTCGGGCCGGGCGATCTCGCGTCATGTGACGGCGGCCTTTGCGAGCAATATCCAGAATCGCCAATGCCGACGAAGGTCTGCGGACCACGGCTGCAAGAAACGTGCCGCGGTGGCTATCGGGCCGGAGAAAAATGTAATTCGCAAGTTGATCCGAAGGATCCACTCTATGGCTGTGATCAGGCGGGTGGCAATAACGACGGTTTATGCTCCGACTTGACGGAAGTCTGCTATGGCGGAATACGCGCCGGGCAAGCCTGCGATTCTGACGCCGATCCAAACGATGCCGCATATGGCTGCGCCGACGCGAACAGTTCGAACGACGGCTACTGCGCGGAAAGAATATGCCAAGACGACGGTCAGTGTCCGGAAGGTCAGAAATGTACCGAGTATTGGGTTGGTAAATGTCAAAATGGAGCCAGCGGTTGCAGTGAGTACCGCGATCCCCAAACGCCGTCACCGGATAAAGTAACGCCAGATGGCGTCTGTTTAGCTGGCCCGAGCGGGGGACAGAATTGTAAAATCAACGCCGACTGTCCTCAAAGCACCTGTGTTTTCCAAGGCTGCAACGCGAATTGTCGGGCTGAATATAACGACCAAGGCGAGTTTTACCGGACGGATCAACAGTGCCGGCCCTACCAGAACGGCGCTCTCCCGCCTGATTATCTGTCTGGCTGCCAGCCCTACTACTATATTGATAGCACTATCGATTCGGCGAGTTGTGCCGGGGTGGTTAATAAAGACGAGGGCTGCATTCTATTCAACGACACCACTAATTCACAGGGTCTCACCTATGATAGCGATTTGACATACGCGAAACTGGATACAAACCGAGGAACGCCCGAAACGTGCACTGGCGGCGGTTGCACGGCCGATTCCAACAGCGTCTATAAAGTTGATCGTGATCGGGTCTGTAATCAGTGGTTGTATTGCAAGACGAGCTACGAAGTGGAGAAAAGCGATGGTTCGAAGGAATTGACCTGTTATGATATTGGAAATTGCCGTCAGCTAGGCACGTCCGGCCAATGTATCAAGCCGGTCGGCGAAGGGCAATGTGAAAACGATCCCTCGCGACCTTGTCTCATCGATGCCGATTGCGGTTTGACTTCACATTGCATTCGAACGCCGAAATTTGAAAATGCCACCCCGACCGTCGAGTACATGAATCGACTAGTGACACCTCCGAACCACCCGACTGACTTGACGTTTGATCACAAAACGGAAGTTGACAACTCCGTAAATTATTCAGGCTATGCGCGGGTCGGCTATAATTGGCGATGCAGCGAAGATCCGAACACGGTCTGCTGGCGCGATGGCATCTGTCAGGGCGGCGACAAGGACGGACTGCTCTGCCAAAAACCAGACGATTGCCCCGGCGGCGTATGCCCAAATAACACGGCTTGCGATCTCAATAATCCGACCTATTGCGATCAGTGTGTCGGCGAGAGCAACGTCTGCCAAGTCATCCATGGGTATTACCCAACCGGATCGATGCAAGAAATCGGCATCGGTATGAATTTACCGAATTACGACTTTCAGTTTAAAAACTCCTCACCGTGGGAGCCGCGGAACATCAACCCGCCGAATGCCCTGAAGGCTGTCGAAGACCCGCTTGATCCGACAAAACAGAATTGGGTGATGGAGGTAGGCGGTTTGACCGGAGCCGATTCGGGAGCGAAGATTAATCTCGATTCGCTCATATTTGATAACCAGCCGTTGGTTATAAGCCTGAAATTGCGGGCTGATCAAGATTCTAAGATAAAAGTTCAGCTTTGTTATAACGATGATGCGGGGCCATGTCAGGTTTTTGGCACGGTTACGGCCACGATGAATTGGCAGATCTTTACCTTGCCGCTTGGTAATGCGATGGTCGTCAGTGGCGTATTTAAAAATACCTATCTCAGTATTGTGGACGCGGGCGGGAACGCCGGGCTGCAAAAATTCCAGGTTGATGACGTGATGTTCCAGACCTTGCTGGAAAAGAAATCCACGCAGATGCCGCCCGAGCTTCCGAACGATCCGCGGTTTGTGGTCAGATCCTGTCGACTCTATCCGGAATCGAATTCGTTAACATGCGACTATACCAAGACCACCGGTACGGCCCGGAAGATTTATCGCGGCTGGAAAGGCTACTGTCTCGAAACCGACCCGCAAAATCGCAGCGTTTGTTTGCAGTGGTGGCCGGTTGATATCATTTCCGGCGAGGCCGATGATACGGATCAGCTGGTCGGTTATTTTGGCGACGCGCCGCTCTACTACTGTCTCCAAGGGTCATTCTATGAATTCCGACGACCATATGGTCTTTCCAACGGCAATTGCAATTACGCCAGCCACTATTCCTGTGAAGAGCTTGGCTATCATCGCAAGCTCTGCGAAAAAGCCGTCCGCGGCGGCGGCCATCAAGACAAATGTTTATACGTGTGTGTGCCGAACGAAATACCGGATTCCGATGTCTGTGAATACTGGTCGCACAGCGGCGGCGGCGGTGAAAACCTCCAGTATAACTGGTGGGATTCGAACCACCAAAACGGCCTCAACCCAATCGCACCGGGTGTCTGGCAACCATTTGACGGTTGGCTGAGCCATAATCATCTCGGCGAAGCCTGGCCGGGAAACATCGGCGAGGTGCTCGCGTTCCGTTGCGACGTGATCGGCCAGACAGTCGATCCGAGCGGCGCGAACAAAGCTTGGGCCGAACGGATCAAGGGGAATTATTCCCAGATCTGGGATCTTGGCGTTACCTTTGACGATGATGCGAATCCATACGGCAGTTTGACCTATCCTGGTTCAGTTGGACACGCTGGGAATAACGTGACCAACGTGCCGGGCGATCCGGCGACCTGGGACACAGACTACACGTCAGTCTGGGGCAATCCGTATGAAATGACGAAAGACCTGGGCTCAAAATACCAACCAATCATCTACCTATGGTGGGATCCGCAGCAGCAAACAGGCGGCGGTTCATTCTCGCCCTTCGCTCAGGACTGGGGCTGGTCGCCGTACCGGGGCGTTGAACACGGCTTTGATGAGGTGGATTATCTTAGCTATCCGCGCGCTGGCGTTCCATATTCATGCAAGCATAAAGCCAATAAACGGTTGTATAGCTGGGGCTGGTGGACTGGCTTCCGTTATGACCGATCGGAAATAACCATTTGTGATGACGTCTTCCCAAATCGCTATACAACGACGGAACAATTCAGCGGCCCATTAACCCCAGGCGAACCGCCACCACCCAACCAGCCGCCGACAAATTACACGGCCACGGGCGGGGGCTTAGGGCTGCGTCGCATCCAGCGGATCTTTGCTGATGTCTATGGCGTCTGGGTATGGTCTGACGGCAAATGCGTCGACATCACGACGATGGGCTGCTTCAAAGCCAATGACCCGCAATACCCCTTCAGAGGAACTGGGTGTGAAAACAATGACGAGTGTAATATCGGCAATGGCGTGTGTTCGGGTCAGCTCTGTATTAGCATTGACCCCGACAACCCAAGTCCGATGACGCCGTGCGGCTGCGCGGCTGGCGAGGTCTGCGAGCTGAGCCAGCGCTGCAGTAATGATCCAACCATCCCGTGCGGCCTCGGCGCCTGCCCGGGCGGCGGTAATGCCTGTGTCGCCCAACGGTGCGTCGGGGGAACGGACGCGGGTAGCGACCAGTGTAATATTGCCAACAATTGTCCGACTGGGTCCACATGTCTGACCCAGGGCGCACTGAAGAAATGTGTCTCGAATGTGCCGGCAGCCTGCGACTGTCCGAACGAAGGAAGCTGCGTCAACATTTCAATATGCCGTGATACGGGGGAGGAATGCAACGGTGGCCAGAATTGTTCGAAATATTGCGATAATAATGTCGACGGCTGGGGCGATTATCCTGGGACGCAGTGCATTGATGATTCTAATTGTAATGCCGGAATATTCTGCCTGTACGCGAACCCAGCCCAAGTATGTTGGAATCGGCCACGCTGCTCGGGCGACCACACACAGACCTGTCAGCCGGCTAATGCCTGTCCAGCCGGTTATTCCTGTAATGCCAATTCAAAGTGCACCTATGATGCAGTTGGCCAATGCGATTGTCGAAGCGGCTTCTGCGCCGACGGTGTCTGCTCCAATCAAGCCACGACGCTATGTGCCTCAAATAATCAGCCGACCAATCCATGTCCCGGCGGTGCCGCCTGTCTCGGAAACGCTGATATCTGCCGCTTAAATAACGCCCGTTGTGACGCCGGCGTATGTAACGGTGGGGTTTGCGAAGAGAAGGAACGATGCAGCACGAGCGGCTTACCGTGCGGTAGCGGTTCATGCGAAGTTGGAAGTTCCTGTGTCGATAAAGTCTGCGTCGGTGGCACTAACGCTGGACGACCGTGCTCAGGACAGGGGGATTGCCCTGAAGGTTCTTGCGCCGAGGCGATCTGCGGTTGGAATGAAAACGGTAATCCACCCGGTTGTGGCTATTGGTGCGGCCAAGCCTGCGCCTCTGACTCAAATTGCACGGGTATTTCCGGCGGGTCATGTATCCAATACAATGGTATTTGCACGGGCGGCGAGTTACTGGGTAATCCGTGCCGGGTCGGCCAGGATGCGGCGGATTGTTGTGAGGTGCCGGGCGCGTGCGCACCCGGAGTTGTTGCCGAATGCGCTGACTGGGAGTGCGAGGGCGGTATCCGATCGGGTGATAATTGCACGCTCGGCCATATCCAAGCGCAGCATGGCCAAAGCAAACAACTACAATACTGCAATGGTTTGCCTGATTCAGCGCCAGACCCGACCGAGGCCAAGTATGAGCCGGACCTCAGCCTGAATTCATTCAAGGCCGCCTACTCGGATGCATTTGAGGCAATGGATCAATGCAAAGTGCACAACGGTTCAAACGGCATGTCGGATAATCGACCGAATGACATCACCGGTTTTCCGTTTGATTTTTGCTGGGCGCAACCAACAGTGTTCAATATTAAGATTAACGGCCGGACCGGGCCGGTGCAAATCAAGAATGGATCAGGGACGGCCACGGTCACCTTCAATTCCATGGTCGACCCCGAGCAAATGCCGATCAAGAAGTTTGTTGTTGACTGGGGCAATAACCACTGGGAATCATTTCCAAAGAATCCCGGTATCCCGCCGCGGTCAGACCCGAATGGGCCGTATCATACCTTGACACATGACTATACCTATGGGGATTGCGGAGCAGCCGGCGGCGGTCCCGATACCTGCTTTGTCCGTGTCTTTGTCGAAGATAACTGGGACAAGGGCAGCGGGTATTGCGACAACGACGGCACTGATTGCTCGAGCGATCTGAACTGTGGCGGTGGTACCTGCGTGGGCGCCTGTCGCGGTGGCACGACCCCGCTGAATATCTGTCAAAATCAGGGGCAGTGTCAAGGTGCGGGTGCGTATTGCAATAGCCTTTTTGACGGCAGTGTCGTAATCACGCAATAACGAAGACGTCGATTCATCGGCAAATAATGAAAATCAACTTTCAACCCACAAGAAAAACCCAGCGCCTCACGATTCTGATCGTCTGTATTTTCGTATTGGCTGGTATTCTCGTGACCTGGACGCCGATTCACGCCGCGATGGGCATAACCGATCGGATCCTGATGTGGGTGACCTATCCGTTCTTTATGATTCTCTCGCTGCTCGGGAAACTGCTCGTTGTCCTGATCAACATCATGCTGGCGTTTGTTCAGTTTAATAACTTTGTTGACACGACGGCTGTACAGAAGGGCTGGGTGGTGGTACGCGATATGTGCAACGTCTTTCTTGTTTTGATCCTGCTGGCCATTTCTTGGGGCACGGTGCTCCGGATCGAAAGTTATCATTATAAGCGCACCCTGCCGAAGTTTATCATTATGGCGTTCTTGCTGAACTTTTCGAAGACCATCGCCGGCTTTTTCATCGATCTGTGCCAGGTCATCATGAATACATTTACCTCGCGTTTCGCCGATGCGGCCGCCGCGAATTTAACAACTTCCAGTGGTTTGCAGAAGGTGCTCATGTTTGCCCAGGAAACTGATACGGGCGCGATCGCCAGCGTCGGTGAGGCATTCGCTGCCGTCGCTCTCGGTATCTTTCTGTTACTGTTTATGATCGGCGCCGTGCTGATGATCATCTTTATTTTACTCGGCCGAATCATCGTGCTTTGGATCCTGGTGGTGCTATCGCCCCTGGCCTATCTTGGGGAAATGATCAGTCCGTTGAAGAAGGCGGCCACCCAGTGGTGGAGTACGTTTGGAAATTACGTGACCGTCGGACCCATTATTGCTTTTTATCTATGGCTCGCAATGGCGGTTATGGCGACAAATCCGGGCAATGTCGGTCGAGAGATTACCCAGGGCATACCGGAGGGCACGCGAGCGTTTGTCGAAGCAGGACAGCAATCAACCGGTTTAGCCGCGGGGATCTCGGAAATGTCGACCTCGGACAATCTCATGAGTTATTTTGTGACTATCGGCCTACTGTACGCTGCGGTCATGGCCGCCCAGCAGACGCGCACGCTCGGAAGCGGACTAGGGTCAAAAGTCGCCGGTGGAATGGCGGCGGCCACGGGTGCGTGGCTGGCTCGAGCTCCGGGAACCGCGTATGCCTGGGGAGCACGTAAAATTAAATCTGGCGCTCTGCCTGGCCGCGTCGGGAAAGGCCTTGAGTTCAATCCGGTCAATGTCTATCGGAACATAAAAGAAGGTATGGTCTTAAAGCGGGCGAAAGAAGAACGGGAAGGGAAAATATTTGCCGAAGAACGATTACGCAAAGGCGGTTTTCTCGCGCCGATTTCCGGTGCTGGCGCGCCGTCGTTGGTTGAAACCTACATGCAAGGCCTGTTCTATAATCATGGTTTTAAAACTTGGGGCCGCCGGATACCGCAAGGCAGGGCAGAGCGTAGGCTGACCGAGGGCGAAGAAAAACTGAACGTGGCGAAATCCAGAATGACGAGTTACGAGGAGGCGCATAAGGACGAGATTGATGCTCGAACGGGAGAGTTAATGGCCAATGATAAAGACTTGTCCGAGGAAGTCGCCCGAGCTCGCGCGACGAAAGAAATAGGCGGCGAAGAATACAAACAATTAACGGCCCTGCGCGACCAGGAAGCAAGGGCAGTCGCCTCGTTAAAGGAAGTGGTCGCGAAATACGAAGCGTACAAGCCGCGCGATTTTATGGCCCAGCAGCTGCGGCGCGCCCAGGACGCGGAAGAAAGCAAGAAATACAATACCTCCAGCGAGGAAGAGCTGATCTCCCTGATGAAGGGCGCCATTGCCCGGGGCGATATGGCGGCGGCGCGCGCGATCTTGCTGCAAGCGGCGCGCGTTGGCCATGAGAACGAAGTCGTAAATTATTCCTATAAGCCGACCGAGGATTATTATGAACATCGGGAAAAGGGCCTGATGAGCAAAACGGAGTTTGATGATTTTACAAAGGGCATGTCGGCCGATAAGATAAAGGAAGAGTTTGAGCATGGCGGACAGGCGATCATCAAAGCGGGCGAGCAGCTGCCCTCCGGCCTGCAGGGTATGCACGCGTTCATCCGCGAAGCCTTTATCAAGAAGCTAAAAATGAATCAGCAGGTGGCCTATGCCCTCGAAAACGATGTCAGCAACGTAGCTGAGCAGACGGGGCATTGGAACGTCGGACAAGCGATCGGTACGACTTCCGATGGAACGCTTCATCAGCGTTCGCGCAAACTTCAAAATCTGCGCGTGGACACGGAGATGGGTAAACAGGACTTTGAAACCGCGCTGCGGCGATTCAACAGGCTTGGTTTCATGGATGAATACCTGAAAGATCCAACCAATCCAGAGAGCGAACGATACGGCAAGCTGACCGGGTATGGCGCGAAGATGATCGCGGAAAAATGGCCGGCGATTGCCAGCTCGATCGGCAAAGAGCGGTTTAATGTCAGCAATGCCCGTCATTTAACGAACGAATATAACCAAGGGCTACTTACCGGACCGATACGCGAAATGGTTGACGTGCAGGCGGGTGTAGAACAGAATAATATCGATGTGGTGACGCGATATTTTGAAGCCAATCGGGATGCGATAAAAAAATCGAATATTGACGCCGAAACACCAGCTGAATTCCAAGCGCACTACAAGGATTTCGTTATGGAAAATTATGATGTGTTTTTAAGTAAGTTGCGTGATTTCGCAGGTAAGGAAGGCATGAAACTGGATAATGTTGACCGGGTAGTAACGGGCTATAGCGAGACGCACCAAGAGGCACCGGCCACGGCGCATGAGCCACCAGTAGTCTTATAAAATTTATGGTCGACGCAACACCAAACAACCAAGCCAAAGCATTTGAAAGCCCCGAGACACTAGCCAGGTTTCAGGATTCTTTTAGCGTTTGCGCGAAATATGACATGGGCGAGCAGGCGTTTGAATTGGCCGAGGTAATCGCCCGCAACCTGGCCGCGCGTCCGGAGCTGCCGACCAGTGACGCCGCCGTCTATAAGGAGTACGAAACCCTGCAGTGGAAGCTGCGTTGGATCGCCTTGCCCTGGTACCGCGAACCGGTCATTATCCCCTTGTTTCAGGACCACTATATCTTAACGTGGCAGATCCCCGACTTTAATTTAATCGAGAAATTGAAGCACAAGCTGGTTACGTTCGTCCGTCTCGAGGACAGAAATGCGCTGAGAAAAGAAATTCTCGAGGCCATCCGGAACAATACTGAGGTCTTAACGCATGAATCAGTCACCAAAGACGGCAAAGAGCAGGCTGGAACGGTAAAAAATTGGGCGCTTGACGAGGTGATTGCGCTAGGTACCCAACAGATTACGTCAATCCGCCTGTCGGAATATCTCGTTAACAGCCAAAACACGAAAGCGCTAGGCAAAGAGTCGCGCGAGCGCTTGCGGTCTTTCTTTGAGTTCCTCGAGTATCTGAAGACGCCGTCTGATTCGCCGGCCGGTTTTGAATCCGCCGTGCCGGTCGATGATCCGGCTGCAACGGGCACGATTCGCGGCGGCGTATTAGAAAAATACAGCGAAAAAGAGCGGGAAGAGCAGAAACGAATGGAAAAATGGTATGACATAGTCGAAAAATACGACGCTGATTACAACCGAAGCAAGGCCGGCGCCGCTCCGGCTACCGTCGGTGCTCGGCCAGCGGCGGAGCAAACAAACGCCAAGCCAAGCCACCTTGGTGTCGAGAATCTCCTGAAAATCTACTCCCAAAACCCGGATGAGCAAAAGGCGATCTACGAGGAGGAAAAAAATATTCTGAAACGAGTCGGCCGGGAACAGCTGAACATCCGGCCGGAATTTGAAGAGGCAATTCGAGGCAATAACCGAAACCGAGTGATAGCGTTCTTGCACGTTTTGGCGAAAACTCAGGATTTAGCTATGGTTATGAAAACCGACAGTGTGTTTCGGGATTATTTGAAAGAGAAATACGGACCAGAATCATTGACTCAGTTCGACGCCCAGCCGACCGACCCGGTATTTTACAGCCTCTGGCTCCAATACCTGTTAAAACAGCGCCTCCAAATGCTCGAGTCGGATTCAGCCCGGATTGGGACGAAACTGGCTAATCTCCTCGGCCGTAAATATTTGAAAGTTGCCTATATCGACTCGGTGACTGGCAGCTTCAAGTGGGTGCCAGTGAAGAAAGAGAAGAATCGGCTGATGTTGGTGCAGTAAAAAGATTACGTATAGGATATTTTCTGTAGGCGAGCCTTAAGGCTCGCCTACGTTTATTGTAAACACATCTTTACAAGTCTCCGTTTTTCAGGCAAAATATATAGCATGAGTTTTGAAAGTATTATCGTTGTCGTTCTCGGCCTGACGCTGTTCGAGGTAATTACGAGCGTCGATAACGCCGTGGTGAACGCCGACGTGCTCGGAACGATGTCCGAGCGCTGGCGGCGCTGGTTTTTGATATACGGCATATTTTTCGCCGTCTTCGTCATCCGCGGTCTGTTGCCGTTGCTGATCGTGTATCTCTCAACGCCCGGCATAACCATTGGCCAGACATTTATTGCGACCTTTTCCCAGGGTAGCGGGGCGAAGGAAGCGATCGAGAAACAGGCGCCGATCCTACTGGCCGGCGGCGGCATTTTTTTGATTTTTTTATTTTTACACTGGCTTTTTTTAGAGGAAAAAAAATATGCTTTTTTCATCGAGCGGCACATCCATCACAAACTCGGGTTCTGGTTCTATGCCATTGCCTCTGTTATTTTATTGGTTATCGTCTGGTCGACCATCCGGCTGAATCCCCTGATCGCTCTGGGCACGGTCGTCGGGTCAACCGCTTTCTTCATCGTCAGCGGATTTAAACGAAACGCCGAGGAAAAGGAAAAACAGATGATGCACGGGCACTTGAGCGACATCAGCAAGGTTCTCTATCTTGAACTTATTGACGCTTCGTTTTCAGTTGACGGCGTGCTCGGCGCGTTTGCCTTCACCATCTCCGTGCCGCTTATTTTGGTGGGAAACGGCATCGGCGCGTTCATTGTCCGGTATTTGACCGTCCACGGAATACATACGGTAAAAAAATACGCCTATTTGAAAAACGGCGCCATGTATTCGATCGGCCTGCTCGGTTTGATCATGGTACTCGAAAGCTTCAGCGTCCATATCTACTCATGGGTGTCGCCGGTAATCACATTTATCGTGGTGGGATTCTTCTTTTACTTGTCCCGGCGGGAGCTAAAGGTTGAAAAGGCAATAAAATAATGTCTGTATATAATCACCAACGATCCGAAAGGGTCGCAGTATTTATGTGATATGCCAAAGAATATTATGTGGTTCACGTTCACCCGCGGTGTTGTACCGCCCTACCGACTGGAAATTGCCTTGCGCGGCGTGCAGGTGTTTGGTACGAAGTACAATGGGACACGAATTGATCGAGTACTTCACACGAGCCATGGCTTGAATTTAACCTGGGCCTGGGACGAGGCACAGCTATTCGCGGTTGGAAAAAGCATCATCCGAAAATGTTCCACCCGGGTGGGACAAGAACGCCATTTTCGGGCGATCCAAAACGTCATTGATCGGGCGAATCGAGCCGCGGAACGGACGCGCCATCTCGATCTGCGAGGGTTGAGCCAGCCGGAACTAATTAAGCTTCAGCAGTGGCTATTTCAGGAAACCGGCCCGGCCCACGGTTTTTTGGATATTGATATTGACGCGGTTGATGCGTTGCTCGAGAATTTTTTGTACGAAAGAATCCGTCAGAACGTTCCGATTCGTCTATCTGAAAAACAATATACCGCTCTGTTTAAAAAATTATCCATCCCGATCCATCAGACGTATGTGGCCGAGGAAGAACTGGCGATTGAGCGGGCAATACAAAAGGGCTTGCCGGCCGCTGATGTTTCCAGGCTCTATGAGCGTTTTTGGTGGACGGGACTTGGCTGGGAGCAGGTGAACTATGTCAACGAAAATATTTACCTGAAAAAAATACTTCAGTATCTTCGAAACCGGCCGACGCAACAAAGACTAAAACGGATGGCGCGATTGCCGTCCCTTGCGGCCAAAAACCGAACGGAAATACTGCGTCGATATCATTGCGCGCCTGCCGTAAAATACTGGCTCGGCGTGCTTGATCGTTATTCGTATTATCATGATCGGCGGAAAGAGATGCAGTGCCGAACTATGTATGCGTTTCACCTCTGGTTGCGTGAGGCAGCGCGTCGGTTGAAAGTCACGGTTAATGATTTGGAATGGTTTTATTCTCAGGAAATAATTCGTTTTTTTCGCGGTCGAAATTTTGACCGGACTGAGCTGTTGCGCCGAAAAAAAACGCTCTACGTACTGGCTGATCGGTCGAGTTTCGTAATTATGAGCGGACCGCGCGCGCTGGCAGGACGAAACCAAGCACTTGGCTCTTTTAAGCGTACTGATACGGCCGTAAAGGGCGTCGGCGTCACCAAAGGCATTGTCCGGGCGCGGGCGCGGGTGTGTAATGGCGTGGCTGAAGCGCGTCAAAAGGTGAAAGCTGGCGACGTCCTGATCTGCGGCATGACGCTGCCGGAATATGTGCCGGTGATGAAGCGGGCGGCGGCTATTGTCACGGATGAGGGCGGGATCACCTGCCACGCGGCGATCGTGGCGCGGGAAATGCACAAGTTCTGCGTCGTTGGCACGCGGATTGCCACGAAGGTTTTCCGAGACGGCGATTGGGTGGAAGTTGACGCCACAAAAGGAGTGGTTAGAAAAATATGATTATTAAGGAAACAAAACTTTGGAATGGGTGGAAGCCTGCCCCGGCGCATGCCGGGGTGGATGCGGTTACTGGTATCGTTAAGAAAACGTAAAAATCTCCAGATTATTGGCCGGTTGTGAAATATATTCTATATGCTATAATTCTTTAGTATGACTCCACGGAAGAAGGTTTGGATGACATTCGGTATTATTCTCGCGCTGGCTTTAGCCGCCGGCTATTTTGATTTTCCGAAGAGTCCGGATCTGAAAATCGGCAATTGGGTTCGGGGCAACGTTCAGCTCGGCCTTGATCTCCAGGGCGGGTCGCGGCTAGTCTACGAAGCGGATGTTTCGCAGCTCCAAAAAGCCGACCAGAAGAACGCCGTTGATGGAGTGCGCGACGTGATTGAGCGCCGGATCAATGCGTTTGGGGTGTCTGAGCCGGTTATCCAAACCAGCCAAGTCGGTGGCAAGTGGCGGGTGATTGTGGAGATTGCCGGCGTTTTTGATATCAATGATGCGATCAAGCGGATCGGCGAAACCCCGCTGCTCGAGTTCCGCGAAGAGAAGGCGCCTGAACCACTGACCGACGAACAAAAAAAGGCGATCGAGGCCTTAAATGCCGAACAAAAGAAAAAAGCCGAGGAAGTATTACAATTGGCCTTGGCGCCAAATGCAGATTTTGCGGCGCTGGCGAAACAGTATTCCCAAGATACTTCCACGAGCGAGACTGGCGGCGACCTTGGTTATTTCGCTAAAGGGACAATGGTGGCCGAATTTGAAAACGTCGTTTTTGATAATATGAAGGTCGGTGAAACTTATCCGCAGCTGGTCGAAACCAGCTACGGTTGGCATATCATTAAGAAAACCGACGAGCGCACAACGGGTGAGGGCGATCAAAAAACAGTTGAAGACCAGGCCAGCCACATTTTGTTTACGAAAGAGTCAACCGAGGCTTCGACTACGCCCGAGTTTGTGAATACCGGACTGACCGGCAAACAGCTCAAGCGGGCCGATGTCCAATTTGATCCGAATACGAGCGCGCCGCAAGTGACGCTGGTTTTTAACGACGAAGGGAAGAAACTCTTTGGTGAAATTACCAAGCGGAATGTGGGCAAGATCGTGGCCATTTATCTTGACGGCTCGCCGATCAGCACGCCGCGGGTGGAAACGGAAATCGATTCTGGTGAAGCGGTTATTACCGGTACCTTCACGCTCGACGAGGCCAAAACCCTGGCCCAACGGTTGAACTCCGGCGCGCTGCCGGTGCCGATTAGCCTAGTCAACCAACAGAATATCGGCGCTTCGCTGGGAAAATTATCCGTTCAAAAAAGCTTGTTTGCCGGCTTGATCGGGATTGCGTTAGTCGCCTTTTTCATGATTGTCTATTATCGCTTCCCGGGCTTGCTGGCGATTATCGCTCTGGGAATCTATTCGCTTATTTCGTTGGCGATTTTTAAACTTTGGCCTGTTACGCTCACCCTGGCTGGTGTGGCCGGATTCATCTTATCTATTGGCATGGCGGTTGACGCGAATGTCTTGATCTTCGAGCGTTTAAAGGAAGAAATCCGCCTTGGAAAACCGTTGGCGAGCGCGATCGAAGAGGGTTTCCGGCGCGCCTGGCTGTCGATCCGCGATTCGAACGCGTCCAGTTTGATCACCTGTTTGATTCTGACCTGGTTTGGAACCAGCTTGATTAAAGGTTTTGCTCTGACACTGGCGATCGGCATTCTCGTCAGCATGTTCACGGCCATCACGGTTACGCGCACGCTGTTACGGCTGTTGGCGGGCGAGTGGCTGGTTAAGCATAAACGATTACTTGGTATATTTCACTAATGTATCGAATTATCCAAAGAAAATATTGGTGGTTCGTGCTCTCAGGCATCATTCTTGTTCCTGGTATCGTTTTCCTTTCTCTTGGCGGCCTGAAACCGAATATTGATTTCACTGGTGGTACGATCTGGCAGCTAAATTTTTCTGCCAATCGACCGAGTCCCCAGGATCTCCAAGCAAAACTAAAAGAGCTAGGTTTGCCAACCGAGTCCATCCAACCCTCGGGAGATCAAGGAATAACGATCCGATCCCAAACAATCGATAATGAGAAACGGGCCGCCCTCCTTGATGGACTGAACCAGGCCTATGGCAATGTTCAAGAAGAAAGCTTTGAATCGGTTGGACCGACGATCGGCAAGGAATTACAGTCCCGCGCCGTCCAAGCCGTAATTTTTGTCATGCTTGGAATCATCATCTATATCACCATCGCTTTTCGGAAAATATCAAAAACGACGATCATCCCGAGCTGGGTTATGGGCGTGGCAGCCGTGATCGCCTTGGTGCACGATATGATTGTCATTCTCGGCGTCTACGCTTTTCTCGGCTACGTCTATCAGGTTGAGGTGGGCGCGCTCTTTATCACCGCCCTCTTAACGATCCTTGGCTTTTCCGTCCATGACACGATCGTCGTCTTCGATCGAATCAGGGAAAATATGTTGCGTGGCGCGGCCAATAATTTTGAGGAAACAATCAATCAAGCGATCAACCAGACTCTGGCTCGCTCACTCAACACATCATTAACCACACTCTTCGTCCTTACCGCCCTCTATTTTTTCGGCGGCGACTCTATTCGGTGGTTTGTCTTTGCCATGATCATCGGAATCATCGCCGGAACGTATTCATCGATCTTTGTGGCCAGCCCGCTCCTGGTGGTTTGGCAAAAATTGAAAACGCGGCGCCAAGCAAGATAGGAAAGTCTGATATTCAAGTTGCCAAGAAGGCAATTTTATATTTGAATACAAAAGCTTGACACTTTATCAATGTTATGCTATACTAATGATAGAGGAGAAATATTGTTGACAGAGTACCAAAAGTATAGTAATATCGTTCATTGCCGTTTTTGCTTCAATATTTGGGAAAAAAATACATTTTTATGGAAGATTCAATTCTCGACAAAGTAATTCTCAGCAAGCAGACTGAACAAATGCGCGAATTCAACCCGCCCGAGGCAGTGGCTGCGCTCTTGAAATTGCTCACGAACAAAGAAGAAGACGTCTTGCGACGCCGGTATGGGTTGAATGGCAAAACAAAGCAGACGTTGGAGGAAATCGGCCAATTCTATAACTTGACTCGAGAACGGATCCGGCAAATCGAAAGCACAGCCGTGAAAAAAATTCGCGGTTTAAAGAACTTTCGGGAACTGATCGAGCCGATTGATCAAACGATTAAAACCGTGATCGAACGGGACGGCGGGGCTATCTCAAAAGATCGACTCCTCGAGCAACTTTTTGAATTTTCGACTGATACGCCGATCGCCCGGCAGTCGGTGATGTTCATCCTCTCTCGGCTGTTGACGAAGCAATTCATCGCCCAGCCAGAGAATGATTATTTTTGCGCTTCCTGGTATCTTCCGACCTGTTCGCTTGAGCAGGTGCGTCAGGTGATCGACCGGCTGGTCGCCAACATTACGGCCAAGGGCGAGCCGATGACTGAAAAAGAATTGATCCAATCCTACCGGCAGAAGCACCCAGCCGGGCCAAGCGAGCCGGAGGCGAACGACCAGGCACTCATCGGGTACGCCACCATGAGCCAGAAAATTAGTCGCAATCCCTTTGGCGACTACGGCTTAAGCGAATGGGGCACGATCGTACCGCGGCGGATGAACGATAAGATATACTTGATTCTGAAAAAAGAAGGCAAGCCGATGCATTTTACGAAGATTGCCGAACGGATTAATAAAATTCATTTTGACAACCGAAAAGCCTACCCACCGACCATCCACAACGAATTGATATTGAATGACCGCTATGTCCTCGTCGGCCGTGGCATTTATGCCCTGAAAGAATGGGGGTACAAGCCGGGCGTCGTCGCTGACGTTATCGTCGAAATATTAAAGAAGTCGTCAGAGCCGCTGAGCCGCGAACAAATCGTCGAAGCGGTCCTGAAGCAGCGGCTGGTGAAAAAAAATACCATTCATTTAGCGCTAACCGATCAGAAACGGTTTACGAAAACATCGGATGGACACTTCCGTCTCGCTGAGAAAGCGCCAGCCGAACCAGTCCAGTCGTAAGAAACAAACACCTAAACCACAATTATACGTATGTTTTATGCCATTCGTGATTGACGTCAGTGAGCCTTCAGTTATTGGGAGTCTCCTGCCCTTCGGTTACTTCTGGCAGTTTTTTATTAGTGGCGGGTGGGTGATGTTAGTCGCCTCAATCTTTGTCATCGGCATTTCGTATTGGCAGCTGACGCTCAAACAAAGATTTATCGCCTCGCAGAAGTTTGTCCTCTTGGCCATTGACGTCCCGCGGGAAATCGAGCCGAATCTGAAAGCGATTGAACAAATCTACGCGCAGTTTTCGGGCATACTCTCAAAACCGAACATTATCGAGAAATATTTTAAAGGGAAGGTCCAGTTAACCCTTAGTCTCGAGCTGGCCAGCATCAGCGGATATATTCAATTTATGATCCGGACGCCGGTGCAGTTCCGTGATCTGGTCGAGTCCGCTTTCTATGCCCAATATCCCGACTCCGTTATTACCGAGGTCGATGATTATACGAAAGGCTCACCGGATAAATTCCCGAACGATAAATATGATCTCTACGGATCGAGCATTGTGTTTTCAAAGCCGAATGCGTTTCCAATCCGCACCTATGTCGATTTTGAGCACAGCTTGTCGCAACAGCTTGCTGATCCGATGGCGGGCTTGCTGGAAATATTAGGCAAGCTCAGGCAGGGCGAGCAGATTTGGATCCAGCTTGTTATCCGGCCGATTGATTCGACTGGCTGGATGGAGCAAGGCCGTACAATTATCAATAAAATGATCGGTGAACAAAGCAAAGCCAAGCCACTCCTCGGGCCGGTCGGTGGAGTAGCCAAGGGAACCTATGAAACCTTGACTGCCTCGCTCTTTGCCCCGGGCGAAACCAGGCCGGAACAGACTAAGCCGAAAAACTGGATGATGCAGCTGACGCCCGGCGAAAAGGGGATTGTTGAAGCGATGCAGGTGAAAATGGCGAAGCGTGCCTATGAAACGAAATTCCGCTATTGCTATTTGGCTGAAAAGGCGCTGACGAACAAAGGAACTGGTATCAACGCAATTTTTGGTGCCTTAAATCAATTCGCGACCGTGAATATGAACAGCTTCAAGCCTGACAAGGTTACTTTTACAAAAAGTAATTTCATCTTCTTTAATAAAGCTCGCCTGGCCCGTCGTCAGCGGCGGTTGATGAAAACCTATAAACAGCGCCTGGCCGGAAAAGGTATTATTATGAATATCGAGGAGCTGGCGACCATTTTCCACTTCCCGGTTTTAACCGTGAAAGCGCCTCTGGTGAGCAAGATCGAAAGCAAACGCGGCGAACCGCCGGCCGGCTTACCGATGCATGAATTTGGCTCACCGTTTCGGCCCTTCCAGCCATCTGTCACCCCGGCCGCGCCACCGCCAACCTCCCTGCCGACGCAACCTCAACAGGCGCCACCAGCAGCTCTGCCGGCTACGCCCCAGCCGCAAACACCGCCGCCTTTTGCTGTGCCGCCGACTGCTGTCCCAGCCACCCCGCCTCCGGCCGAACCATCGAAACCGCCGGCTGGTCAACCGCCACCCAATTTGCCTTTTGCCTAGCCTATGACAATGCCCGAGCCAAAAAACTATATTACCCTTTTTGGAGAAACAAACTTCCGTAATCAAAAACGGCGTTTTGGCATTAAACTGGATGATCGGCGCCGGCACATGTATGTCATCGGAAAAACCGGAATGGGAAAAACGACGCTGCTCGAGAACATGATCGTTTCCGACATCCAGGCCGGTCACGGGCTCGCGGTCGTGGATCCGCACGGCGACCTGGTCGAAAAACTCCTTGATTTTATTCCGGCTAATCGAACGAACGACGTGATCTATTTCAATCCGGCTGATATTGATTATCCGATCGCCTTTAACGTCCTGGAATCCGTGAATCCCGTTCACCGACACCTCGTGGCCTCGGGATTGGTGGGCGTTTTCAAAAAAATCTGGGCGGACTCCTGGGGCCCGCGGTTGGAGTATGTACTCCGTAACACGGTTTTATCGTTGCTTGAGTACCCCGGCTCAACTCTGCTCGGCATCACTCGTCTGCTCGTCGATAACAAATACCGAAAAAAAGTTGTCACCCGCCTAACCGATCCGATCCTCAAGGCGTTTTGGCTTGATGAATATGCCGCTTATAGCAATCAATTTCGGACCGAGGCGATTTCTCCGATCCAGAACAAAGTCGGGCAATTTTTATCGAGCTCGATCATCCGAAATATTGTCGGTCAAACAAAAAGCTCGATTGACATGCGCGATATTATGGACAGCGGGAAAATCCTCTTGCTGAATCTGTCAAAAGGACGGATTGGCGAGGATAATGCGGCCTTGCTTGGCGCGATGATGATCACAAAACTCCAGCTCGCCGCGATGAGTCGGGTCGATATGCCGGAATTAGAGCGCCGCGATTTCTTTCTGTACGTCGATGAGTTTCAGAATTTTGCCACGGAAAGCTTTGCGAATATCCTGTCCGAAGCCCGAAAATATCGGCTTGATCTGATTATTGCCCATCAATATATTGAGCAGCTTGATGAAACGGTTCAGGCGGCGGTTTTCGGGAACGTCGGTACCTTAGTCTGTTTCCGGGTGGGCGCCGCTGACGCTGAGTTTCTCGAAAAGGAGTTCGAGCCTGTTTTCATGCAAAACGATCTTGTTAATCTGACCAAGTTTGAAATGTATCTCAAGCTCATGATTGATGGCGTTGCCTCGGAGCCGTTTTCCGCCCGAGGGCTGCCACCGCTCTATACGGCCGAGGCAGAAGAGACTCATGAAAAAATTATCAAGGTTTCCCGGGAACGGTATTCAACCGCCCGCCAAGTGGTTGAGGAAAAAATATCCCGTTGGGCCGGCATTGAACCGACCGAGAACGGCGACGATGATGAAGACCAGAACGAGACGACCCCAGCCAACAGTCGACCGCGGAACGACGTCCAGCCGAGACCAAACGGTGATCATCAACGGGTGAGAATAAATCTGGCCAGCAACGATGCTGACGAAGAAACGGGCGTTCAAATTGTCGAAGACGGGCCGGCGGTCCCACAGGCGATCAGCTTGCAGACGGCGCTCAAGCAAGAGCCGGTATTGTTTAAGCAAATGAAACGTCCCGGTCCGCCACCCGCACCGAACCAACGTCCCAAGAATAAGCCGAACAATAACCAGCGACCGAGGCCTCAGCCAACGCAACCGCCTCGCCGGAACGACCAGACGCATCCACTGCAACCTAAACAAGTAGTCCGTTTTTAAGATGAAGAAATACCTACTCATCAGTCTCATCGTCGTGGCGGCGGCACTCTCAGTTCGACCCGCCCAGGCGAAAGAAACGGTGGAAGTATTTTATTTCTATGAAAGCGGTTGCCCGAGCTGCCAATCGATGGACGATACGCTGTCCGGCTTCAAAAATAAATATGGTATCATTTTAGCGACCTTTGACGTGAGCACAGATTCAGATAACCGGGCAATTTTTGAAGATCTACTGACACTCTATCAGATGCCGAGTCGACAGACGCCGACCGTCTTTGCCGGAAAAAACGTATATGTCGGGTATAGCGCCGCCATCACAAGCGAGATTGAGAACACAATCATTCAGTGCCAAGCCGTGCGTTGCGATTCACCCCAGGAAGTCCTTGACCGATATTATGAGTATCTGGCGCACCCTGAACAGGAGGGTAATGGCCTGCAAAAAAAGAGCACGCTGTATCTTACCATTTTCATGATCGTCTGGCCGTTACTCGGCGCGGCGGCAATTGTTATCGTCATACGTAAGTATCGTAAAAAGTAACTCAAACAAAAAATGTTAATGCGGGCTCATTTTTTGTTATTTTTTTATACGAAAGCTGAAAGTGAGCTGAGGGTTTGGCAAACAGGCGGACTGTGGAGAAAAATCTATTTGACAAGTTAATAAAATTCACGTACTATAAACAATTAGTTACGCCGCTTAACTCTTAATTTAAAGGAGAATGCGTACTATGCAATATGCTGAAGGTTATCACGGTCAAGACCGACCAGAAAATCCGTCTGGCCCATCAGGCGTAAAAGGCATTTTCGCCAACTTATCTGCCAAAGCCAGCTTTATCTTTGGTTTAGTCGGCGGAATGATGCTTTTGTTTTCAATCGGATTTTTTATCATGCTGGGCGTATATTTTAAAGGCGGTTTCCCCGAAACAGCCGCAAAAAATAGCAACACGAACAACGCCAACAAGGTAGTCGCCGGTGCAAATGCCAACACCAATACAAATTCCGCACCGAGCGCGCCACTGACCACCGACTATGCCATTGCCGACACGGACCATGTTCGTGGCAACAAAGACGCCAAAGTGACGATTCTCGAATGGTCGGACTTCCAATGCCCGTATTGCGAGAAGTTTCATGAAACGATGGTACAGCTGATGAAGGCATATCCGAATGATGTCCGCTGGGTGTTCAAGAATTTTCCACTGAGCTTTCACCCTGAGGCGACGCCGGCCGCCATTGCCGCCGAGTGTGCCGCCAAACAAAAAGGCAACGACGTTTTCTGGCAATATAGCGACAAGTTGTATGAAAATCAGGCGACGCTTGGCACCGATCTGTACAAACAGATTGCCAAGGATCTTGGCTTGAACGCGACACAATTTAATGATTGTATCACCAATAAGACAACGGCCAGCGTCGTCACAAACGATACGACCGTCGGAACGAGCAACGGTGTCCAGGGTACGCCGGGGAATTTCTTGAACGGAACCGAGCTCGGTGGCGCAGTTTCATACGCGTCGCTTGAAGCCCAGGTAAAAGCGATCATTGGCAAGTAATCTCGGACGCGAGAACCGAGCGAAGACAGTCGGTTAAAGGGAGGTTTCGCATGGCCGAGCAAACGAATACACGTCAAATCAATAAACCCTCATCACGGCAATTCCGTCGGTGGGGGTTGTTGTTGCTCGTCATTGGATTGTCCCTGCTCGGTCTTGGCGTCATCCTCTGGTCGAATCATTTATTTAATACGAAAACGCCAGCCGACGCGCGTCAATCGCAAACAGTTTCGGCGGTGGACCGACTGTCACTCGATCGGCACCGGGAGGTTGAGGCAGCTGATCGTCCGGCCATCGGTGAAATAAACCCCCTGGTTGTCATTGTAGAGTTCTCGGATTTTGCCTGCGCGGAGTGTCAGGCAACCGGCCAAATTGTTCGCGAGATAGCCTCTGAATACGGAACGAGTGTACGGTTGATCTATCGGGATTTCGTCGATCAAACTGACGCTACCTCTGTTCGACTGGCGGAAGCGGGCAAATGCGCCCACGAGCAAGGGAAGTTTTGGCTTTTTCACGATCGGTACTGGTTGCAGCCGGAGGCGAATGATCAAGCGAGTCTCATCACCCTAGCCCAAGGAACTGGACTAAACGTCACCACGTTTACTGGTTGTCTTGAGGGCCAAAAATATGCCGAGCAGGTAAAAACAGATTACCAAGAAGGATTGGCTGCTCATGTCCAGGGAACGCCGACAATGTTTATTAATGGGTATCGGATTGAGGGTGCGTTGAGCAAGCAAGATTTCTATGATCTTCTCGACCAGTTTATTCCAGAGCTAAATCCGGCAAACCTCGATCTCACCGAAACAAACACGGCGACGCTGAATTAAGCTGTCATTGGCCAAAAGAACGATCTTTTCAACAGTTTCATACACAGTTTTTACGTCTTTTCAACAGTCCATCAACTTCCAGCATTTCTAGGAGATTGTAGTATTGATGGCAGTATGAAAGTAAAAGTTTCCTATCGCCGACAACCGACCAAAGCCCGCTTGCTCTCACGCGAGCGGTACGTTTGTCCCTGGTGCTGGGCGAGCGCGGATGAGCCGAAGCGCTGCAAGTGCGGGGCGATTATGGAAAAAGAGCATCTCCATATTTTTCTGAAAGCTCACGGGTAGCATGTGTTCGGGGTAGTTGAAGAAAAGAAAAGACGCTGACAACGCGTTTTTTTATTTATTCGATGTTCCTATGATTCCATATTTTGAAATAGATTCTTTCAGCCTCGGCCCAATATCCATAAATGTTTGGGGTTTATTGGTGGCGGCCGGCTTATTGGTCGGCGTCCTAGTAAGTATGTCCGAGGCGAAGCGGAAAAACCAATCCGTATCGACAATACTTGATTTAGCGATTGTGATTATCGTGTCGGCTTTTGTTGGCGCCCGGATTTTTTATGTCTTGAACGAATGGTCGCAATTTCAAAACCAGCCGCTCGATATTGTTAAGCTCTGGGAGGGCGGACTTGGCATCTATGGCGGTTTAGCCGGTGCCGTTTTTGCTGGCTGGCTCTATTTAAGGGTAAAGAAGCGTCCGTTCTGGGAGCATGCCGATACAATCATCTTTTCGCTGCCGCTCGGCCTGGCTGTGGGCCGGCTCGGCTGTTTTTTCGTCCACGACCATCTCGGGAAGCTAACCACGGTGCCGTGGGGAGTAAAATTAATCGATGGGACGATCCGGCACGACATGGCTTTTTACGAAATTATTTTTGGGCTAGTTGTGTTTATGATTTTTTGGCGATTACGCAAGGCGCCATTTATTGCGGACCGGCCCGGCTGGTTGAGCGGACTGTTTTTTATCCTCTATGGAATTTTCCGCTTCGTCGCCGATTTTTGGCGGGCGACCGACCTGATTGGGTCTGACCCGCTGACATATTTCAACCTGCATCCGAGCCAGTGGTTTTCGATTGGTACGATAATCTGCGGTCTTTTGGTTATTTTTCTGGTCAGACCTCCGCAATCCAATAAGGTCTAAGACATATCGCCTCGTGTCCCAGTTTGGCGATTTTTTGTTTTCCAAAGACCTTGACAAAACGAAAACAATTTGCTACTATCGCGGGTCAGACTCGCTGTTTGACATGTTATCTACGGACTTCAGTTTAGTAACGCTTAACCTAGCGGTAATCAGCGGGTAAGCTTGGAAATACAGGGTATCCAAACGGTATAGAGGCGAAAGCCTGAAACGGATGAAACGGAGGTGTCTCAATGTTCGGACGTACGTTTCGGTGGCAGAGCGTGTTGCGGGTTGTCTATCCGCTGTTCATTGCAGCCGTGGCCATTGTGCTGATACTGGCTGTTTTGAGACTCGTTGGCCTGCGGTCTGCTGCGGCTACCGTTACTCACGGTTTGACGCAGCTGGTCGTGACCCTGCTCGTGGTCGGTATCCTCGCTGGCCTCTTCGGAGGCTGGTGGTGGTGGTATCGACGCAAACAGAGACAGAAACTCAGCCGCCCGGTCGGCTGGCTGGAGGCACTGGGGCTGTTTTACAAGAACAACCTGACGGTGAGCGGGCCGGGCAAGACATACTGGTCGGTCATTCTGTTCATGTCGGTCGTTGTGATCACAGCCATTCTGATCGCTGCCAGGGGTCACGTCGTTCCGGAGATCGTCGCCATCATCATCTATTTCGTGCTCCTCGTGGGCGCGATCGATTCGATGGTGAAGGCGGACTACGGGCTCACCACTGTCTACGAAGCGACGTTCAGGGTGGTCGAGCGGGAGAAACGCTTCCGCTGGATCCTCTGGGCGTACCGCAACCGCACCCACGTCACGTCCGACGCGGCAGCCAAACTGAACGGCCTGATGTTTCTTCTCAGCCTCGTTCTGGCGCAGCCAAAACGTAACAAACCGCCTGACGAGGTGCGCTCAAAATCGTGGCTGTCCGAGCGGCTGAAGCGGGCGATGAAAGACAAGGCTTTGGTCGACAACTGGCTGACAGACAAGCCCGACTCCGATCCGATCGACATGGAGCGCGCACGCGCACTGGCCGAGAGTTTCTGGACTTGGGCACTGACCCAGCCTCGACACAAGGTTCTCGAGGTATTGGCTGCGTTTGAGATGGTTGGGGGCTGGACCGAGCTGTTCGACCAACACGATATTATCACGCTCGACGAACTTCAAGATGAAACTGCGTTCTCGCCTGAGCTTCGTCTGCCGGCGCATCACATTCGTTGGGCGATCGAAGATTGTCCGACGTTTGAAAAGCCGCGGGCGAAACTGCTTGGTGGCGTTCAGGTGATTGGCATCCCCGGATTTGACGTCATCCGCCCGATTCGGGAGCCTGGGGTCTGGACAAGCGATGCCAGGGGCCATCCCGTGTGCCAGGAACGGAAACTCCGACCCGACCTCTCGCTTGGGCAAATCCGCATCCAGATCACCATTCCGAAAGCGGAAACCCTGAGCGGGCCGGCTGTGTCTATCAGCTTTGTCGTTTTCGGCCGGATCCGCAACCCCTATCGGGCGATCTATGAGGTCGACGACTGGGAACACGCCGTCGTCCAGATCCTGCTCGATTTCATGCGGTCGTTGATCCGGAAACTGTCGTTCACCGCCGCCTACGGCAACAAGGACAAGCTCTCAACAACGGTGTCGCGCTGTGCCAAGGGCGAACCGGTAACACTCGAGATGGAGCCGGATAGCGACAGGGTCAACTTCAAGCCGGCCGAAGCGGGCGTTCTCCAGGCGCTGCGTTCCTTGCGGAGGTTTGGGTTCGTGATCACCGACATGGCGATCACGGACGTCAATCCGTCCGATGAGAAGGACGCGGAACTGTTACGTATCGAATACGAAGCCGACAAGAGAGGCAAGGCGCTACGGATCAAGGCCGATGCCGAGGCAGCAGCCATCGACAAACGCGGCAAGGCCTATCTCGGTCAAGGTGATCTCGCTGCCGCACTGGTTCAACAGGACACACTGACACATCTGCCGCCCGGCGCCGTCGTCATCATTGGTGGCGGTCAGGAAGTGAACAGCGCTCTGACGGCCGAACTGATCGGACGAAAGGGCAAGGGCGGCGGTGGCGACAAGGGTAAGGAAGAAAAGGAAAAGGGAGGCAAGGATGAATCGAAAGGTTCAGGCCCGCCTCCTCCGGCAAGCAAGTAGAACTGGTCGGGGCTGCTCGTAACCGGGTAGCCCCTTCCGTACTCAACGGAGGTACACGATATGTCATGGTTCTGGTGGCTCCTGATCATCGTCTATGTTCTGACGGTGGTCTTCAGTATTGTCGAGGTCAAGAAACGAAAAGCCAGGGCAACCGCGGGCGAACCGGTGCACGTCGGGCTCGGCGACTACTTCTTCTCGAAGCTGACCAGGGTAGTGGTTCCGCTCTTCGTCATCGTCATCGCGGTTTGCACGATCCCCGGGTATGTGAAGTACCAGTCGGTCATCGATGTGGACAACCAGCCCCTCTGGGCCAAGATCGTCTACGTCAAGACCCACCCGGTGACCGAGAACGTCGGCGCCGCGCTCCAGCGCCAGGCGGAACAGTACCAGTCGGCCGTCGCCGCGATCAAGAGAGTCTACCCCTGGTTCAACCCCGACACCGCCTGGAACATCTACAGGTCCATGCAGTTCGCGATTCCGCTGCTCACGCTCATGATGGCCTGGCTGATCACGCGGTATATGATCAAGCGGAAGGTGACGAGCCTGCCGGGCGGAAAGGAGGGACTGGCTATCATTCAAATGGCCGTCATCTTCTTCGCCTGTACCGTCTTGATCCCGCCACTGACCGCGAGCATGCCGCTGTATCTGAAGATCCTGTTCCACACGGTCAGCGGTTGGCTCGGCTTCGAGAGCGCTTCCCAGATGGTCTTGCTTGGCTTCATCCTTTCGCTGGTCGCCATGGGCATGAACCGGGCGACGCGACTGGTTCCCGCGATGATGCTCGCACTGGCCCTGCTGGGTTTGAGCGGCGCCGGCCTTGTCAAGGTCGGCTTCCCGTCACTGACCCATAAGCCAGTCACTGGGTTCTACGGGCAAGCGCTCGGGTCAGTCATCGCGCCGCCGCTGACGCAGAAGATCGACGACACGCGGTATCAGGTCACGTTTGACACGCGAAGCCCTGGACCGCACCCGATCCCGATCATGCTCAACCCTGGCCAGTACCTCGCCTTCGAGGAAGCAGACACCACGCAGTACGAGTGGCTGCGGGAGGTGACCCCTGGCACGACGAAGATCTACACGGCCACGGTCCGAGGCTGCGTCCATCAGGGACAGCTGGCCTATCCTCGGATCTTCCGGGCGCCGAGATGGTTCTACACCCTCGAGGCGCCGGCCGGATCGGTGATCTATCGGATCGGCGATCGCGGCGACAACTGGTATCCAGCCTTTCCGCCGGGCGATGACTTGGTCGGCTACGTCCAGGTCAACGCCAAGGGGTATCTGTGGCTCGATATCAATGATACCGTCCGCCAGGGTGATAATCGCTATCAGCCCGACACGGATGGTACCAGCTGCTATTTCGACAATCGGGGAACGGCAAGTGTCATCGTTCACGTGATGAACGAGCCGGTCCTCGCAGGTATGTAGTACGGGGGTGGGTTCTTCGGAACTTGCCCCTCTTTTTTTATAATAACGCCAATCCAAAAAATGCACCGGCCAAGAGGAATTGGAAAAATAGGCCCGGACGCCAGGGAAGATGCCGTTTAATCAGCCAATGAAGCCGATGATGAAAGTAATTATGTATATATAAGAAACGGTCAAAGAAAGGGATTTTGTTGATCATATGGGCGAATCGATGAAGGGGCGCCCTGGCCTGGCGTATTTGATAATTTGTTTCCGAGAGGAAATCTGGCAAGAGCGCACCGATGAGTGCCCAGACAAACGGCCAGACGTTTGCGGTTGATCGAAAATGAAGAAACATTATAACCAGCAGGAAAACAACACTGAGATCGACCAGGCCAATCCACCAAATACGTTTCGGCCGGCCGTGTATCCACCAACCGATCCCTTCATCCCCATGCGGGATTATATCAAGCAGATAATGCGAGCCGAGCGCACAAAAAAACGACCAGACGGGCTGGTGCATTGTTTGGCCGATTAACAGAGCGGCCGAAGCATGAACGGTGAGAAACATATTAGCGAAATTCAGAGATTAAAAACACTGCGACGATGAGCACTTGGATCGCCAAACCGGCAATCGGCGAGATCCGGTAATCTAAGAACTGGTCGAAAAATTGATGAAACTTGTCATGTAGAATATTGTGCCGTTCCATGAGGGGATGGAGTAGGAATATCTTCTTCTTTAAAAAGCCAAGCGAGCGGAAGATGAAGACCTCACGGAATTTTTGGTGAATCCATGGAAAAACATGGGAGACGAGATCGGGCAGCAGCGAACCAGCGAGACCGGCCGAAACCAAGGCAAAGCGCGGTAGTTCAGTGGTTTTGTAGAGCACTCCAATCATGATCACGACCAGCATAAAGTCGATGAGACCCAGTATAATTGCTCGACGGCGCTTCTTCTCGTCCCACTCCTGGTAGAGCATTTCATCGCCGTGGGGGATAAAGTCCATGATAAAATGGATGAAGATTGAAACAAAAAAAACAACCACCGGCGACTCAAAACGCTGGCTAATCAGAACGCCCGCGGCGGCGTGAGTAGTAAGAAACATGTATTAGGGTGAACAGATAATAAGAAGAATGTCGTATTATTGCAGTTGCGAGGAGACGTTATTCTTTTTATCCACCTTCCTTGCCGGCCACGCTTGCAGGAGTGTAACCAAGACAATTGCGACAAACGAGGCAAAATATATTGGATCGTTGCCTTTTATATCGGGTTTAAAAAAACCGTAGCCGATCGCCGAAAAGCCGATAACACCAAGAACGATCGTTAAGACTTTTTTCAGCATTATATAGTATTTAATGATAGTACCTGGTACCAGGGGAGGGGTTCGAACCCTCGACCTTGGGCTTATGAGTCCCACGCTCTAACCAACTGAGCTACCCTGGCACGCGTGATTGCGAGTGGCGACTCCTGTTGTGTTTCGGCGGCGCTTCTCGTCAACACGGTGATGGAAAATATATATGGAAATAAAAGGCTTGGGTGCGGGGGCCGGACTCGAACCGGCGACCTCAAGGTTATGAGCCTTGCGAGCTGCCAACTGCTCCACCCCGCGTCGTTACGAAAAAACACTCTGTTTAGTGCATTTGTATACTATACTAATTCAGCAAAAGAATCAAGCTGCCTGGAAGGCGCGCCTGGAATATGGTATAATCTTTCATACTATTATCTCGAAAAAACATGAAGTTTATTTGGAAATATCTCAGCCGGTATAAGAAAACACTTGTTTTAGCGTTGGCCCTGGCCACGGTTAACCAAGTTTTTTCGTTGTTGGATCCGCAAATTTTCCGGATTATTATCGACCGATTTGCCCAGCAGGTCGGCCATTTTACGGCCGGTCAATTTTTCCGCGGCATTATCGTTTGGCTGCTAGCCTCTATGGGAGTGGCGTTCGTTTCTCGAGTGGCGAAGAATTTCCAGGATTATTACACCAACGTTATCACCCAACGGCTCGGCACGCGGCTGTATGCCACCAGCGTTGAGCACGCGCTCTCGTTGCCGTATTCCGTTTTTGAAGACCAGCGCTCCGGTGAACTCCTCCAAAAATTACAGAAGGCCCGGACCGATACTCAGACGCTGATTACCAGTCTCATCAGCACAGTCTTTTTCGCGGCCGTCGGCGTTGTCTTTGTTTTGATCTATGCAACCATTGTCCACTGGACGATTGGACTTCTTTTTTTCCTTGTTATCCCGATTATCTCCGGCGTTACCTATCTCATCAGCCGCAGCGTGAAACAGGCCCAGCAGAATGTTGTGCGCGAAACAGCCGACCTGGCCGGTTCAACCACTGAGACGATCCGGAATGTTGAGTTGGTGAAGAGTCTCGGCTTGGATGAGCAGGAAATTAAACGGCTCAATGCAGTTAACGAAAAAATACTCGGTCTCGAGCTTCGAAAAATACGTTTGATTCGACGATTAAGTTTCATTCAGGGGACGCTCGTAAACACCCTGCGCTCAGCGTTGTTGCTCCTCATGCTCTGGCTATTGTTTGACGGTAAAATCACGATCGGCCAACTGTTCAGCTTGTTTATCTATTCCTTCTTTATTTTTACGCCCTTGGCCGATTTCGGCCAAGTCGCGACGCAATATCAAGAGGCGCGCGCGAGCGTGGAAATTCTCGAGGCCGTCCTCATAATGAAACCCGAGCCGAGACCGGCTCAGGCAGTAACGCTCGGGCCGCTGCAAACAATAGAGTTCGAGCACGTGTGCTACCAGCATCAGAGCGCCAGTCAGCCGGCCATCTCCGATATAAACTTCCGCGTCCAAGCAGGCGAAAAAGTCGCCTTTGTCGGGCCGTCGGGTTCAGGTAAGACAACGATCATGAAGCTCATCGTCGGTTTGTACGGGGCTCAGATCGGCAGTGTCCGTGTGAATAACACCCGCCTCAACAATATTGATCTCGAGGCATACCGTCGAAAGATCGGTCTTGTCTCACAAGATACGCAGCTCTTTGCCGGCACAATCCGTGAAAACTTGCTTTTCGTCAATCCTCACGCGTCAGACGACGAATGCCGGCAGGTGCTGGCAGCCGCGGCCGCGAGCTCGTTGCTTGAGCGCGGGGGACTGGGGCTGGATACGAAAATCGGCGAAGGCGGGATTAAAATATCCGGCGGCGAAAAACAGCGGCTGGCGATTGCCCGGTCGCTCCTGCGTAATCCCGACCTGATAATTTTTGATGAAGCGACCAGCAGCCTCGATTCGATCACCGAGCAGGCGATCACCGAAACGATTGATCAGGTGGTGGCGACGCGGCCAAACCTTATTACCGTGCTCGTCGCGCATCGGCTCTCAACAATTGCAGGGGCGGACCGGATTTATGTCCTGGAAAAAGGAAAAATTATTGAACAGGGAAACCATCAGACGTTGCTGCGCGGAGGCGGACTGTACGCAGCCCTCTGGCGACAACAAAGCGCCGCTTCAGAAGCATAAGGAATCAAAAAAACACGGACACGCGTCCGGTTTTTTTATATTCCAGATATTTCTGTATTTTTGTCCAGGCCAGCTGGTGCCGGAGGAGGGAGTCGAACCCTCAATCCCTTGCGGGAACGCGATTTTGAGTCGCGCGCGTATGCCAGTTCCGCCACTCCGGCACATGCCAGTAATGGTACGGAAATACCGCTGCTTTGTCAATTTCATTCAAGGCGGGATTGATCGATATTTGAGCATTGAAAAATATTTGTTTTTCTTGTATACTAATGGCAGTTACCTAACCATCTTTTTTGAATATGTCCCGGATAATTTCAGTCGTCAATCAGAAGGGGGGCGTAGGAAAAACGACAACGGCCATAAATCTCGGCGCCTCACTCGCGGCGCTTGGAAAATATGTGTTGCTTATTGATATTGACCCGCAGGCCAACGCGACAAGCGGCCTTGGCCTCAACCACCGCGAGCTGGATAAGGGCATTTATGAGGTACTCGTCTCGCCGATGTCGGTGCGCGAGGTCATTCATGACACCCATTTATACGGTTTAAACGTCGCGCCGGCTACGATCTCGCTCGCTGGGGCAACGGTTGAGCTCGTGAATCTGCCGCGGCGGGAATTTTTGCTCCATGACAACCTCCGAGAGATCACTTCGGACTATGATTATATCATCATCGACAGTCCGCCCTCGCTCGGCCTCCTGACGGTGAACGGACTGGTTGCCTCCCAGGAAGTGCTTATCCCGGTCCAGTGCGAATACTATGCTCTCGAAGGCTTAAGCCAGTTGCTCCAAACCATCGACCTGGTCAAAAAGAATCTCAAACCGGGGCTGGCTGTCTTGGGCGCGGTCATGACGATGTACGATCCGCGGTACCGCCTGACCCAGGCGGTCATGGATGAACTCTACAAATATTTTCCCCACCGAATTTTCAGAACGGTCATCCCGCGGAACATCAAACTGGCCGAAGCGCCCAGTCACGGGAAGCCAATCCGCGATTACGCCGCCACTTCACGGGCGGCCCGAGCCTATGAACGCCTCGGTCGCGAGGTTATTGAAACGGAATTTCCATTAACTAACAATACCAAACATGAGTAGCTATCAAGGTCTTGGTCGCGGGTTAGGCTCACTTATTCCGACCGCGGTCAGCACGTCCGCCACTTCAGACGCCACCGGATCGAAGAAAGAGGTTTTAGAAATATCATTAGACAAAATTACGGCGAACCCGCGTCAGCCGCGCTCAAAAATAGACCGTCATGACTTGGAGGACCTGATGAACTCGATCAAGGTTCACGGCATCCTTCAACCGCTTCTCGTGACGCCGGTCCGGAACGGATATCAATTAATTGCCGGCGAGCGGCGGTTTCAAGCCGCGAAATATCTGGGTCTGAAAACCGTCCCCGTCATCGCCCGACCGTCGGAAGAAGTGGAGAAGCTTGAGCTCGCCTTGATTGAGAATATCCAGCGTGAGGATCTGAACGCAGTCGACCGAGCGCGGGCATATTCTCAGTTAATTGAGGAGTTTAGTCTGACGCAGGACGAAGTCGCGAAAAAGATCGGCCAAAGCCGGAGCCAGGTGGCGAATACCCTTCGTTTTTTACATTTGCCTGATGATATCAAACAGGCTATAATGGATGGCAGGATTTCGGAGGGTCACGCGAAAGCCCTTTTAGGTTTACCGACGCCGGCTGAACAGCTTAAATATTTTCAGCGGGTTGTGGCGGGAAAACTTACCGTTCGTGATACTGAACAGCAGGTTCGACAGGTGACCGTCCGGACGCATCGGCGGTCTCTGGGCGGCGATCCGCAGGTGGCCGAGTACGAGGCAAAACTCGCCGGTGTTCTCGGGACAAAAGTAAAAATTACCAAACGCAAAGGCCGCGGTGCGATTCGCATCGAATTCTACTCGGACGAAGAACTCCGGGCCTTGATCAATAAACTTACTTCATAATTTTATACGCACGTATGGACATTATCCAACAGCGCAGCCGGTTTTCTCTCTCAGGCCTGTTTCACAAGGACGCGAATTCCATTTTTGATCTTATTATCCGAGGGACGGTCTATCTGGCGGTATTTCTCGTGCCGCTCTTCTTTTTGACGACGACGCGGACCGTTTTTGATCTTAATAAAACGCTCTTGTTCAGCCTGCTGACGCTGATCGGTGTCCTGGCCTGGCTCGGCAAGATTGTTTTTCGAAAAGGTTTCCGATTCCGCCGGACCGCCTTGGATATACCGGTGGTGATTTTTGGCCTTCTGTATATTTTAGTAACGCTTTTTTCAAAGGACTGGTATACCAGCGTGGTCGGTACGGCAAATTATTATCATCACAGCGTTGTGGTGGTGCTGTTCTTGATCTTGTTCTATTTTCTCGTGGTCAATAATTTTCGGTCTGTCAAGGACATTCTGAAAATCCTCAAGACAACGCTGGTCGCCGGCGGCTTCGTCGCCTTAATCAGTTTTCTTCAGATGTTGCAGGTGTATATTTTCGGCTCTGAAGCGACGAAGGCGATCACCTTTAATCCCGTCTTCAATTCCTCAGTCGTCCTGGGCATCTATTTGGCGGTGATCCTGACAGCCAGTTTGAGCCTGCTGGTTGTTTCAAAGAAACCAGGCTGGCGGCTGTTCCTGATTATCGCTGGACTACTTGAATACGTCGTTCTCGTCTTGGTTGATATCAACATGGTCTGGTATGTTCTGATCGGCCTACTCTTCGTTTTCCTGCTTTTTTTAACGCTCCGTTCGCGCGATATCGAATCACGTTGGGCGATTTTGCCGACGATTCTACTGATCGTGGCAGCAATACTTACCTTTGTGAATGTCAGCGCGGTCACGAACATTCAGATCCCCGATGATGTAGTCCTCGGCCAAGGCACGACCTGGACGATCGCTCAGTCCACACTTCGGCAAGCGCCGCTCTTTGGCACTGGACCGGAAATGTTTTCCTGGGCGTTTTCGGCGCATCGGCCATTATCGTTCAATAACACGAATGTTTGGAATCTCAATTTTCTCAAGGGTGCCAGCGAATTTCTGCAAATACTCATTACGACCGGAATTATTGTCACGCTTGTTTGGCTCTGGTTGTTCGTACGCCACGGTTGGCGGACTATCCGGCTGCTCGTC
This sequence comes from uncultured Gammaproteobacteria bacterium, assembly GCA_964371245.1. GTDB lineage: Bacteria > Patescibacteriota > Patescibacteriia > JAHIZJ01 > JAHIZJ01 > JBAZLK01. The sequence goes on along the minus strand of CAYJKP010000002.1, from coordinate 99,948 downwards.
AAAGAGCGTGGCGATCATACCACCTGGTTTGTTGCCCTGGGGGTCATTCTTTCCTGGCTGGGACTTTTTGTGGTCAGCTTTTTCTACCCCTTCTCGTTTGTTCTTGTTTTCCTGCTCTGGCTTTTCTTGGCGCTCGGGGTCAGTCTATTCACTAAGGACGAAACCCAAGTTCTTGAGACGAAACCATCGCCCGCTTCAGGTTTCTTCAGCTCGATCGCGTTCTCTCTGTTGGTGGTTTTGGGCTTAGCCTTTCTCTATGGTGCGGTAACAATCTGGCTCGGTGATTTCCGCTATGCCGATGGCAGCCGGGCCTTGATCAGTCGAGATTACGGAAAAGCCGAGAAGAATTTCAGCCGAGCAATCGATCTCAACGGCCGCGAGCCGTCCTATTATTACGCCCTCGGACAAACCTACGTTCAGGAGGCCGGCAGTATTTCTCCGACGACGCAAGCCGATATTGACAAGGCGCGGCAGCTTATTACTCTGGCCACGGCAGCGGCGAAAAGCGGACTTGACATTAATTCTAAAGACGCCCTCAATTATCAGGACTTCGTAAATTTCAGCGCCGCGCTCCGTGTTTTTGACCCGAATGTCAGCAGTCAACTGCTCGAACATTATGATAAACTGATTGAGCTCGACCCGAATAACCCCTTGAATTATGTGGGCGCGGGCGACGATGCGGTGGCGGCTGGGCAGGCGATCGAGAATGCTCTCGCTCAGGCCACTGATGTGACCGACGAACAAAAACAGCAAGCGCAAACCCAGACGACGGAATACTATACCCGTGCTGCCAGTTATTACGAAAAGGCGGGCACACTGAAAAACGACTATGTCATCGCCTTACTGAAAAAAGCGCTGATGAGCGAACTGATGGGCCAGCGTGAAGATGCGATTACCCAAGTTGAAACACTGGCTGCGAAATATCCGACCAATACCGACGTGCTCTATGAACTGGGACGAATGTACGTTGCGACGGACCAAAAGGACAAAGCCAAACAGGAATTCGTAGCGGTGCTGAATCTTGTTCCCGATCACGCCAATGCGGCCTATCAGTTGGCCGAACTTGTCTTGGCTGACGGCGACAAGGAAACCGCCAAAGCACTCTTCCTCCGCGTTTACCAGAACAACCCGAACAATCAGACAGTGATTGATAAGCTAAAGGAATTAGATGTGACTCTCTAGTACGTGTACGCACGATAATAGAAAAACAACCGCCCCCTCGGGGGCGGTTTGTGTTTATCTTAGCGTTTGATGGCGTTTCGGATATGGGACCGGGCCGCACTTGTTTTCACAAAGTCCAGCCAGTCGCGGTTTGGCTTTTTTCGTTTTTTATCGGTAATGATTTCACACACGTCGCCGTTGCGCAGGGGGGTATCGAGGCGGGCAATGTGATCGTTTATCTTTGCGCCGGCGCAGCGGTCGCCCAGATCGCTGTGGATCGCATAGGCGAAATCAACCGGCGTCGAGTCTTCCGGCAAGTCGATGACATCGCCCTTGGGTGTGAAAACGAAAATACGGGTTTGAAAGGTATCAATTTTCAATGTTTCGAGATATTGGCGGTGATTGTGGAGTTTTTTTTGCCAGTCGAGCAGCTGATTGATCCACTCAAGCTTTTTTGGAGGAATGGTCGAACGCTTACCTTCTTCGGTATAGTGCCAGTGGGCGGCAATACCATATTCGGCCAAATCATGCATTTGTTTGTCCCGCACTTGAAACTCAACCACCTGGCCGCCCTCGCAGAAGACCGTGGTGTGGAGCGACTGATAGCCATTCGGTTTAGGGGAGGCGATATAGTCCTTGATGCGACCCTTGAGCGGTTTCCAGAGCTTATGGATGACGCCGAGCGCGGCATAACAATCCTTGACGTCGCGGACGATGATCCGGAGGGCAATCAAATCGTGAATCTGGGTAATATCGTTATCATGTCGGAGCAGTTTCTTATATAAACTATACAAATGTTTTGTCCGGCCGTGGATGTCGATTGGGATGATTCCCTCGGCCACCAATTCTTTCCGAACAATCTTTTTGATTTTCTCAGCGTAGTCGTACCGTTTTTGGTAGACGGAGGTAAATTGCTCTTTTACCCGAGTGTATTCTTTCGGATAGACATAGCGGAAGGCGTGATCCTCGAGTTGCCCTTTCAGTTCGCCGATGCCGAGTCGGTTCGCGATCGGCGCGTATATTTCGAGCGTTTCCAGGGCAATCCGGCGCCGTTTCTCGGGCGGCAGGGCGTCGAGTGTTTCCAGGTTGTGGAGCCGATCGGCGAACTTGACGAGCATGACGCGGATATCAGCCGCCATGGCAATAAACATCTTGCGGAGATTTTCAATATAGCGTTCCAGGCCGCGGTATTTGATAATCCCGAGTTTGGTTACCCCTTCAACGAGAAAGGCAACCTCGTCGCCGAAATTCCGTTTGATTTCGTGAATCGATTCATCGGTATCCTCCGGTACATCATGAAGCAGGCCGGCCAGGATTGTCGCCTGGTCGAGCTTGTATTCCATCAGCGTCAGGGCGGTTTTCGCCGGATGGACGATGTAGGGCTCGCCCGACTTCCGCGCTTGGTTCCGGTGCGCCTGCTCGGCGTAATCAAAAGCCAGCCGGAGCAGCGTCAGGTCGAGCTTGAGATGCATCTCTTTGGCTTTTGCCTTCAAATCTTGAAACGTGACGGTTGCCATAAAATCAGTATAGCGAGTTAGATGTTCTTAGACAAATATGCAACGTAGGCGAGGATGATCATCCTCGCCTACGGTTTTATGTATAAACGATTTTCTGTCAGAATAGTTATTATCCAGCCGGTATCTCATCGATCGGTTTAGAATATTTGCATTCCTTGCTGGCGCAGGTGATTTGTTTCTTCGCGTAGACGAGCAGGCTGCCGCACTGCGGGCATTTCTCGCCGGTCGGTTTTGACCAGAGGGCGAAGCGGCATTTCGGGTATTCGTTGCAGGCATAAAATACCCGGCCGCGGAAACTGCGCTTCTCAACGATTTGGCCGACGTTGCATTGGGGACACGTGACGCCCGTCGATTTGTCGATGTTTTTTATGAATTTGCATTCAGGATAGCCGGTGCAGCCGAGGAACGGGCCGAACCGTCCGACCTTGCGCTGCAAGGGCTTGCCGCATTCGGGGCATTTTTCGTCGACAATTTCGCTTTTGTCCGGTCCGGTGCCGTCGCCGTTCAAAGCTTTCGTATTTTTACAGTCTGGAAAGCCGGTGCAGGCCAGAAATTTTCCGAAGCGGCCGATCTTTATAATCATCGGTTTGCTGCATTTTTCACAGACCTCGTCCGTGGTTGTTTCAGTCAGATCTTTCTTTGATATTTCCTGCTCTTTTTTCGTCAGGTTTTCTTTAAACGGATAGTAAAAGTCTTTGAGGAGCGGCACCCACTCTTTCTTGCCGGCGGCGATTTCATCAAGGCCTTCTTCCATTTGGGCGGTGAATTGGTAATCAACGATCTGGGGAAAATGATTCACCAGTAGGTCGGTGACGAGCATGCCGATTTCAGTCGGTTTCAGCCGGCGCTTGTCTTTCTCAACGTATTTCCGTTCGATAATGGTGGCGATGGTCGGGGCATAGGTTGACGGCCGGCCGATCCCGTGTTCTTCAAGCGCTTTGACGAGGCCGGCCTCGGAATACCGGGCGGGCGGTTCGGTAAACTTCTGCTCGTGTTTGAGATTGAGGATGTTTACCGGTTCGTCTGTTTTAACGCTTGGGAGTACGACATCCTTTTGGTTTGTGACGTAGACTTTAAGGTAGCCATCGAAGCGCACGACACTGCCGGTGGCCCGAAAGACGTAATCAGACGAGCTTTTGATATCAATGGTGGTTTGGTCGAGGCGCGCCTCCGGCATTTGCGAGGCAACGGCGCGCGACCAGATCAGTGAGTAAATTTTATAGGTAGCCGTGTCCAGGTATTCTTTGACTGCCTCGGGCGGGCGAGACGCTTCGGTCGGACGAATAGCCTCGTGCGCTTCTTGAGCGAGGCGTTGTTTTGTCGTATACCGGCGCGGTTCGGGCGTCACGTACTGATTGCCGTACGCTTCAACGATATAGCTGCGCGCTTTCATCAAGAATTCTTCCGACAAATTTACGGAATCAGTCCGCATATAAGTAATCAAACCGACTGAGCCCTCTTTGCCCAACACAATCCCTTCATAGAGTTGTTGGGCCATGTACATGGTTTGCCGGGCCGAAAAGCCAAATCGCCGGTTCGCTTCCTGCTGAAGCGTCGAGGTGGTAAACGGCGGCAAGGGCCAGCGTTTGGTTTCTTTTTGTTCCAAATTGCGAACGGCATAGCTGGCCAATTTCAAATCCTTCACAATCTGTTCCGCCTCGCTCTGTTCGTGGACCGCCATTTTATCAAGGCGCTTGCCTTTATGTTCGTAGAGCCGGGCGGTTATCTTCGGTTCAGCGTGATCCTGTTTCTCAAACTCGGCTTCAATGTTCCAATACTCCTTTGGCGTAAACGCTAAAATCGCCTGTTCCCGTTCAACGATGAGGCGGAGTGCGACCGACTGAACGCGACCGGCGGATAAGCCTTTGGCGACTTTTTTCCAGAGGAAGGGGGAGAGTTCATACCCGAGCAGCCGGTCGAGAATCCGCCGGGTTTGCTGGGCGTTCACCAAATTTGTATCGATGCGGCGCGGGTTCGCCACCGCCTTTTTGATAGCACCTTCGGTAATTTCTTCAAAGGTAATCCGCTTCACCTTATCATCAGGTACTTCCAGTAATTGCGCCAAATGCCAGGAAATAGCCTCGCCTTCGCGGTCTTCGTCTGTCGCGAAGAGTATGGAATCAGCCGCTTTAGCCTCTTTTTTCAAGGCGGTGACATTTTTCCGGCTGCGCGTCGGGATGATATATTGCGGCGCGAAATCATGCTCAATATCCACGCCCATTTTGCTTTTCGGCAGATCGCGGACGTGGCCGTTTGATGATTTGATAATAAAATTCCTCCCGAGGAACCGGGAGATGGTTTTGGCTTTCGTCGGTGACTCGACGATAACGAGTTGTTTCGGCATGGTTTTATTAGAGATTGAGCGCGTAGGTTTGCGGCTCGAGCTGAATAATAGCGCCTGACATTTCCAGAAACGAGAGCGTGGAATTCATAGTACTAATCCCCAGTTTACACTTCTCGCAAATTTGGTCAACTGTCTGGGGGCCGGCGCGCAAGAGATCGAGTATGCTGCGCTCTGCTTCGTTGGCAGGCTGGTAGCGACCGTTTTTCGGAAGATTTGCCGTCTCAGCGAGGCCGAATATCTCGAGGATATCAGCAGCCTCGGTCACCACTTTTGCCCCCTGTTTGATCAGCCGATTGGTGCCGACCGCGCTCGGCGTATAGGCCTCACCGGGCACGGCCAGAACCTCGCGGTTGTAATCAAGGGCAAAGTTGGCAGTGATCAAGGCACCCGATTTGTCCGGCGCCTCGACAATCAGCGTGCCAAGCGAGAGCCCGGCAATGATACGGTTTCGGGCGGGGAAGTGCTGTTTCAACGGTTCGGTTCCGGGTGGGTAGTCGGAGATCAAGGCCCCGCCGGTAGCCACGATTTTTTCGGCTAAGGCTCGGTGCGCAGCCGGGTAGACCCGGTCAAGGCCACTCGCCATGACCGCCCAGGTTTTTCCGCCAACCGAGAGCGCGGCCGCGTGCGCTCGGGCATCAATGCCATATGCCAAGCCGGAGACAATAATGACGCCGCGCCGGGCGGTCGCTGTTACCAGATCGTCAGTTACCCGGAGGCCATAGTTCGATGGTTTGCGGGTGCCGACCACCGATAAAACGTACTGCCCGGCGTTTGCGAGGCTTCCTATATAATATAAGGTAGCTGGCGGATGGTAAATTTCCTTCAGCAGCGGTGGATAATTGACGTCAGTTGGCTGGATGGTTTTGATCGTTCGGTTTTCCATAGATTATGATATTTGACGCCTGGATTGTTCTTCGCTAGAGTTAGGCTATTCATGGCGAACCGACTCAGGAGGAGGTGCGATGCGGCAAACTACCAAATACGCGGTGTATTGCATCAGTGGACTTTTCCTCATTCTCGGCGGCGTCCTGTCGCTGCTGCTCCTGCCCATTGGGCTCGTTTTCGGCGGGCTCACGTTCCTTCTTCCGTGGGGGCTTTCCCTCCGACTGTCTCCCAGCCAGGTGCGCAGGTGATCCGGGTAAATAGAAAAAACCCAGGGTTTCCCTGCGCCTTTTGTTTTAGGATATCATGCCCAAGGTTTCATGGCAACCGTACATTATGAAGTTGATTTTTAGCTGAAAACAACCTACACTATAGGCGTCTAATAATTTAGCGTATTTTTATGCGTTATCTCATTGGTTTACTTATTGTGGTATTGGGCGTGAGCCTTTTCCTCAATGCCACCGGCGCGGCAAACAGCGACCGGATCATGGAAATTGTCTGGCCATCGTTTATCGTCGGCATCGGTTTGATCTCGTTTCGGTCAAATCCGCGCAATTGGTTCGGACCGGTCCTGATCATGCTGATCGGCCTGGCTTTCCTGTTCAGCAACCTCGACATCCTGCCCGGCAACTGGGGCGACTACTTCTTTCCCGGTTTGCTCGTTTTGATCGGCATCCGTGTCATTGTCGGTCGTTCGAATCGTGACAATGCCGTGGCCGGCAGCGAAACAAAGAACGCATTTGCGGCCTTCAGCGGCGTTGATAAAAACGTCTCCGGCGATTTTACCGGCACAGACCTGTCCGTTGCCTTTGGCGGCATGAAACTTGATCTCCGTAACGCCAACATTCAAGACAATGCGACAATCAGCGTCTTTGCCGCCTTCGGTGGGATCGACGTCTTTGTCCCGAAATCGGTCAATGTGAAAACCGACGTCCTGCCGCTTTTTGGCGGCGCCTCGAATAAAACCCAGCCGGACAGCGGCGCAACGAAAACGCTGAAGATTTCCGGCACGGCGCTTTTCGGTGGAGTGGAAGTGAAGAATTAACAAACGGTATGGCGAAGGAAAACCCTGGCGGGTTGAGAAATAATAGAATCCGAAATAAATTAAACATCTCGGGTATAATAGGGACGCTTGCTTTTGCGGCAATTGTTTGGTATTTGGCAAGCATTGTTAAGTATCTCAATACGGGATCAACGAAGCACTTTTTTATTTTTACCGGCGTAGCGACGTTTACGGTTCTGACCTTGATAATTATGACTCGATTTCGTAAACAGACGATCGTTACCAAAACTGATTTCATCTTTCACAACGTGTATCATGACATCGTTATTCCTCTGTCGGCAATACGGCAAGTCTACTATGCCTCAGTACCGCATCAGGAAGACTATTTTCGTTTTCATGGACCGGCTTCAATGCTAGCCGGCCTGCTCGTGCGGTTGCTAACCGGCAAGACATTTCCCTCATATACCGGTGAGGAGGTAAGAGAGAAAATGAAGAAATCTCATCTCTTGCATGGCTGGATCGATGTAGATACCGCCAATGGTATCCGAACGTACCTATTACCAGCCGATCAAATGACAGTCGCAAATATTCCGACAAAAGGGTCGCTTGTCAGGACACGGGTTATTATGAAACAATTGGCCGCCGCGCTGCCATCGGAAAAAATTGATCCATCCATCGAATCAGTCGGAAAGAAGATCGACGAATACAGCGGTTCAAAATAATATCATCTACGATCGAAGGGCATTTGTTTTTTGCTTTGTCCTATGTTAGTCTTAGCAGACTAATCCGTAAATGCCCCGCTATGAAGAAAACGCTTATCATCGCCATTTTGCTGGCCGCGGTTGTTGTTACCATCGGCGCTGCGTGCGGCAATTCGTCCAAATCAACAACGAATACAAACACCACGAATACTGGTACTTCGAACTCCAACGCAGCGACGGGCAATAGCGTGACGATCAATAACTTCGCCTTTTCGCCTGCGACCCTGACGGTTACGGCTGGCACGGCGGTCACCTGGATTAATAACGATTCGGTCACGCACACGGTCACGGCGAGCGCCTTTAATTCCGGCGACCTCGCTCCGGGTCAGGCCTACACGTTTACCTTTTCGACGCCCGGCACGTACGCGTACAGCTGCAGCATCCATCCGACTATGACCGGCACAATCGTCGTGCAATAACGAAACATTCAACTGTTCCGGCAATATAAAAACAGGGCCGAATAATCAGGCTCTGTTTTTTATTTGGCCGCACGCCTCTGTTCCTCGGTGCGTCAATATAGTTGACGGGTCGGCACAAACGCGGTATACTCTCGGCGTTCTATGAACGGTACCTCAGAGCAACAAAATTTTCTCGGTCTTGGCATCGCGCCGCAGCTCCTCGACACGCTCGAGCGGCTTGGGTTTACGACGCCGACACCGATCCAGCACCAATCGATCCCCCCGGGCATTGAGGGGAAAGACGTGGTTGGCGTGGCGCAGACCGGTACCGGGAAGACGATCGCTTTTGGCATACCGATGATCCAGCGTCTGGCTCAAGTAAAGGGACGCGGCTTGGTCATTCTTCCGACCCGCGAGCTCGCCCTCCAGGTTGATGAAGCGCTCCACGACATCGGCCGGGGCGCCGGATTGCGGACCGCCGTTCTGATCGGCGGCGCTTCCATGGGCAAACAGCTCGAGAGTCTTCGGAAAAAGCCGCATGTCATCATTGCCACGCCGGGCCGGCTGATCGATCACCTTGAGCAAAAGAATGTCCACCTCGACGACGTCCATATTCTCGTTCTCGATGAAGCCGACCGGATGCTTGATATGGGCTTCGCGCCCCAGATCAATCGGATTTTACAAGCCGTCCCGCCACCGGCCGAACGGCAGACCATGCTTTTCTCAGCTACGATTCCCGATACGATCATGCAGATCGCCCGGCGGCAAATGCGCCTGCCGGTGCGGATCGAAGTGGCCCGGTCCGGCACAGCTGCCGCGACCGTTGAGCAGGAAGTCTATATTGTGGCCAAAGCGGAAAAGACCAGATTGCTCGAGAAATTACTGCAAGACACGCGCGGTTCCGTGCTCGTGTTCATGCGCACGAAACACACGGCGAAAAAACTGACCCGGGCGGTCAAGGCGATGGGTATTCCGGCCGCCGAGATCCATTCAAACCGAACCTTGAACCAGCGCCGCGATGCACTCGATGGTTTTAAGTCAGGCAAATACCGAGTACTGATCGCAACTGATATTGCCGCCCGCGGCATCGACGTGCGGGGCATTGAGCTGGTCGTGAATTACGATTTGCCCGCCCAAGCCGAGGACTACGTGCACCGGATCGGCCGCACTGGCCGCGCCGGACAACCGGGCCGGGCCGTTTCTTTCGCCATGCCCGACCAGCGCGGTGATTTACGCGCGATCGAGCGCCTCATTCGCACGACCCTGCACGTGTCAGTCCTGCCTGAACTGCCGCCAGCCCGGCCCCAGCCGCCGCGTTTTCAACGGACACCCTCACCCGTCCGGCCGCAACTGCTTCGTTTTCAGCGCAAATCGCAGATAAGCCAAGCACCGGCCACCTCGCCGTATGGCAATAGCCGGCCGTTTCACATGACCTTTCCGAAGCGCCGCCGCCGGCCGAATTCGCGCTAAGGCCCTGCAAAGATGGCGATAATGAGAGAGGTGCATCTCCTACCCTTGACAAGGGAGAATAGACGTGCTATCATACTACCAATCAAGTATTTGTAGGTTTCTAACGCACTTCAGAAAGTCATGCAGGCACGCGCATTCTAACATGCGGTGCTGCGAAGAATAACGTAACAAGAAACCAGGCAGTATCAGTTTTGCGGAATCGAGTTTGATAACGCCCAGAGCGTCCAGCCCAATTCATTTAGTGGCTTATCGGATCGCCAGCGTCGCTCGTCAGCAGGAAATTGGGACCCTTGAACAGAGGGTTTTTTGATTTATTATTTTCACTTCTAGTTTAAAATTAGGACGCAAATATAACTCCGCCTTTTTTGATATTAAGATAGCCAAATGAAAACCGCCCGATCCGTGAAGGAAGCGAGCGGACGAAGGAGCTTGGTGTTAGTGGGCAGTTGAGCCGTTGATGAGCAGGTCGAGATACCGGCGTACGAACGTCCGTTTACCCTGGAACCGGACCTGTTCTTCCTGCGCGAACTGATCGACCAGGGCGTAGTTGGCGTCCATGGTGAGGATGACGGTCAGCGGGCCGAGGTCCTTCACGGTCGTACCCGGCAGAAGGTTGACGATCCGCGCCGAATCGCCGGGAACGCTGTCAAACGTGAAATGATGCGGCGGGATCTGCCGATCCTCTTTGAACTTGGCGCGTTCGAGACAGCTCTCGGCCACGATCCTGGACCAGCCGCCGTTCGTGTACTGATCGAGCACGACACGCTGGCCTCCATACGCGGACATTTCCGCCGTCACTTCTTCGCCCGAACCGCGCTGGCCGAGGGTGTAGCTGTTGACAAGGTTGTCTTCGGCGTGTTTCAGCTCGTGCGCCATGAGCAGACCGCGCACCAGCGTGGACAGATCCGTAACGGTGATCAGGAGCGTCCGAAGCCGAGGCAGGTAACCCGCGGCCATGGTTGTACTGCCGGCGCCGACGGAAAAGCCGCTGATAAACGGCGCCAGATAGAAGCCGGTCGGACCGAGCACCTGCGTGCTGTCAACCGGATAGACTGCCACTGTCGAATCGTCCAGGCAGGCCGGGACGGAGTTCTGACGGAGGAAGTCGAGCGCGTGTTTCGCCTGAGCGCTGTGCTCGGCGAGCCGTTCCAGTCCCTTGATGGCTTCATTAATGGCGCGCTTTTCCTCGGGAGTCCACGGATGGACGTACCGCTGCGGCGCTGCCGGAGAAACGCTCAGCGCCTGAGGTTGAGCCTTTGGTGCCGCTTGTTGCCGGTCAGCGGGCGTGCGTTGGCAGTTCGTTCCAATAAAGGCGGCTAGAAGGACCGCCAACCCGACCGTCCAGAGATCCTTCGTTTTCAAGTTATAACCTCCTTTATCGGTGAGGGACGACACATCGTCATTCAACCCAAGAGACCAAACAGCGTAGCAGCAATTTACCAAAATGTCAAGGTTCTGATCGCGCCGGGTTAATGTTTGACAATCGGGCGACAATCAGCTACGATAGCCCCGTTCCGAATCGGTTACGAGGCACATGGAGAGGGAGGATCACTCAATGGAGTGGAAGCCGAATCCGCTGGGGATCGAATTCATGGGTGGAACGGAGCTGTACTCGATGGCGGTCCGACTGCCAGCGGGTCGCCCGGTGCTCTTCTCGGGAATCATCCCGAAACAGACCGATGGCTGCGACCTCGCGGCCCAGGTGGCGGATGTGCTCGGACAGCTCCTGGAACGCTTCGGGCTGGCAGGGTTGACCGTATTCAACCTCATCAAGATCTCCGTCGCGCTGTTCGGCCCGGACGGCAAGCCGACGACGTCCGCCGCGATGTACGATGAGTTCAACGCGCTCTACCGGGCCTGGCTCGCGGAGCACGGGGTCGAGCTGCCGCCGGTACGCTTCTGCGCCGGCGCGTCCTGGGTGCCGAAGGACAGCCTGATCGAGCTCGTGCCCGAGTGCTTCGAACCCGCCGCCGCTACCGCAGTGTAGCCAGCTGACGTCGCTGTAACCGACGGTTCCTGTTCTCGACCGACCTGTGATGGGCCGGTCCTTTTTTTATTGACATATTTTTGTTGTTCGCTATACTTGCCACGTGATTCGTTCCCCGTCTCGCCGGACCAGGAGGTGCTCATGTCAGATCACACGACGCTCTCGGCCGAGGAAATCGGCCAAGCCAAACGGACACACGTTTGCGCACAGTGCCTCGTCGAGCAGGAGCGACCAGACACGCCCCACGCCTGCCTCGCCGCTGACGGACAGACCACGCCGTTTACGGCGGTCTACAAGTGCCCGGACTGTTCTGTCACGCTGCGGTTTCCCGATCCGGACGGCTCGATCGGCGAGTGTCCGAGTTGCGGCAACCGGTTCCATAAGTAACGCCCAGCGCCATCAAGCGCTGTTCCGCTGCTTGCCCCCGTGCTTTGCACGCGGGGTTTTTCATTTACACATAAACACAGAGGAGTATAATGGACTGTAAAGAACAGGGAGACGCGCCCTGTTTTATGTCGCACAAAAATAGCCAAAAACGGTATTACCTGGAGAATGCAATATATTTTGTGACGACGAGAACGTTTGAAGATCGCAAAATTTTCTCGAATGAAAACAATTGTCAAGTATTAGTCAAAATAATATTTGAGGTTTCGAAAGAGTATAAATGCCATATTTACGGTTTTGTAATTATTCCAAATCATGTGCATATACTGATGCAACCCGCCAATACGACAATCTCAAAAATTATGAATATAATAAAAGGTCGGTCGGCAAGGATGATAAATTCTAAACAATATGGGGGCTCCATCCCCGCAAGCGCGCCTTCAGGCGCGCGTTACCATGAAGGCGAGCGTAAACGCTCGCTTACGGGAAGCGGAGCTATCCGACATGCGTGGCAAAAATCCTTTCACGACCACATCATTCGCGACGAGAATGATTTCAACACTCACATCGAATATCTCCGCTACAACCCGATCAAGCATGGACTGGTAAAAGACGTCAAAGAATACTCTTTCCTATATATCCGTCCACACGTGCCTGGTATTTGAAAAAAGGCGCTGTTCGGGGTATGATTCCCGTGGATACGACACGTGATATTTATCTTCAACATATATGCATCGCGAAGGACAGCCCGAACCAATTCAGGGAGATTTATTTCCGGAATCAGCCGAGGCAAAACACGGAGAGAGTATTGAGCAGGTCGTCGAAGTCGATCGACGACGGCCGAGCACCGTGATCATGGTCGAGGGCTTTGAACTCACGTTTGTTTTATGGAAAGGGAAGATAGAGCTGGCCGCCATTCAGGGCGCCACGTCGGAAAAAGATATCCCGGAACCATACCTGGACAGGGCCAAACGGCGCGCGACCGGCATTCTGCGGTCGATTGAGGCGGAGAAAAAGCAACATAAAGTTGATCCGCCGGAGGCTCAGAAATAAAACCGTGATGTACCACCTCTATATCCTCCGTTGCGCCGACAACACGCTCTACACCGGTATTGCGGTGGACGTTGGGAAACGGGTAGCGGAGCACAATCAGTCACCGCGCGGAGCGAGATATACCCGGTCGCGCCGGCCGGTGAAACTTATATACGCGAAACGATTCCGCACCCGCGCGAAAGCCTTGAGCGAGGAATACCGGATCAAACAGCTCACGCGGAGGGAGAAACTATTACTCATACGAAACTATAAAAAGCTAGCGTAAAAAACCAGACGTTCTCTAGAACGCCTTTTTGAATTGTAAAAAGAAATGACTGTTTTTCTTGTAAAATTAGGGGAGGAGGGGTATGATGGGGATGTATAATTCAGAATTCAAAAGGTAAAATGTAGGTATATGACCGAATTCGACGAACTAACAGACATCATCAACAAACATCGAGACGCCCGAGACTGGCGGCAATTTCACAAGCCAAAGGATTTGGCGATCTCGCTCGCGCTTGAGGCCGCGGAAGTGATGGAGCTCTTCCAATGGAAAAGCGAGGATGAAGCAAAGGATTTTATCAAGAATAATAAAGAACGACTCGGCGAAGAATTGGCCGACGTCCTATACTGGACACTCACCATGGCGCACGACGCTGGGATTAATCTCAAAGAGGCGTTTTACCGGAAGATGGAAATCAATGAGAAAAAATATCCGGTGGAGAAGGCGAAAGGAAGGAAAGATAAATATACGGAATTATAATTATGGCTGCTGATCCAGGACACGAAGTACTAGTCGAGCCAGGCGTTCCACGGAGCGCCTTTTTTGAATATAAAATGTTAAAATGGGCAACATTTCTTGTAATATTGGGGTAATGGGGGTAAGATGGAAAAGTAGAATATAATATGAAAATATGTCTCAAGTAAAACAAGAATACACAATTATTAAACGTTTTAATTATTTGCGGCCAGATGCTCGATGGTCGTTTACGAGATTTGTTGATAGAAAAAAATCTACATATGTAACTCACGGTTATCATAGATATCCGGCAAAATTTATTCCGCAACTAGTTGATAAGTTAATTAATGACTATGCTAAAAAAAACGACATTGTTTGCGACCCTTTTGGAGGTTGCGGAACTACATTGGTAGAGTCAAAAATATTAGGTTTTCAGAGTATTGGGTTTGATATTAATCCCGTTGCAGGATTAATTGCCAAAGCAAAAGTAGAACCAATCAATCCTAATAAATTAGACAAATTTACTCCAGCGTTCCTAGATCGAATCGGAAAAATAAAAGTTTACAAACAGAAGTTACATCCAAAATTGAAATATTGGTTTCAGCCTAAAACCATACGTGAATTGAATTATATTTTTGCATCTATTTCGCGTATTAGAGATATAAAAATTAGAAGATTTTTTCTATGTGGATATTCACATATATTGAAAAATTGTTCTGTATGGCTGATGTCAAGCATCAAGCCGACTAGAGATAAAAATAAAATAATTCCTGATCCGTTAATAATATTCAAAAAACATATCAACTCAATGGTTAGAATGAACAGCCAATATTACAAGGTTCTTAAAAATAGTGGTAACCTGAGAGTTAAGACTCGAATGGAAGTAGCGGATGCCAGGAACCTTCCGCTAATAAATAATTCTATTGATTTAGTGGTTACCTCTCCACCCTATGTAACATCATATGAATATGCGGATTTGCATCAACTAAGCTTATATTGGTTTAAGTTTACAGACGATTTATCTGAGTTTAGAAAAAGATTCATAGGAACAACGTCTGTGCCACGTTATAAGAGTACGGAAAATAGTTTAGCTGATTTTATAATTAGTAAATTGGAGAAACGAGATAAAGCATTATCAAGACACGTTGGTAATTACTTCTATGATATGCAGATAGCGATAAAAGAAATGTACAGGGTCCTAAAACCAAAAGGCTATGCGTGTCTTATACTTGGAAATACCAAATTATTAAACGTTGATATTCTCAATGCACAAGTAGCATATCAGCAGTTACTTGAAGCGGGATTTAAACATAATAAGTTGATTAAACGTGAAATATCAAATAACATAATCACTCCATGGCGTGATAACAATACTGGACGTTTTACGGGTTTGAAAAACAAAAATAAAAGAAGGGTATATCAATACGAATATGTATTAATTACTCAAAAATAAGTATATGAGCTTCAATCTTGAAGAACTAAAAAAGGAAACAGCTGTTGTGAACCGTTACGAAAAACGTTTATCTCAGCTCGTTACAAAAGGGCAAGAGATTGACCACATAAAGCAAGTTGTTGAAACTGCTGTAGAAAATATAAAAAAGAATCAAAGGTCATTTGTAATATATGGTGAACCTCAAAGCGGAAAAACGGAAATGATGATAGCGTTAACTGGAAAATTACTCGATGAAGGTCATAAAATAGTTATCGTGTTATTAAATGATAGCGTTCAGTTACTTGGCCAAAATTTGGAACGGTTTCAGAGATCAGGTTTATCTCCCTCACCAAAAAAATTTAGCGAAATACTTCCTCCTGAAATTAATATTGGAGATAGACAATGGATTATTTTTTGTAAAAAGAATGCTAAGGATTTACAGAAGTTGATAAACAAAATAGAAGAGCATAGCAGGAGAGTAATAATTGATGACGAGGCCGACTATGCTACTCCAAACTCGAAAATTAATAAGAAAGAAAAGAGTAAGATAAATGAATTAACTGAAATACTTATAGGCGATGAAGGTATTTATATCGGTGTTACGGCAACACCAGCGAGACTTGATTTGAATAGAACACACCGTAACCAAAATGAATATTGGATAGATTTTCCGCCACATTCCTATTATGTCGGCCAAGATACATTTTTCCCAGTTCTTGTAGAAAATCTTACATTTCACCTAACCTTTCTTGCAGACACCGGAGATATGCCCAAGTATCTGCGCGAGGCTTTGTTTAGTTTTTTAATTCGTGCATCATACTTAAATACAGTAGTTAACGATCCAGAAGAAAACTACTCAATGTTAATACATACTAGTGGGAGAAAAAATGATCACATAGTTGATTACAAACAAGTTATTAAAATATTTGAGATACTGCGTGATGAGAAAAATAGTCATTATAAATCATATTATCGTACCATCTGGGAAATGGCGAATTTAATGTTTCCGGAAAAATCTTCCGAAATTGTTAAATATATTATTTCAAATTGCGATAGAAACAACGTTGTTGTAATGAATAGTGATAAAGAAGTAAATGCTGCAGATAACAGAACCGCAACAAATCCCTCCGCTCCATATACAATAATAATTGGTGGAAATATTGTATCACGGGGCGTAACATTCGATAATTTACTGTCGATGTTTTTTACTAGGGATGTTAAACATAAAATGCAACAAGACACATACATTCAGCGTGCACGTATGTTTGGATCTCGTAAGCCATATCTAAAATATTTCGAGTTGGTAATCCCCAAAACTCTTTACCTTGATTGGCAACGCTGTTTCATTTTCCACAGGCTCTCTCTCGAAGCGAGGAAGCAGAGTAACAGGTCGCCAGTATGGCTTGATGGTGAAAAAATAACCGCTGCTGCAAGTTCGAGTATCGACAAAACAAATATTCTTGTCGATAAAGGAGAAATGAGTTTTGACTTGTTTGATTATGACCCCACCAGTATTCAAAATATATTTGATCAAAATATTCCTTCATTGAGAAAAATTAAAGCACTATCTGAATTATTAGGAAAAAACCGATTACCTGATTATTTAATTAACTATATAGATAATTTTAGACCAGCTGGTGATGAGTCTATCGCAGTACATGGCCCAAAAAGCATCGCTGGGTATGCGGATAAGGAAGGCGAAATAGATAAAGCTACTATCACTCGTACTAAAGGTTTCATAGGGGACAGGGAGTTAGAATTATCAAAGTATCCTAATGCAATTCATCATATCAATATTCTCTATAACGAAAATGGTAAGGCACGCGTATTCTATAAATATCGAGGCAATATCAGATTTTTAAGAACCTCAAAACGCAATGATTAATGAATTTGAGTTTTATCATGGAGTTGTATTTTCCAAGCTGCTACATGATAGTCAGAAGCAGTATTGCATAAAACCATATCCATCACCAGACAACGCTTCGTATATATTAGATGAGAGAATTGGAATATATATTAAATATTCAACCAAACGTCTTTCACCGTGGCGTTTTACATTTAGAATTAGACATCAAGAGGAAATCATAAAATTAAAACAAGAGGTTGGCTCAGTTTACTTGTTGTTAGTTTGCGATGATGATGGTATTGTGGTTCTAAATTATAATGAAATATGCCAAATATTAGATGAGCATCGCGAACCGGTGGAATGGATAAGCGTTGCCCGAATAAAAAGAAAAATGTACACAGTAAAGGGTTCCGACGGAGAACTTTCATTAAAAGTCGGTAAATATGACTTTCCACGAAAGATAATATGACAACATAAACATTGATAGAAAATATTCATAAGAAAATACAGACTCGAAAAAGTATGTATATTGTATAAGCATATAAAACCCAGGCGCTCTGATCGAGCGCCTGAGCCGTTTTTTATATATGGTTAGCGGTGGTATAATTGACAAATGAATTTAACGATGGAACGAGATATCCAGCTAAATCAGAAAAACATCCGCTATACCCTTCGGGTCAGCCGGCGCGCTCGGCGGATGCGTTTGTCCGTGTCATGCGAGGGGGCTGTTGCCGTAACATTACCGCACGGCTTGCCGGAACATAAGGCCAAACATTTCATCCGGCAAAAGGCCGCGTGGATTCTCAAAAAGATCGAATACTTCCACCGTTTCAAGCCGGCGGTATTTATTCCGGATAAACCAAAACACTTTGCCGAGCACCGAAACCGAGCTTTTGTATTTGTCCAGGATCGGGTGGCGCATTTCCAGCCACACTACGGCGTGTCATATCGGGCGATCAATATAAAGAACCAGAAAACCCGCTGGGGCAGCTGTTCGAGAAAGGGGAATTTGAATTTCAATTACAAACTTCTATTTATATCGCCGGAAGTGGCGGATTACGTGATTGTCCATGAGCTCTGCCATTTGCGCGAGTTCAACCATTCGCCGAAATTCTGGCGGCTCGTGGCTGAAACCATGCCGCTGTACCGGGAATTACGGAGATCGTTGAGACACCGCGCGATACGGCTGGTATAATGTATCTCTCCATGCCCCCGCATCCAGGTGCGGGGTTGGTCGAGAAATATTATCTTAAGAAATATTTCTCGAGCGAAGTCGAGAGATACCTTAACGTAGAGAAATATATATATGTTTATCAAGTGTTTTTTTATCCAGGTAAGGGTGGTATACTTAGATAGTAAATAAATCATTATCTATTTAAACACGGGTATATGAAAACCATAACGATCAAACAAGGCGGGATGTTCCCGCAGTCACCGCACGAATTGTACGAAATCTGGCTGGACAGCAAGAAACATGCTGCGTTGACCGGCGACGAGGCTGAAATAAGCCGGAAGGTAAAAGGCTTGTTTTTCGCGTTCGGCGGCTGGGCGACTGGGGTCAATATGGAACTGGTTAAAGATAAAAAAATCGTCCAAACCTGGCGCGGCGACGACTGGCCAGAGGGCGTCTTTTCCACGATCACGCTCAAATTATTGCCGGCCAAGGGTGGCGGCACGAAATTGCTATTCACCCAGACCGGCGTACCGGCGGCAAAAGCCAAGGGCGTGGCGCAGGGCTGGCGCGACTACTACTGGACGCCGCTGAAGAAAAAAGCAAATAACAAGTAACAAATAAGAATTAACAATATAAAAAAGATGATCCTCGTTGTCTACACCTCCACCTATGGCAATACGAAAAAAATCGCTGAAGCTATCGCAACTGGCTGCGGGGCTGACACCAGGCTGGTGACCGCCGACGAATTCACCGCAGAAATGCTCAGTGGTGTTGAATTCGCGTTCATCGGTTCGCCGACCATCGCCTGGAAATACGCGCCGGGGTTTAACAAAGTTTTTGATGTTATCGCGTCAGCCAAGGTGCCGGGTCTGAAAACCGCTGCCTTTGATACTGGGATGAAACGATGGTACGCGGGCGATGGCGCCGGGCAGATCGCGAAGAAGCTTAAACAGGCTGGCTGCGCGGTGGTTGGAAAAATGCGGTTTTTAGTGTTAGGCAAGGAAGGACCATTAAAGGATGGTGAATTGGAGAGAGCGAAAGCCTGGGCAATAGATCTACCTCGATAATACTGAAGAGGACAGATACTAATGGCTCGGTCGTTTCGTTAATAACATATCAATGCCGGTATGGCTCAAGTCTGGCAATGCCCCAAATGCAAACGCGAGTTTGCCAAAAAGAACCAGCAGCATTCCTGCGTCGTCTACCCGCTGGCCAAGCATTTCGAAAACAAACCGTTCGCGAAAGAACTTTTTCAGCATTTAAAGAAACGGATCATAGCCAGCATTGGTCCGGTCAAAGTTGAGTCTTTACCCTGCTGTATCCATTTTGTCAGCAGCTATACCTTTGGCGGGGTCTGGGCCATGAAGGACGGCATCCGGCTTGACTTCCGGGTCGACCATCCGATCAAAAGCCGGCGTCATTTTAAGAAGTTGCGGATGTCGGCTAACCGCTATCTGTATTATTTTGACATTAAAGAAAAGGAAGAAATCAATCGCGAACTGATCGGCTGGATCGGGGAGTCGTATCATTTGCACGGCGGTTAATGTACTCGGGGCGGGCACCGGATCGTTCCCGCTTCACAAGCGCTCCGATAAGTACTATCCTTTAGTTAGGACGAGAATTGACGCCTCAGAAAAAATATTATGGACCCAGACATTCAAAAAAAACTTGAGGAACACGACCGTTTGCTGGCCGAAATTATTAAATCAACTGAAAAAACACGGAAATATATCCTCTGGTCGGTCATTGGCAGTGTCCTTCTTTTTATCATTCCGCTGATCATCCTGATGTTTCTCATCCCGACGTATTTAAAAACGTTCAACTTCACGGGTTTGGGCCTGTAACCGTCAGGTTGAAAATCATAATAGCCAACGTTTTATTATTAGGAGAAAAAAATGCTAAAAAAATTCATTATTATTCTCGCGCTCATTGTCCTGCCCCTTATGGCTTCGGCCGACGTCATCGAGCCTGGGCAAAAATATGTCGGTTTTTGTTTTGAACTCTCGGGTACCAACCGGTACAGCGAATATACGTTTATTGGCGTACCGAGCTTGTCCGGCGAACCGAGGGTAATCGCCGCGGGTGAATGCGCCAGTTTTTACAAATTTGCCACCGTCAGGATTATGGCGATAAAAAACACATCGTTCGACCTGACTGCGTTTACCGCGAATCCGGCGAATTACATTGCTACTCAAACCGGTCTCATATCCTCGAATATTTCGATACCGATGGAGAGCCAGACCGTTCATGAAAGCAACCCGCTGGCCAGCGTCAAAGCGATCTATGCGATCACTAATCTGGCCGGCAGTACAGTTACGCTCGAAAAAACGCAGACTGTGCTTACGAATGCCGACGGTACTACTCGATCCGAGATCATCGATCCAACCGGCGTCATTACAAACGCGAACACAAATACGATCGTTCCGGCCAATACCAACAATGGAGGCAACGCTGGCAAATTAAGCACCACCGAGCCTGAAAAACAAGACAACAACACGATCTACTATATTCTCATCCCGGCCGGCGGAGGAGTTTTGATTGCGCTCATCCTCCTGCTGAGGAAGAAATAGGACGGATGACCGATTCAGTATACTTTTCGTTAGGCCTTACCGTTGTTATTGAAACAATCATTCTGGTCCTCTTGATGCGGCCACGGCGCTGGCGGGAGATTGCGCTCTATGGCCTGCTCATAAATTGTTTCACGCAGCCGCTGGCAACATATAGTTATCGGAACCTCGTTCACAATCTCGCGGTTGTTGAAATCGCGGTCTGCCTCATAGAAGCGGTTCTGCTGATGCAGCTATTCCGGATCAGCGCGAAAAGAGCGGCGGTTTACTCATTTATTGCCAATGGGACAACAACGCTGATCGGCGTCCTGATCTATTATCTTTGAGCCAGGTAACCTCAACAATAATTTACTCTAATACTATGAGCGACATCTATTCCGTTCTCGGCTGGGGCTCGCCAATCGGCACTGGGGCGTTTCTGTTACTGCTCGGCGGCTTTATTTATCTCCTTTCAAAGGCGGCCAAGAAAAAGGTCTAAGCGAGATATTTGCCGCAATCGATAAAAAAAGGACCCCGTGAAGTGGAAACGGGGTCCTTTTCGTTCGCATTAATTGTTAGGCTGGAATGCCTTGAGAACTCTAACCTGACAGAAGAAGAATGAAGGTGCTTAGGCTCGCTTTATTGACCATATTCAGTCTCCTTGCCAGTCTTAATTGTTAGTATTCTTCCCGGTTGGAGGCGGGGGTGCGACCTCAGCACCGGGTCAATTGTTATTTTGATGGCATCTCAGGCAAATTTGTCATGTTGCATGATGTCGTCATATTTTTACGCACAGATATGATCGACATTTTTCTCTACTAAACACATAATAAATTATTTGTCTGAAGGAGAGCTGAAAACGGACTCGAAAGATTTCTTATGAGCAACGAAGAAATAAAAACGCTCATTATCTCAACAAAAGAAAGACAACAAGAGGGTAGACCTTGACTTTTTGTGTAGTTTCAGTACACTCGGCCTATGGCTGCGGGGTAATTTGGCAGGTGCCAATCACGCCGTGTCCAAGGAGGAGGTTCTGATGAGACGATTCTGGTGTTGGCCGTCTCTGCTGCTGGCCCTGTTCTTCGTAAGCGCGATCGCCGCGCAGGCTCAGCCGATCTACTTCCAGCGGACCTATCCGGTGACGCTGGCCGAATCGGCTACAGTCGAGAAGTTGATCGCGGCCGGCGCCTACGATCAGGTGAATCCCGACGTTTCCAGCGAGAACTTCAAGCCGACGCTGACCGCGGGGACGTTCGAGATCGTCCTGAAGCAGTACAGCCGGCCGATGAAGACCGCTGAACTGAAAAAGCGGCTGGACAAGGATGGGCTCCTTCCCGTCACGCTGCCCCAGCTGCTGGCTTTCGGCGCCGCTTATCCGGAGGTTCAGCGCCACTACCACATCGCTTGCCTCGGCACCGTCTGGGTGCAGAGATCGCTCTACAAGGATCGAGAATCGAACAAGGAGGTCGAGCGGCAGGACGCGCCGAACCAGATCGTCTTTCTCCGGGGCAGCTCAACGGAACGTTCCGTCAACACCTGTCTGGAGGACAACATCTGGGTCGAGAACGCCTGCTTCGCCTGTATCAAGAAACCGTAGCCCGAAGGGGGCTGCGCGCACAAACTCTGCTTGCCCTGCGCGAAGGCGTGGGGCGTTTTTTCTTTAAAAAAGGTATCTCTCCACGCCCCGCATCAAGGTGCTGGGTTGGTCGAGAAATATTTCTCGAGCGAAGTCGAGAGATACATTTATATTGAATCAAACATTATTAACGAAACACCGAATAACTCGTTCGATTTCGGCGAGCCAGTCCTGGCCGAGTTTGTCAAAATCAATCCGGATCTGGTTTTCACCGAGCACCCAATCGGGATTTTTGGCCAGTAAATTCTTGATCTGGTCGGGGGTATAGAGATTTTTAAATTCAATGATCAGCCGGCGTTTTGTCACACCTTGCTCCAGCGCTAAATCAATCGTATCAATCGTGGCGACGTCGGTGTCTTGGCAGGCGAGTTTGAGCGCCAATAAACGGCGAAGGTTTTCGACATTCGGCGGCGGCGGGCCGTATGATTGCGTCAGTTTAACAAACCGCTCGTCGAGCTCATCCGCGTCGACGCTGTCGGACAGGTCGCGATAGACCTGAAGCCGGCGGTTTTCTTGTTCAATATAATCAGGCGGGATGGTGATCGGCAATGGCAGGTCAATAGAAATATCGCGCAACTCTTTGGCTGGCTTGCCGGAACGGAGCTCTTCAACCGCCTGACTCAGGAGGCGCGAATACAAGCTCAGCCCGATCGCATTGACCCGGCCATGCTGCTCCCGGCCGAGGAGATTGCCGACGCCGCGGATTTCCAAATCGCGCAGCGCCAACTGGAAACCGGAGCCGAGCTCCTTGGCGTCGAGAATCGCCTGAAGCCGTTTTTTCGCGACGCCGGTCAGCTTTTTCTGGGGATAGAGAAAATAGGCGAACGCCTGGCGGTGGCCGCGGCCGATCCGGCCGCGCAACTGGTAGAGCTGAGCCAGGCCAAACCGGGTCGCGTCCTCGACGATCAAGGTATTCACATTTGGCAGGTCGAGACCGTTTTCGATGATCGTCGTTGAGACGAGGATGTTCAGTTTTTGGTTATCGAAATCGGACATCGTTTGGGCGAGCTGGGCGTCGGGGAGCTGGCCGTGAACCACGCCGATGGTCGCATTCGGAATCAGGCGCTGGAGCTGGTTCGCTTTGAGGTTGATCGTTTCAACTTTATTGTAAAGGAAATAAACCTGCCCGCCGCGCTGCAGCTCGAAATCGACCGCTTCTTTAATAATCTCATCGGCGTGCGGACGGATAATTGTTTCGATCGGCTGGCGGCCTTCGGGCGCGGTTCGGATGACGCTCATGTCACGGAGGGTTGAGAGGCCGAGATTCAACGTGCGCGGGATTGGCGTGGCGGTGAGGGTTAGGACGTGGCTGTCGACCCGTAGGGCTTTCAGTTTTTCCTTGTGCTTGACGCCAAAGCGCTGTTCTTCGTCGATGATAATCAAACCGAGATTTTTGAAATGGACATCGGCCGAGAGCAGCCGGTGCGTGCCGATGATGATGTCAACCTCGCCGGTTTTTAATTTTGCCACCGCTTCTTTTTGCTGCGCCGTCGTCTTAAATCGGCTGAGCGCCTCGATTTTCACCGGAAAGCGAGATAGCCGGCTATGGAAGGTATCGTAGTGCTGCTGGACCAAGATGGTAGTCGGTGCCAAGATGGCGACTTGTTTTTTGTTCATTGCCATTTTCAGGGCGGCGCGGATCGCGATTTCGGTTTTGCCGAAGCCGACATCGCCGCAGATCAAACGGTCCATCGGCTCTGTTTTTTCAAGATCGCTGACGACATCGTGGATGGCTTTGGCCTGGTCGGCAGTTTCCTGATAGGGGAATGATTTTGCCAGCTCGATTTCGGCCGGCGTGGCCGGCTCGCACGGTTCGACGACCGCAAGCCGTCGATTCGCATAGAGCTTGATCAATTCGTCGGCGATTTGTTTCGCCTCTTCTTTGATTTTTTGCGTGACCTGACGCCAGGTGGTGTTTGACAAGCGGTGGACAGCCGGGCGCTCCGAGCCGACGTATTTATCGATTTTATACGCCAATTCAACGGGCACGGAGAGTTTGTCTCGTTCGGCGTATTCCAGTTCGAGATATTCTCTCGCGATGCCGTCGACGACGTGCGTAGTCATGCCGCGGAACCGGCCGACGCCATGGTCGAGGTGGACAACATAATCGCCCGGCTCGAGCTCGGCAATGAAACTAATAATCTCGCGGCGTGTTTTCCGGCTGATTTTTTTCGGACGGGCGGATGAATCTGTTTCCCTGCGCGCCGCGCCAAACAGCTCAAATTCCGTCAGCAGGACGCTCCGGCGCTCGCGGGAAACGAAACCCGACTCCGGACGAATCGTCGGATCGAGATCAAGCTCGGTCAGCGAAAGCGGCGTGGCGTCCGGTTTTTCCTTTTGCCAGAGACGCTCAAGCCCGTCTTTCAGAGTTGCCGGAATATAAATAGAATACTTATTTCGCTGCCAATCCGAGAGTGCCGCGAGAAATTCCGTCAGCCGTCCGTGGAAAAGCGGGGTGGGTTTGAAATCGAACGTATTCTCAGCCTGGCCGGTTGGAAGCGCATGAAAAACGTATTGCGGAGATTGGGCAACCCACTGCCCAATTTTTGACCAGTCAGGACTGGCTTTTTCCAATTCGTCAGGGTCTGAATAGACGACACGAAAAGGCGTCTTGGCCGCGGGCGCGAGATAGTCAAAAAGAGAGCCTTGTGCGTCCGCGAGTTCAAGACGGGCGGGTAAGAGTTCAAGCTCAGCCAACTTTTCTAGATTGCGGCCGGTGACGCTGTCAAAACGGGTAAGCTGATCAATGGCAGCTGGTCCAAATTCGCACCGAAACGGGTGCGCTGAATTGGGTGGAAAAATATCCACGATATTGCCGCGGCGGGCAAACGTGCCGATCGCGTCAGCAGTGGTGTTGAACTCATAGCCTCGGACAACCAGCTCGTATGAAAGTTTGGCCGGCGAGAGCTGTTCCGTCACGCTGAGGTGTCGTATTTTTTTGGCATAGTCGTCGGGCGTCGGGACCGTGCCAAGAAACGCCTCGACCGGGATGATAAGCCAGCCAGGTTGGGCTGTTAAAAACCACCAGAGGCAGGCTGAGAGCTGGTGATCATGGAACAGTAAAACCGGCTGAGCGCGCTTCGTTTTTTCCTGCCAAATCTTCAAAAAATAAGCGACTTGTTCGGCCTCAGCCGCGGTCTGCGTCAACCACAAAACCCGCTCGTTCATCTGAAACGGGGTATCTCGGTTGGTCAGGAGAAATGTCTTGGCTGAGAGCGATGGCACGCCAGAAATATGGCAAATACCCTGGGCATCGCGTCTCAGGGGGTGCGGAATATTCATTTCTACTATAATTTTAGCACATTATCACAATGTCATCAAGACCGGCTTGACAAGTCTTCGTTCTGTGCTAAGATGGTCTATCTGTTGAATATTTCGCGGGAAATGGCCTTTTCATTACTACCAGCAAGCGGCGAACATTGCGATTACCCCTCCTATTCGCGACAGTAGCCACAAGGCATAGATTATCCGATTTTTCGGACCGATCTTGCGCTTGTTGGTAGTAACGAGACGGTCACCGGTCAGTCGCTGAGGCGGCGTTTTTTTATTATCAGAACCGTGATCACTTGACAATGAATCGTATAATGATATTCTGATACATCGTACGGTGGTCATGGCACATCAGGGGTTCCGTTTCACAGACAAGAGGAGGAGGACGGTATGAGCGGGATACTTCCATCGACCCAGCCAGTCAATCTCAGGGGTTTGGCGCGATTGACGGAAAGGCAATTCGGCCATCCCCTGGAAGGAATCCAGGAGGCACTGGGTGACGACTTCAGCTTCCCCGAACTGACCTTGGGCGATCTCACGGTCGCGCTCGAGCTGACCCTGGCGCGGGCCTGTCCGAATGCGGATTTCAGGCGGCTGGACGGTTTTGAGCCGCGAGCCTTGCCGGTGTTCCTTTGCGACCGCGCCACGGCGCTGGCAGAGAAGTTCAGCCAGCCTGGACGCGTGGATATCGCCTTGGTCTATCTCTTGCAGAGCCTTTATGCCCTGCTCAAGAACCGCCAGGCGTCCGTCCATGCCTTCGGCTGCTACCTCGTTTCCACGCTCTGCCGGGAACTGCTCAGCGCCCTTCAGGGAGACCACAGTCCGGCGGGCGTTGAACGGTATCTGCGGAACAGGCCGGAAGTCGTTTCGCTGGCTCAACGGCTGAGCGCCCAGCCGTCGTGCTACCTGCCGGAGGGGGAGAAGCAGGCGCGGGCGTTTGTCGGGTCGCCGGACGACCAGCCGCCACTGGATGACAGTGAGCTCGTCCGATACAAGCATCTGCTGGACACGAAAGCAAGGGAAGGCGGCTGTTGGGCTGTCACGGACGAAGAAGCGATTGGCGTCGTGATCACCCAGATACGCGAGGCGATGGTCCGCGAGTCGGAATTCGGCCAGGCGGTTGCTGATCACCTCCGGCCGTTGCTGGAACGCTACAAGCTTCCGGCAGGCGCCGCCATCACCGTCAACTGTATTGCGGTTCCGAACTTTGAAGGGATCAGCGAGATTCGGGTGACCGCCGGCAGCTGGCCAGGGGCGAGCGGCACGATGTTCGTTACGATCACCAGCGGCGACGTGTCGATGTTTCAGCAGTTGCTGAGGCAGCTCGCCTAGGGCTCGACATTCATCCGTACTGCACACATCTGCGCGGCCACGACAGGAGTATACCTGGGGTGGCCTTTTCATTACTACCAGCATGCGGCGAACATTGCGATTATCGCGACAGTAGCCACAAGGCATAGATTATCCGATTTTTCGGACCGATCTTGCGCTTGTTGGTAGTAATGAGACGGTCAAAAAATGGCTGCTATTTCAGCAGTTTTTTTATTAGCCATTGCCAAGAAAAACCTATTTGCTATCATACGTTCTAACAAGGTAGACTGGCCGCGTGGTTCTTGGAGGCGGCTGGGCGGGGATCAGAGCTTGCTCTGGGCGGCCAGTTTACCTGTCCGTTGCACACCGGGAGTGGTTTCAGCCACTCTCTTTTTTTGGCCAGAAAGAAAACTGAAAATTAATGACTCATGGAAATAAAAGAACCCACCTACAGTGGGAACCACTAATACTCATATGCACTACGAATTAATTAAACTTGTTCATCGCCTCGGCCAGCCCCTTGCCCAGGGCCAGCTCAATAGCTTCAGCCGACTCAGCGATGATGTCACGTAATAATTTTTTCTGTTCAGCCGAGAACGTATCTAAAACAAACCGGGCCATCGATCGTTTATGATACCGCGCCAGATCTTTCTCATCGATCCCAAGCTTAATGCCGACGCGGCAGCGGGAAAATTTCGTCGTATCGAGCTGTTCAATGACCGAAGCGACACCGTTATGACCGGCGGATGTGCCGTACGGCTTTAGCCGTATTCTACCAAAGTCAATATCAACGTCATCGTAGACCAAGAGCAGATCTTTTGGTTCAAGTTTGTAATAATGAAGAACCGCGGCCACGGCCTGACCCGACAGATTCATATAGGTTAACGGTTTAGCAAAAATTACCGCCTGTCCGGCGAGGGTACCTTTGGCTATTTCGGAACGCAGTTTTTTGTTGGCTTTGTACGGTACGTCAGCTTTTTTAGCCAAGGCATCGAGTACCATAAAGCCGATGTTATGGCGGGTGGCGCTGTATTTTTTGCCCGGATTACCGAGCCCGATTACGCATTTCATGAGCGGCCAACGAATTTTTTAAAATGGAAAACCAGCGGGGTACCGGTAAGATGAAAACGTTCGCGCAATTTTTTCTCGAGGTATTTGAGGTAGAAATCAGGTAGATTACCTGGGATGTTCGCGCCGACGGTAAATGACGGTGGTGTCGTCGCGGATTGCGTGATGGTGAGTGTCGCGTGGATGTTCCGTTTGGCCGTCACCAGCGGCGGATGCTTCTGGCGGAGCAGGACGATGAACGCTTCTTTCAGCTCTTTCGAATCAAGCCAGCGTTTTCGGTTCGCCGCCACGTCGATCGCCAGCGGAAATATTTTATGAACGCCGGCCCGCGTTTTTGCCGAAACAGCCACAATCGGCGCCCAATCAAGGAAGGGAATGGCATCAGCCACAACCTGTTCGATGGTCGGGCTATCGGCGGTCTGGTCTTTGGGCGCGAGGTCGCTCTTATTCGCCAGGATAATTAAACCCTTTTTAGCCGTGACGATCCATTGGATGAGGTGCTTATCCTGGTGAGTGAGTGGTTCCGAGATATCAATCACCAGCAGAGCGACATCGCATCGACGGAGGGTCTCCAGCGTCTTCGATTCGCTTTGTTTTTCCAGGGTTTTTGTTTTTCGATAGGCTTCCCGGATTTTGCTGTGTTTTCTGAGCCCGGCAGTATCAATTATACAAATGAGCTGGTTTCGAAAGTGTATGTAGGTGTCATGTGACTCCCGGGTGGTGTAGGGGATGGGCGTGACAATCGAGCGTTCTTCGCCGACCAACGCGTTGACGAGTGATGACTTTCCGGCGTTCGGCCGGCCGATGACGGCAATCCGTAGGTCCGGTTTTGGCGCTTGCTCGACCGCCTCGCTGTTCGGAAAAAGCTTCTGGTACATGGCGTCCAAGAGATCGCCGGTGCCACTGCCGTTTTTTGCCGAGAGGGGAATGATGTCTGGCCACCCGAGTCGGGTAAATTCTGAGGCGGCGCTTTCGCGGTGATTTAAGTTGTCGAGTTTATTGACCGCGACGAGCGTTGGCTGTTTCAGCGCTTGGATAAATCGGCTGGCTTCGCGATCTTGGGGCAAGAGGCCGCTTTGCCCGTCCACCACAAAAACCAGCAGGTCGGCCGTTTTAGTAGCGAGTCGGATCTGTTTCAAGATCTCTTGCTCAATCACGTTCTTCGGATCGATATCAAGACCGCCCGTGTCAACCAAACGGAATTGGCCGCCACGCCATTGAACAAAGGTTTCATTTCGATCGCGCGTCGTGCCGGGAATATTTGAGGTCATCGCCTTTGCGGCCTCAGCCAGTCGGTTGTAGAGCGTGGACTTGCCGACATTGGTCCGACCGATAATCACGGCAGTTTTCAAATCAGGCATGGCCGGGATTAATAACGATTGGTATTAGCGTTCGTGTTGGTGGTGGATTTCTTGGGCGTGTCGGGTTTTTTCGCATCCGTGCCAAGGATGACGAGGATATCGATGTTGTCCGATTTTGGCTCCGGGGTGTTGCTCATATTGCTGAGCGAGTTTTCAAGCGAGCTGTTGGTGAGATCTTGTTCGAACGAGCCGTTGCTATTATTCGTTAAGAACGGCGGCGCCGAGGAATTGACCGTTCCGCCGATGACGCTTTTTAACTGTTTCAGCGTTTCCGGTTTTTGGCCAAGCGTCAAATCGTAGATTTGGGTTTCGGTATAGGTGCGGTCCTGGGCATTCGTTACTTTCGTCACATTGAAATTAAGACTTTGCAGTTGCCGGGCGATCGTATCCCCGAGTCCGGCAATGGTTGTGCCGTTTTGAATCTCAATATTTGCCCCTTCTTTCACGAGCTCGCTGTATTGGAAGATGTTCTCAAAAAGGTCTTGTATTTCAGAATACTTGCCGGTACCGATCCGGGGTTCAAGCAAGTAGGCGCCATCAATACCGGTAGTGGTTTTGAGGAGTCCGCCCGCCGTCGTATCGAGCACCCGCGTCATGATTTTTGACGTATCGAGATCGCCCACCAAGTTCGCCAACCGGAGAATTTCCCACGGTTCCATGTCGGTTTTCAGGTGGGTGCCGAGCGCATCCGAAATATCCATTATTTTTTTGGGATTTGTTAAGGTTCCCAGAGAGAGCATTTCTTTCTTCAAGGCGGAGAGGACGTTTTGTTGCCGGCGCGAGCGTGCGAAATCCGAGCCCTCGCCGTTATTGCCATGGCGCGAACGGACATATTGCAAGGCTTTCTCGCCGTTCATGGTTTGCGAGCCTACTTTGAATGAAATGGTTTGATATCCGTGACTGTAGTCGGGATATTCATAATCGGTAAACGCGTTTTCGACAGTAATGTCGAGGCCGCCGACCAGATCGACGATTTTTCGGAAACCGTCAAAATCAACGGACGCATAGTACTGGATCGGTTGGCCGAGGGTTGTTTCCAGGACATCCTGGAGCAGCCATTCGCCGCCTTGTTCAGGCGTCTGGAGATAGCCAAAGGCGTTGGCATTATTGACCTTGCGATAGCCGTATTTCGGGATATCCACCACGAGATCGCGCGGGATTGATAGCAGGGCGACTTCTTTCGTCGACGGTTTCAAACTGGCGACAATGATCGTATCGGCGAGATAGGCGCCATCGTGGCCAGCCCCGCCCATCCCGACGAGCAGGATGTTTACCCGGTCATTCTCCTCACCCTTTATCTGTTTATCGCCGCTGGTTACCAAACGCTTGATTTGATCGAAAAAACCGACGTTTTGCCGGCTAAAAATGCCCTCGCCCGAGAGAATGACTTTATACGAAAAGGTGAAGCCAAGAATCAGCAGAAAGACGAGAAGATACAAGCCTATCTTTAATATAAAAATCGGCCAGCGTTTCTTTTTCTGGTCAGAAGGCTTTTTTAGCTCAACCACCGGTTTGTTCTCAGGCGAAGGCTTGAGGTCTACTTTGTCAGACGGTAAGGGAGTCATGCTCAAGAATTATAAAACACTTCTTGATATTCGTCAAAAGATCGTTAGGCGCTCGGTTTTTGCTGTGAGAGACCCGCCCGAATCTCCTTAAACGAGGTACCGGCGACGTTCGTCATAATCAGAGCGATCAGGAGCGGAGCGAGAAAACCGACCGTGCGCGAGATAAAGACCGCGATGGTGGCGGGCTCATTGCCCACGCCCAAGAGCGAGTAGAGGAAAAGCATTGAGAGATCCATCGCGCCAATGCCAAGCGGCAGAAAGGAGAGAATGGCGGCGAGCGTCCCAATTGCTTCAACGCCTAAGACGGCCAAGGGAGAAACATGAACATCGAGCGAGGCCAGCACCGACCAGGAGAGCACGGCTTGGGTCGACCAGGTGAGAATGGTGAACAGTGTGAGGGGAATGAGTTGGGCTTTCTGGCCGCCCGCCTTGACGCTCGTGAAGTTCACAAATATGTTACGAAACCGCGCCGGCACGAAACGGGTCAGCCAGTGAAGGTTGCGCAGAACGATCAATAAGCCAATCATCACGACCAGGAGGGCGATAAAACCCCAGGTGAGTTTTGAGCCCTTCATAAATTGGAGGACGAAAAAGAGGCCCGCCAGGCTGAGAAAGAGAAAATCGAACACGCGCTCGAAGATCGTCAAGGCGGTTCCGGTGAGCACGGGCACCTGGCGCTGTTTCAGTAGGTATATTTTCGTCGCCTCGCCGAGCCGGCCCGGCGTCATCATGGCGATGGCGATGCCGACCATCTGGATGAACGACGTTTGTGTGAATGAGAATTTATAACCGTAGTATCGAGTCACCGCGCCGAAGCGGGTGATTTTAAACAGCAAACTCAGGGCGAAGAAAAGTAGCCCGATAATAAGATAAATTTTATTCGATTGGGCGAGCAGATCGCCGATTTTTTTATAATCCAAACCCCATAAAAACCAGATCAGAAAGCCAATGATCGCGAGATTGATAACAATGATGATGATTTTCGCTTTTTTCATATGAGCCGCGGGTATAAAGATTATTCTCGACCCTGTCAGTGTACCAAATATTGACCATACCGGCTAGTTGCTGATTGGGTGGTTATCCGATAGAATAAAGGCGTTGTTACCATTAAGACAGTATGTTCGTGCGACCGCCCTCATCGAAAACTATCTTCATTGTGGCGTTGGTCGGCCTGGTGATCTTCGCCGCCGTTTTTTCGTTACTCAAAAGCGGTTATCCGAGAAATCACGATCTCGAATTATATCCGATCTGGCAAAGCGAATTTGACGCCGGGATACGCGAGGGACATTTTTTGCCTCGCTGGTCGCCTGACGTCTGGATCGGCTACGGCAGCCCGCTCTTCAATTTTACCCAGCCGTTGTTTTTTTATCTCGCCGAGCTGTGGCATCTCATCGGGTTCAGCATCATTGCCTCGGTTAAGCTGACGCTGATTTTGGCGACTCTCGCTGGCGGCTGGTTTATGTACCTATTTACCCGTCGATATTTTGGTCGGCTGGGCGCAGTCTTCTCAGCTGCCGTTTTCACGCTCGCGCCGTACCACATCGGCCTGGTGTACGACCGGGGCGCTTTTTCCGAATATCTGGCGATGAGTATTGCGCCGTTATGCCTCTATGCCGCCTCGCGACTCGGACGCGTTCAGTCGCGGCGCAATTTTCTTCTCCTGGCCGGAGCCATTGCCGCCCTGGTTTTATCGCATAATATTTCGATGCTGATATTCCTGCCGCCGATTCTTCTATTCATCCTTCTGTTCTCGAAACGGAACATCCGGACCTATTTGGTTCAGGCGGCTGCCGTGGCCACTGGCTTTTTGCTCAGTACTTTTTTTTGGGTACCGGCATTTTTTGAGCGACAGTATTTAAATCTCGACAATCTTACCTCTGGACCGTACGATTTTCATAATAATTTCAGTTCACTGAAGGAAATATTATTTTCGAACTACTGGTCAAACGGCGTCGTGTTTCTTCAGGTAAGCTTTGTGGCCAGCCTTATCTGTCTTGTTGGCGCCGTTTTGATAGTAAAAAGTTGGCGCACCCAGAAAACTTCGCGCCCAGCCATCTATTTTCTTTTACTCGCAATTGGCGCACTCGTCGCCACAACCGTGTATTCGCGTCCTGTTTGGGAAGCCGTACCGCTGTTGAAATACGTTCAGTTCCCTTGGAGGTTTTTAGGGCTATTTGATTTGAGCGTTGCTTTCCTGGCCGGTCTGATCATTTGGCCAGAATTGCAGAAATTATTTTCCTGGTTGGCTGGCAAGATCCGTCCGCGCTGGACGTATTCGTTTTTGCCAATCAGCGGGGCGCTCATTATTCTATTGATTCTCGGGTCGACTGACTGGCTTGGTCCGCCGGACGGATATTTTCCTAAAAAAGCCGATTGGCATTACCAACCGAAGCAGGCACTCGTCGACCAATTTCTTACTTTAGAGCAATACAACACGTTCGGAATAAAAACAGCTATCTTTCCGCGTTACAATAATCTCGACGCGCTTGAGGGGTTGGTTGAAAAAAATATTTATCAAACGCGCGACCGCATTCTTGCTGGGCAGGCCGTTGATTTTCCCAAGACGGAGGTTATTCGGGGAAACGCTACCGTCATCCCCGTCAATCTACGCACGACTCGGCAAGAGTACGCGATCACAGCACAAACTGAAGCGCGCGTTCGGATCAACACATTTTATTTCCCCGGTTGGACGGCGCAGCTGAACAATCAGCCGGTGACAATCATTATGAATTCAAGCTACGGTCTGATGGAATTTATGGTTCCGCCGGGCCAGCACACACTGGTTCTAAACTATCACAATACGACAATTCGAGCGGTAGCCGATTTGGTTTCATTCGTCACCCTCATTGGACTCGGTTTGATATGTGTTTGGCGGTGGCCGAAGAAAAAAGTGTGAGCACTTTCTGGGAATGTATATGGAGAAAAGAAATAATCTCAGCTGGATAAAGAAATATTACAAAGTTGCCCTGTTTGTTTGTATCAGCGGTCTTGTCGTGTATTTATGTTTGGCGGCGATCATGCAAGCCGGTTTTCCGTCAAATCACGACCGGAATCTCTACATGAACTGGCTGTATGAGTTCGATCTCGGCATTCGGCAGGGAAACATCCAGCCGCGCTGGGCGCCCGACGTTTGGATCGGCTACGGCGCGCCGATTTTCAATTTTATCCAGCCAGGTTTTTATTATCTCGCTGAAGCGTTCCATCTTATTGGATTCAACCTTTTGAACTCGGTGAAGGCCGTTATTGTCGTGAGCGTTATTCTGGCCTATATTTCGATGTTTTTTTGGAGCCGGCAAATCTGGAAAAACTCTTGGGCCGGGCTGGCCTCCGCCACGCTCTATATTTGGTCGCCGTACCACCTCGGTAGTCTCTACCTTCGGGGCTCGTACGCCGAACTTCTCGCCATGGGGTTGTGGCCATTTCTCTTAATCGCCCTGACACGATATCTAGCGGCTCCGGCCAGAAAATATTTTCTCGCGATTGCTTTATTGACCGGCGCGTTGTTACTCACGAACAACGCCTTAGCAGTGATGTTTTTGCCGATCGCCGTTGTCTATGCCGCCATTCTGGCGTGGCGTCGCTGGCGAAAAATATTCACCGCACTACTCGCTATACTTTTTGGTGGAGGACTCGGCGCGTTTTTTTGGCTGCCTGCAATCGTGGAGATGCGCCAAGCGAACTTCAACCTCTGGTACCCATTCTTCAGCGACTATGCAAAATATTTTTTAAACCTGAAACAATTAATCATCGGGAACTGGGAAGAATATATTTTTCTAATTGGCGTAACTGGCTTGATTGTCGTTATCACAGCAATATATACGCTGCTTGAAAAACCAGAAACGCGCCGGACCTATGGGGCGACCATCTGGTGGTGGCTGGCAGTTTTTTCACTGGCGGTATTTATGACCGGCCGCGGCTCGAAATTCATCTGGGATCACATTGGCGTATTGCGTGACTTTCAGTTTCCGTGGCGCTGGCTGGCTTTGGTTAGT
Organism: uncultured Gammaproteobacteria bacterium; assembly: GCA_964371245.1. Lineage (GTDB taxonomy): Bacteria > Patescibacteriota > Patescibacteriia > JAHIZJ01 > JAHIZJ01 > JBAZLK01. The sequence goes on along the minus strand of CAYJKP010000002.1, from coordinate 65,069 downwards.
CTCTCGGTGAGCATACTGAGCGGTGTCCTGGTTGTCTATCGAAAAAGTATTCGCCGGTTTTCTGCTCCCGCTGTACTTTCGATCATTCTGGTCGGAGCAACGCTGGTCCTGAATTCTTCCTACGCCTTGCCGGAATACACCCTGCCGCCGTTGCCGGATGCAGACTATCGTCCGTTCCGCGAGCGGGAAACAGAAATCCGAAACATCCTCGAGACGGATCAACTGAACACGCAAGTTTATTTCTTTTCAGAGATACCAAGCATCTTTTCAAAAGCCGTTTCCGTTGATCGGCTTCATGAGCTCATGTCGCAAGCGCTTGCGGATTATAAGAAGGCCGTTTTGATGCAGGCAGACGCATCGATAAAATTTCCGGAGAAACTCGAAATTGTCAGCGGTGACGCATCAATCAATTCGCCCGTGATTGAGGCAGCTCGCTATACGGCCACTATTGATGCAAAGAATGAATCCATCCTTCAAATAAATACGTTGTGGTTTCCGGGCTGGCAGGTTGCAATCAATGGCCAGGTGAGAGAGCCACTGGTGACAAGCGACGTAGGCGTGATGCAAATAATAATTCCAACTGGTAGTCATAAAATTGAGGTAAAATTTGGATTAACACCGATTCGAGCAGCTGGACGAAACATTTCGCTTGTTTCGGTAGCCTTGTTGCTGTCGCTAGCCATTTTTTGGAAACGAATGCGCCGTTTCGTCAACCGTCAGCCTTTATAGCCGGGATTAGAGAATAAACTTGACAAATTGGAAAAAATGCGATATACTTAAGTATGTAAGGTTCTTTTTTACAGAGAAAAACGCCCAAAATCCAAAAAAAACAAAAGTAGGGCAAACACAAAGATAACAAAGATACATTCGGTTCTGAAAACGCTCTGCTTTTGGGAAGAGTGTTTTTTCTTGGGTAAAAAAATAAAAAACAAAAAGTAAAATGACTCGACAAAAGCTTTTAATAGAAGAAGTATTTGCGGTAATTATTCTTGTTTTCACCGTATTGATGGTCTATGGATCGTTTGAAGTGTCCCGAGCGGCCAACACGGCGAATTCCGAGCTCTACCAAAACATCACCGCCGGCTCATTAGACATCGCGGCCCAGAACACGAATATATCGTTTGGCGATTTGGCTGCCGGTTATTCTCAGGACTCCGTGATCAACATGAACAATGTCCTGGTGACCGATTACCGCGGTACCGGCGCTGGCTGGTCAGCCACGACCGGATCGATCGAGAATTACGTCGATGTCACCGATTCGAATAAACAGATTACCTTGAGTAACGCACTGCGCTGGTCACCGGGTGACATCACGAATTTAAACGGTTCAATCATAACTGGCGTGACCGCCGGCACCGACGATGTCTACCTCAATACCACCCGGAATCTGATGGTGGCCACGGCCAGCAACGGCTTGGGCGCCTATCGTATTAGCAACACCGTTCTTAATTTCACTCAACAGCCGTCCTACCAAGCCGGTAACTACACAGCCACATTGACGTTGACCGTCAGCTAACAAATACTTTCCATACTTCCATGGTAAACAAAACACAAGCCCTAACCCAGAAAATCTTCAGTACGTTGATTATTGCTTTTACGCTGATCATGGTTTTTGGTTCATTGGAAGTATCGCGGGCGGCTAACACGGCCAATTCCGAGCTCTACCAAAACATCACCGCCGGCTCCTTAGACATCGCCGCTCAGAACACGAATATCTCATTCGGCAATATCGCCGCTGGTTATTCTCAAAACTCGGCGATCAACATGAACAATGTCCTGGTGACTGATTACCGCGGGACTGGTGCTGGCTGGTCAGCCACGACCGGATCGATCGAGAATTACGTGGATGTCACCGATTCGAATAAACAGATAACTTTAAATAATGCTCTCAAGTGGTCGCCGGGCGATGTCGGAAACGTAAACGGTTCAATCATAACTGGCGTGACCGCCGGCACCGACGATGTCTACCTCAATACCACCCGGAATCTGATGGTGGCCACGGCCAGCAACGGCTTGGGCGCCTATCGTATTAGCAACACCGTTCTTAATTTCACTCAACAGCCGTCCTACCAAGCCGGTAACTACACAGCCACATTGACGTTGACCGTCAGCTAACAAATACTTTCCATACTTCCATGGTAAACAAAACACAAGCCCTAACCCAGAAAATCTTCAGTACGTTGATTATTGCTTTTACGCTGATCATGGTTTTTGGTTCATTGGAAGTATCGCGGGCGGCCAACACGGCGAATTCCGAGCTCTACCAAAACATCACCGCCGGCTCCTTAGACATCGCGGCTCAGAACACGAATATCTCATTCGGCAATATCGCGGCTGGTTTGTTACAGAACGCGGCGATCAACATGAATAATGTCCTGGTGACCGATTATCGCGGTACCGGCGCTGGCTGGTCAGCCACGACCGGATCGATTGAGAATTACGTCGATGTAAATGATGCCAATCGGCAGATTACCTTAAGCAACGCCCTGCGCTGGTCACCCGGCGACATCGCAAATTTAAACGGAGCTAGCTCGACGGGTGTGTCGGCCGGCACCGACGATCAATATCTGAACGCGACGCGCAATCTGATGGTGGCCACGGCCAGCAACGGCTTGGGTGCCTATCGGATCGACAACACACTCCTTAACTTCACGCAACAGCCGTCCTATGCAGCCGGCAACTATTCGGCCACGTTGACGCTGACCGTTACCTAAACCGAGCGACAACGCGTTTAACGCCGTCCCCGAGATTATTGGGGCGGTTTTCGTTTTAGGAATATTTTGGTATACTGATTGATATGAGTACGGCTTGGCTCAGGAAAATCATTACCCCGAAAACCGTCTTTTTTGGTTCAGTTATTCTGATCATGATTTTTCTTGGTATGCGGGTTCCGCTGGACCCGGATTTAGGCTGGCACCTACGTTCCGGCCAGTATATCTGGGAACACAAGGCGCTGGCCAGCACTGATCCATTTTCTCACACCTTTCCGGAATATCCCTGGATCGCTCACGAGTGGTTGTCGGATCTCACCCTCTATGGTTTGAACAGTCTGGGAACGACCGCCGGTCCGATTGCCATGTCAGTCGTTTTTTCGTTGATCGCTGGCTCAGCTTTTTATATTGCCGGCCGGAGTTTCCCGGCGCGGCGGGAATACCAGATTTTGGCGGCGCTGCTCGCGCTGCTCGTCAGCCTGCCGATCCTTGGCGTCCGGCCGCAAATGATCAGCATGCTCGGTTTGGCCTTGGTGTTTTATATCGTCTATCGATTTCGGGTGAATGAACGGAGCCGGGCCATTTATTTTCTTCCCCTGCTATTCGCCGTCTGGGTAAATTTCCATGGCGGTTTTTCTTTAGGCTTATTTGCGCTGGCTGTTTTCTGGCTGGTGGAATTGCTGCGCGCCATATTTAAGAAGACGTATGCGAAGATCTACCAGCGCTGGCGAAAGAAAACCATTGAGCTGAGCGTGTTGTCCCGCCGGAGCTTGTTTACTCTCGCCGGCGTCGGGTTGGTGAGTGGCGCGGCCACGCTCATAAACCCATACGGCTTGAGAATCTATTATGAAGTCTACAACACCTTCATAAACACGACCGGATCGGCGCTCGTTCGGCAGACCATCGGCGAATGGACGCCGGTGAGTTTATCGCAGCAGCTCAGCATGCAGTTTAATATCTACCTGATTCTTTTTGGGCTGTTGCTTCTCTTCGCCTGGAAAAAGATAAATTTCACCCATTTATGCATCACCGCCGTCTTCTTCTATCTTGGAATGTCGAGTTGGCGGAACCTGCCGCTCCTGATGATCTCGATCACGCCCTTTTGGGTGATGATTGCACAACACTTGACGGGTGATACGCTCGCTCGGATCGTCAAGCGAAATTTTTTCCTTTTGATACTCGTTTTTGCCGCCATTATCATTGGCCGGCAGCAGATCACCGGGCTCTTGGAGTTCGGCATTGATCCGGCCAAGGCGGCGGACAAGGGCGGCTATCCCTACGCGGCAGTTCAATATCTCAAAGCCCGTCCCCTGAAGGGTGAAATGTTAAATGAGTATAACTACGGCGGTTATCTCGTTTGGAACTATCCCGAACGAAAGGTTTTTATCGACGGCCGGATGGCTATCTGGGAACTGAATGGAAAAAACGTCTACCTTGATTGGATGAAGCTCGGTCATCTCGATGCGGGTTGGGAAGAAGCCCTGGACAAATATAACGTCAGTTATGCACTGGTTCGAAAGAATCTCGCGGTCACGAAGGCAATGAAAGATACCGGTAATTGGGAAACCGTTTATGAAGATGCGGCGTATTCGATTTTGGTGCGCCGAGGCTCGCAAGAATAATTACGATGTTTATACAAAACACTCGCCGGATCGGGCTCGGCCCGTTTTTTGATACGGCAACGGTAATTTGCTACACTTAGATCAATGATAAGAAACGAACAAAATAAAAAAACGTGGCGGAAGAAAATATTCATTGGCCTGCTGCTTAGTATTTCATTTTTCCTTACCTTTCATCCGCTGCTTGATCCAGATCTTGGGTGGCACATTCGGACCGGACAATATATCTGGGAGCAGAAACAGGTACCAACGACCGATCAATTCTCGCACACTTTTCCCGAATATCCTGTCATCGCGCATGAATGGCTGACCGACGTCGGTCTGTATGGATTGGCGACGCTCGGTTGGCCGGCCGGCTGGATCATTGCCGCCGTGATATTTTCCCTACTCGCTCTGGTTGCTTTTGGCTTGGCCGCGAAGATTATTTCGGCTGATGCGCGTCTGCAAGCATTAGCCGTGTTACTCGGTGCGGTCGTGAGCGGTCCGTTGCTCGGTGTCCGGCCGCAAGTGATCACTTTACTGGGACTGAGTCTCGTTGTGTTTATTCTGTACCGATTTATTACCAACGAAAAAGGCCGAGCACTCTATTTTCTCCCGCTCGTCTTTCTTCTGTGGGCAAATCTCCACGGCGGTTTTATACTCGGCCTTTTTATCATCGGTTTGGTTATTGTGGCTGAACTGAGTCGACCTGTGCTCAAGCGCTGGTATCAGTCGATCGGGGAGCTCGTCGCAAAACGCACGCCAAGCGTTCGGACGCTCCGGCTAAGCCGCTTAATCCAATTAGCCGCGGTCGGAACTGGCAGCGCCTTCATCACGCTCGTTAACCCCTACGGTCTTCGGCTATACCATGAGATCTATAATACGTTTATCCAGACTGTTGGCTCGGCTGATGTCCGCAATACGATTAATGAATGGCAGTCGGTCAGTCTCCAGCATATTCCAGGCCTGGAATTATTGCTCTTTGGAGCACTATTAGTATTGCTCATGATACGGGGGTGGAAGAAGATTGATTACACCCTTACATTTATCGCGGTTGTCTTTTTCTTTTTGGCGCTGACTGGTTGGCGATATCTGCCACTGTTTATGGTAGTGGTCACCCCGCTTTGGATATTACTGGTTCAAGCTTGGCCGTCAGAGGCCATTGAGCGGATGACGAAAAATATCATTGTCATAAGTATTGGTGTGGCCGCACTCGGACTGGCCGCCTGGTCTCAAGTATCGACCTATTGGCAGGCCAGTGCGTCGCCAAAAGCGCTGGCCAATACGTATCCATACGACGCAGTTCAATATTTGAAAAGCCATCTTCCGGCTGGAGCGATGTATAATGAATATGATTGGGGTGGATATCTGCTCTGGAACCTGCCTGACAAGAAGGTCTTTATCGACGGCCGCATGGCCATTTGGCGCCAGGACGGAAAAAATGTGTATCAAGACTGGCAGGCCATCACCCGACTCGATGAAAATTGGCGCAGTCTTCTGGATTCATATCAGGTGAATTGGGTAATTTTGCGTCACGATCACCGCTTGGCTGAATTACTTCGGCACGACCCAGCCTGGCACGAGGTCTATGTCGATACCATGGCCACAATAATCATTCGAAAAACGGCCCGACAATGAAAATCGGGGAATATCAAAAAATGTATGATTTAGAGACACATTACTGGTGGCATCAAGGCCGGCGGAAGATTATTGAGGTATTATTGAAAAAGTATTTGACAAAAACCGATTCAGATGTTGAAATATTAGACCTCGGCTGCGGAACAGGCATTAATTTTGAAATATTGCGAAAGTTTGGTAAAGTAGAGGGGATAGATTGTTCACCCGAGGCCCTGAAATTCTGCCAGCGGCGGGGAATTACCGAGGTTCGTCAGGGCGATGTCGAGAACCTCACAATTCCTGAGAATTCCTACGATGCCGTGACGGCTTTTGATATCTTGGAACACCTCAAGAACGACGAAAAAGCCATTGAAAACGTCTATCGCGTGTTGAAACCCGGCGGAATTTTCTTTCTGTTGTCGCCTGCGTACCAGTTTCTTTGGTCGCGGCATGACGAAGCGCTGCACCACTATCGACGCTACGTGTTATCGGATATGCATCGGAAACTGAACGCCGCCGGCTTTGAGACGATTAAACGCAGCTATTGCATTTCCTTCCTATTCCTCCCGATCGTTTTCTACCGGTTAATTACGAGTCTCTGGTCTGATGGACAGCCAAAAACCTCCTACGTGTTGTTGCCGGGCTGGTTGAATGGGTTTTTTGTCCTGTTGCTCCGGCTCGAGGCGTACATTCTCAAGTATTTTAACTTTCCGTTTGGTGTTTCAATATTATGCTTAGCGAAAAAACATGACTAAAAAGATCTTCCTTCAACTTTTCTTCTTCGCCTGTGGCCTGCTATTTTTATTTGGCCATGCGTCTAATGTTTCAGCCCTCGCGGTTGGTGATCGCGGTATCATGCCGGCGCACCCGGATCCGAGCGTTAAGTATTCTGATTCCTGGTTTATTTATACGATCAACCCCGGCGAGACGAAGGAAGATGCCGCTTTGATTTCAAATAATAGTGACGAAACACTGACATTCCTGCTCAATGCGGTGGACGCGGAAACGACGTCTGACGGCGCTTTTGCTCCTCTCGAAAACAACGCCCCGAAACAGGACGTCGGCAGTTGGGTAAAAATGAGCCAAAGCTCGGTCGTGGTGCCGGCGCACAAAGAGATAGAAGTACCGTTTACCGTGACGGTACCGAAAGACAATATTGACGTGGGTGAGCATTTCGGGGCAATCGTCATGCAGGAGGTGAAGGAGCAGACGCCGCATGGTCAGGGCGTCGGTATCGGCATTGTCACCCGAGTCGGCGTGCGCATGTATGTCACGGTGCCCGGCGAAATTCACAAAAATCTCGACTTTACCCAAATTAACTACAAATTTTACAGCCGGTTGACGTTCCAAAAGGAAATAATCTGGTGGGATCGGGTGCTTGAATACCTCGGTTTTAAACCAGCGGTTCAATATTCACTCGTTCTCCATAATGGCGGCAATGTCCGGGTTGAGCCGTTTGGCCAGATCCGGATAAAAAACATATTTGGCCGGACAATCAAGACCTATGATCGGATGAGTTTCGGCATGGTCATGCCAGGCAAAGACATAACCATCCCAGTGAATTGGAACGACCCGCCGTTTATCGGCAAATTTCGAACAACCGTTGACGTGTCCTATGAAGGCGGCGGGCCGCTAACAAAAACGATTGACGTCTGGATCATCCCATACCGGCTGTTGATTCTCATCGGCTTGATGATCGCGCTGGCTGTGATTTTCCGGCTGCTCTTTCAGCTGATAGTCGTCAAGGAACAGTCGAAGATGCGTGTTCATACGGTGGTCGCGGGGGATACGATTGACAGCATTGCCTCCCAATATCAGGCAAATTGGAAATATCTCGCCCGAGTCAACAAACTGAAACCGCCATACAAACTCGAGCCCGGCCAGCAAATAATGATTCCAAGAGAGAATCTCTGGCTGTCATTCTTCAAATCGTTTTTCCGAAGCAAACGCAACGTCATTATTCTCGCCATCATCCTCGTCGCAATCGGCGGCGCGATCTATTATCGGCACTGGTGGAAGGAAGAGAAGGTCCGGCAACGAGTAGAACAGATGAACGTGCAGCAGCAGGAGGAAGACGCTCGCTTGCGGGTTGTCCTCGGCGAGCAGATAAAAGTTGACAACCAGCGCAAAGCCGATTTGCACACCATCCAGGCGGCGCTTGAAGCCTACAAGGCAAAGGAAGGCCACTATCCGATTGTCGCCGGTCGGAGTAAAACGACCGATGAAAATAATGTGTTTCAAGTTGAGCTGAAGGATAAGGGGTATCTCGAGATGGTGCCGCTTGATCCAAAACACCCGAACTATTATTACGGCTATGAAACGGACGAGCAGGGCGCGACCTATAAAATCACGAGCATCTTGGAAAATCGTTCTGACCAGGAAGGGGTCATGATCGACGATTTTGTCTTTTATCGATTAACGCCGGAGAGTAAATAAACAGCGATGCGACGGGAGGGGAAATGATCCGGCGCTTTCACTTTTCCGTCCAACGGTTATTATTCTGATTTATTGGCGGTCTAATATGTTTTTCATGCGGCGAAAAAAAGCACGCAATTTAGTAAAAAAATTCGCGGTTGTCTTTTTCACCCTCCTTTTTTTGTCGGACAGCGGTCTAGTTTCAGCCGCCAGTCTGTATTCGATCGCCGGTGAATCTGATTTTTGGGGCGGCTTTTTCCCGGCGGGCGAACAGCGCTCAGTCGTAAAAGACCGAGAAATCAATCCTGTTTCGGAAGTGGCAAAACGGGCTGAAGAATTTGTTTCGCCACTCGACCAGGAGTCGGGCGAGATCGTCAATGAAACGTGCGATATTGTTCGGTCCGGAACGGAAAGCAAAATGCGCTGTTCGCGGACCCCTCGTTTTCGGCAGGTCGACGGAGCCTGGCAGACATTTTCTGAGGCCGCCACTGAACTATTCAGCCAAAATCAGCTGCGCTTCTCCGTGGCTGGAAAAACCTTCGCGTTCCGGCCGTATGTCGTCCAAAAAGGAAAGCGGAAATATATCGACGAGCTGTCAAAAAGACAGGCCAAGAAGCTTGACTATCGCGTCGAATTCGACAGTCAAAATCGTTTTACAAAATGGACCAGTTATTTCCAAAACGACGGTTCGATCAGCGAATCGGGCTATACGCTTGTCACTGACTTGTCGAGCCGGTTCGTCGAACCGCGGGACAACGGAAAACTTACCGCGCTTAACCTGATTCTCGATGACAGCATCCAGGTCAGCTTTGACGATCTCGTATCGAGCGGCTTTACAATCGACCGGCGAGACAACGATATTATGATTACGGGTTTCGGGACGGGAGAGGCGGCGCTTGACCCCAGCATCTATTTCTATTCCACGGCGGCGGTCGACGGATACATTCATAGTACTGATTGTACATCGGGTACGATATATGATATTTACGCCACCAGCACAGTAGCTTTGGTCGGCGAGGATCATTATTCTGGTTGTGCAGGAGCTACATATGATGATGATCGCATGTATCTCAGTTTTGATACGTCGGCACTGGATGACTCAATTACCATCACCAGCGCGACCCTAAATATCTACGCCAATTCCTATACCTATTGGAAATATGCTCCGTCCACCTGGGATATTGATTATTATATGGGCGCCGATGACATCGGTGCATCGCTTGACTCGACTGACTGGGACGCGGTCGGATCGTATGACGGGACACTGGACTGGGCGGGATCTACTGGCTGGAAGGCATATGCCATCGCCTCGCCGACGAACGTCTCAATAAACGGCGATACCGACTTCGAGCTCCGATATGCCTGGACGCCGAACGGTGCAGACCGCTATTCGTGGGCCAACGGTCGCATGAGCGAATATACGGGCGTCAGCTCTGATCCGTATCTCGAGGTCGACTGGAGTGAATATTGGGGGAATCAATTCATCACCTCTACCGCCTCGAGTATGGGTAGCATGACCGGATCCACGCTCCGGTCCGCAATCAGCTTCACGGCTTTGTCCACTCAGAAAGTAACCGCCATCCGACTCTATCTGCACGCCGTAGTGTCATCGCCGACGTATCGGTTTGGCTTGCAGTCTGATTCTAGCGGCGACCCTTCTGGAACCTGGCTTTCCGGCAGCGTCGCGAGTTCGTATGTCGATAATGCCCCGACTGCAACAGGGTGGAACGTATTTTCGTTTGCGCGAAATGCCCAGCCGTCGCTCACGGCCGGTACGGTGTACCACATCGTCGTCCAGTATGTTTCTGGCACTATCGGGGGGTCCAATTATATCGGCATCCGGCGGGAAACGCCGAACAACCTCATGACCCCGTACCGGAACGTCAGTGATGTGGCGTCGAACACAGAATGGTACAATGGTACTTCTTGGTCCAATCAAGGATACCAACCTATCTATTTTATTGATGGAGCCACTGATGAAGGAAATTCAAACACTACCTACACCAATTGGGCTATTTACGTCAACTATTCCCGGGCTGAAAAGATTACGGTCTACGGCCCGTCAAAGAAGACCGACACGGTCGGTTTCTACATCCAAAAAGCAGGCGCCTGCGGCAGCATCCCAACCGCTGACCTGACATATGATATTCGTGATAGCAGTGATACGCAGCTCGCCACCGGAACAGTCGTTACTGCCGCGGCCGTAACCACAACTCTCACGTGGTATGACGTGGCGCTTTCAAGCACCGTGGATCTGAAGACGGGCCAAACATATCGCGTCCAGCTCACGACTTCCGCCACAACGTCATGTTATTACCAGACAGCGGCAAATTATTCGTATATTGCGGCTGGCGGCGACTATTATAATCTTAATTATAACGCCACGGCCTCGCGGGGCGGGTACTGCACTACGACGTGCACGTCTGATGCGAACTGGACGTACTATGATTATTACGATATCGACTTCCGCTTCAACGTGAGTAATATATTTTCGCCCTATTCGCAGAACTGGCGGATGTATGGTGACGAGGATGTGGCCACGCCGGTCGTACCATACGCGGCAGAAAACGCCGTCCCTCCCGACAAAATCGGGAAAAAAGAGCCGATTAAACTGCGCCTATCAATTGCCGAACTCGGCGGTGCTGGAGAGGATAACATCCGTTTCAAGCTGCAATATTCAACAAGCTCAACGTTCGCCACGGCAACCAATGTGGTTGAAGTCGGTCTGTGTTCTTTTTCTATTTGGTGCTATTACGATGGCGATAATGCGACTGATGATGGCACGATCGACAGCCGAGTCTTAAGCGATACCGATACCAGCGGCACATATAATGAATCGGGAAGCACGTCATCAACCTTCGATTTCACGGCCGATAAAATAACTGAGTTTGAGTTTACAATCTGGGGCAATAATGTTAGCGCGAGCACAACTTATTATTTTCGCGCCTATGACACGGTTAATTCACTGGCGGTGGCGATCAATCCCACCGGCGGCTTTTCGTATCCGAATCTGACCACAACGGCCACTTTTTCATTGAGCGACAACGGCCCAGCCAGCGTCGCGTTTACGGACTATACGCTGGGCACGGCCGGCGATTCCACTGCATCCCTGCTTCAGTCGAATAGCCAGGAAATCGAGGTTTGGGACGATCGCGGTACGGGCGTGGGCTGGTCGGCGGTCGCGACGCTCGAGCATCTGCGCTCCCTTACGACCGGCTCGTTTTATTCGCAAAGCACAAACGGTTTACCGACCGTTCAGACGAGAAATATCGCGGCGACTGTCGACGGCATCATTGTCGTTGCCTACAATGACGGCACGTCGGTGAGGTTTAAAAAAAGCTCTGACAAGACGGCTACCTGGTCCGAAGCCATTACCGGATCACCGCTGGGCGCCGGAGAGTCAAGCAGTATCCCGGCGACCTATATGGACGCGAGCGAGAATATCCATCTCTGCTACGAAAGAGGGGATGGCATAAATTACCGTCTCCTGACAAAATCCGGCACGCAATGGTCGATCGGGGGCGAAGAAACAGTCGTGGCCCCTGGTGGCGGAATAGTCTATACGGAATGTTCGATCGTGGCGGAATCTGACGGCGACCTCATGGTAGCAGTCAAGGGCGCATCTGCGAGCAACGGCATCGCGGTCTATCGTAAACCGAGCGGGGGAAGCTGGGCTTCCTCTTGGAGCTGGGCGATGACGAACGACGATCCTTCGCTTGTATTGTACGCAAACGATAAAGTCATGCTCTTCTATCGCAATTCAGCAACTAAGCTTACCTATGACACGTATACGGGTTCCTGGAACGGCGCTGCGCAGATCGATACCGCTGATCCCGGCAATGGATACTCTGCGATCGGCGACAGCGGCGGTAACATATATTTAACATACGTGGAAACCGTAGGAATCGCTGATATCGGTAAGATCCGCCTCCGGAAGTACAACGGATCGTGGGGAGGCGAAGAAACTATCTACGATGGTTCAGTAGTGGGTTCCACCGCGTCGAATCCATCGATTACGACCGATGGCACGAGCTTGTGGGTTTTTTATAACGTCACTGACGTAGACTTAGGTACATACCTTTATTATACGGAATATGACGGTTCGGCTTGGCATAATGCTATTTATATCGGAACGGGCACGTACGCCTATCTGCCTCATACACCATTACAGATAAATAGGAATCAATATTATTTGGTCTACGGGTTGCAAATCGGCGCATCGACCTATACCGCCACCGGCTGGTACAATCATGATCTCATCCGAGCGGGCGACGTTACCTTCGATCCAAATGACACGGTAACCGCCCGCTATGGCGCCGAACTCGGCTCATGTCCGAGCGCCGGCGTCTGCGCCGCCTCGAGTAACACATTGGATCCTGATTCGAGCATTACGGTTGTTGATGCGGACGCGTGCACAACCGGCTGCCCCGGAAACCCGAGCTATGGCATGGGCAAATATTACATCGAACCGGTGTTATCCATCGGCAACCTAAATCTCCGGCGAATTGGTGATTATTCTGGCACGCTAACGATTACAATATCGTAAAAAGGGAAGCAATAGAATGTTTGCTTTTTTAATTTTCTTATGGTATAATAGATTCACTTTTTGCGAATATTAGCAGAAAAGAAATATATTACGTATCAATAGTGTTTTTTTACTTGTGGTTTCGAAGCACGGTCGCATAGCTCAGTTGGTTAGAGCGTACGGTTCACATCCGTAAGGTCCCTGGTTCGAGCCCAGGTGCGACCACCACGGGTCATCACGGTCTGCGGGTTGTGCGCGAGCCGATTCCGTCTCTCGCTCCACCCTTAGACCGCGCGCCCCTTTCCCCAGCACATCGGAATGTGCCGGGGGCCCCAGTTTAAGAATCATCACGGTCTGTGGGTTGCGCAAATATACGATTATACATTCAATCTCATAATAAATTATTAAAAAATAGACATGACATTTCTCGAAAAGATCAACAAACCACGTCCTGGTGTTGAGCTGCCAAAGGAAACCGACGATCCAAAAGGCACTGGCTTCGTAAAATCGGCCGGCGGCTTCATGATCGAAATCATCAAGGTTATTGTTATTTCGCTGGCAATTATCATCCCGGTCCGGTATTTTCTCATCCAGCCATTCTACGTAAAAGGCGCCTCGATGGAGCCGACCTTCTATGACAATCAGTATCTCGTCATCGACGAAATCAGCTATCGCTTTTCAAAGCCGGAACGGGGCGACATCATTGTTTTCCGATACCCGCAAAACCTTTCCCAGTTTTTTATCAAACGGGTAATCGGTCTGCCCGGAGAAACAGTCCAGATACGGAATGGCCTTATCACGATAAAAAATAGCCAAGCGCCGCTTGGCGAAGTACTCCAGGAATGTGACTATCTCGGCGATCTCAATACCAGCGGTACTGAAACTGTTACCTTAGGGTCGGACGAATATTATGTCCTCGGCGACAATCGACCGGAAAGCCTCGATTCCCGCCGCATTGGACCGATTGCGAAGAAATACATCGTCGGGCGGACCTGGATTCGGGCCTGGCCGTTTAACAGCTGGACTGTATTCCACCAGCCCAATTATTCGAAAAACTGTCATCCGACAATATAATTGCACGCCATGCCATTGAAAGACGCGAAAGAATCAAAAGAGCCGAAAGAGGCGAAAGAAACAGGCGAGCCGATTCCGAAGAAAACGAACGGCAAGGCCAAGTATGAACAGCCCCATCTCATTCGTGGGATGAAGGATATTTTGCCGACCGAAATGGTGTATTGGGAGCATGTTCGGAAAACCGTCTTTGCGCTCGGCCAGATCTATGGCTACCAATATATTGAAACACCGATTCTCGAGGAGCAGGGCCTGTTTGTCCGGTCAATCGGCGAAGCCACGGATATCGTGGAAAAAGAAATGTACACCTTCACCGATCAGGGCGGCGATCAACTCGTCCTGCGTCCTGAAAACACGGCGCCGATCGTTCGAGCCTATCTTGAGCATGGTATGATTTCATGGCCCCAGCCAGTGAAGCTTTTTTACTATGGCTCAATGTTTCGACGCGAGCGTCCCCAGGCCGGCCGGTATCGGGAGTTCCATCAGTTCGGTTTTGAAGCCCTGGGCGACGGTCAGGCGGTCATTGACGCCCAAATCATGTTGGTTGCCTATAACTTTTTCAAGACGCTCGGCCTCGACGTCAGTTTGCAGGTCAACAGTCTCGGCAATCTCGCCAGTCGCAATCGGTATAAACGGGAACTGACGGAATATTTAAAACCACGGCGGAATCAGCTCTGCGACGATTGTAAAAAACGCCTGGTCAAGAACCCGCTGCGCGTCCTGGATTGTAAAAACCCAACGTGCGTCGAACTCTCGCTCGATGCCCCTCAGATTATCGATTTTCTCGACGAAGAGGATCATAAACACTTCACGCAGGTATTGGAATATCTGGACGCGCTGGAACTACCATACACCTTAAATTCGCGCATCATCCGCGGCTTGGATTACTATTCGCGGACCACGTTTGAAATCTGGCCGAGCGAAGAAGCCAGCGGGGGACAAAACGCGCTCGGCGGCGGCGGCCGGTATGATGGCCTGGCTGAATTGCTCGGTGGCCGGCCGACCCCGGCGGTTGGTTTTGCTGTCGGCATGGAACGCGTCATCAACTTGTTAAAAGAGCGGCAGGTATTCGTCAAAGGCCAGGAACCGCCGGACGTGTTTGTCGCCCAGCTCGGCGATCTCTCGCGGCGGAAAGCCCTGAAACTCTTTGAGATGCTGCGCCGAGAAGGCGTCGTCGCCGGTGAAAGTTTTTCAAAAGACGGCATCAAGCCGCAGCTGGAAATTGCCAATCGCTTGAACATCAAGATTGCCCTGATTCTCGGACAAAAGGAGATCATCGACGGCACAATCCTGATGCGTGACATGGAAAGCGGTACGCAAGAAGTGATCAATTTCGAAAAAATCGTTCCGGAATTGAAACGTCGTCTTATGAAAGCCTCGCACAACAACGGTATCATTATCTCCCATACCACCACTGATGAGCCAACCCCAGACAAATCCTGACTGCCTTTTCTGTAAAATCGTCGCCAAAAACCTGCCGGCGGACATTGTTTACGAAGACGACTGGATATTGGCGTTCCGCGATATCTATCCCAAGGCAGAGACCCATGTCCTGTGTGTTCCGAAAAAGCACTTCGGAACGATTATGGGTATCACCCCGGCTGAGTCGGAGATTTTTTCTCGGCTCATGCAGGGCGTGCAAAAGGTAGCTGAAACGCTGGTGCTTGACGGTTTTAAAATTGTTATCAATAACGGCGAGTCAGCCGGTCAAATTGTCCCACATGTCCACATCCACGTGCTTTCAGGCCGAAAAATAAAGGCAGTTTGATCAATTTGACCAATCTAAAAATCCGTGGTATATTAAAAACGATATTTTTCAATTATCTAACTACCTTTAGGTAAGATTCCCAAAAGGGGAGGTGACTATTTGTGGTAGAAGTCCGTCGCAAGGAAGGTGAATCTGGCGAAAGTCTTATTCGACGGTTTACGCGGAAGGTACAACAAAGCGGACTACTCATTCGGGCAAAACGTCGACGATTTTACGAACGAGACAAAAACAAGCGCCAAGTACGCGAAGAAGCGATCCGTCGGAAAGAACTTCACGATCATCGCGAATATTTGAAGAAGATTGGTAAACTTGATGAATGGCTGGATAAGGATGGCCGGCGCCCGTATCGAGGGTTTAAAAAGAATTGAGCGACCAGCGCGTGGCGATCGCGAAAGACATCGAAAAAAAACTAAAGGATGCGCAAAAGCAGCGGAACGAGGTAGAAATATCGACGTTACGCATGCTTTTGTCTGCCTTGAAAAATTATGAAATCGCCAACAAACGCGAACCCCTGACCGATGAAGCGGTGATGAAAGTCATCAAAACGGAAACGCGCAAACGCGAGGAGTCGATCACGGCCTATAAAGCCGGCGGTCGAAATGAACTGGCTGAGCGCGAACAGCAGGAGCTCGAGATTTTGAAGACGTTTTTACCGGCTGAGCTGTCGACTGAGGAAATTCGTCAGATCGTTCAGTCGGTCATCGACGAGAGCGCGGATCCGGCCGGGCTCAATTTCGGCCGCGTCATGGGTGAGACGATGAAGCGCGTCGGTCCGCGCGGCCCAGGCAACGTCGTCAGCCAGGTGGTCAAAGAGCAACTGGCCAAGCCAAAAGCCTAACAATCATTTCATGAAACAGACACAAAAAAATTTCTTCCAAGGCGTCTTCACGGCAGTAATTCTCGTGGGGGGTTTTTTGATTCTCGGTTATGAGATACTTGCGCCGTCGAACGCCCTGGCCCTCTCGATTAGCAACCAGTTTGCCCAGCAGATGGGGTATTCGACGATTCCGCTTGACCAGCAGATTGTCACAATCATCCAGTGGGCGCTCGGCTTTCTGGCTTTGATCGCGGTGATTATGATTATCTACGGCGGCATTTTATGGTTGACCGCGGCCGGCAACGCTGATCGAGTCGAGCGGGCGAAGAAAGTTATCATGGCCGCGATCATCGGCATCGTCATTTTATTGCTCGCCTGGGCGATCGTTTGGTTTGTCATCCAGGGCGTGACTGAGGGCGGCAGCGGCGGGCCACCAGGCGGACAGGCGCTTCAGTGTGTCGGAAATCAGTGCGTGATGATGAATGGGGGCAGCGGCAACTGCGTTGATAACAGCGACTGCGTTGGTCCTGGTGGCAACCCGTCATATATCACCGTCACCTCGCGTTCACCGTATGACAATGAAGATGAGGTCAGTCTCTGCCGTTCGGTCCAGGTGAAATTCAGTGAGGCAGTGGTGGAAAATAACGGCAATATCACGCTCGATAAGGTAGCCGGCGGCAATGTGGCCGGTACGATCACTTATACCCCGAATGATATCTGGATGAAGTTTCAGCCGGATAACGATCTAGAGCCGAATACGGATTTCGTGGCGAATATTCCGCTGACGGTGGTCGCCCAGGACGGCGATTCGATTGACCAGCAATACACCTGGCAATTCAAGACGGGGACGACGATGGATGAATTGCCACCCCAGATACTCCAGACGTCGCCGGCTGACGGAGCAACCGACGTCTGTCTGACGCCGACGTTTGTGGTGGCATTCAGCGAAGCGATGGACGTATTTACCTTTAAGTCTGAAAATATTACCATCAACGGTCCGGGCAATCTCACGGCGACGCGGGTAGACGCGATGAGCGACACGGTCATGACATTCACAGCCAGCGGACCGATGACGGCCAATTCAAATTATACGATTACGTTAAAGAGCGGCCCGGACGGCATCGCGGACGCCTGCGGCAATCCGATCGACGGCAATGGGAATGGTACGATCGACGGGACTCCGGCCGACGATTATTCTTGGGATTTTACAACCGGAAGCCAGGCTGACTGCAAGCCCGAAATCACGAATATCAATCCAGCCTTTGGCTTGTATGAGCAGGCGGTGACCATAAACGGCAATAATTTTACGGACATCGCGAACATGGTTGTCTTCAATAATAACGACGAAGTTGACAACCGCTGTTTCGACGCGAATTTTTATGCAACGAACGCCTGCATCCAGAGCTGGAATAACACGCAAATTGTTGTTCAGGTCCCGGCCGGTGGCGGTAACAGCAATGGCGCGATCGACGGCGGCGTAAAAGTACTTGTCGGGCCGCAGGAAAGCAATGAAAAGGATTTTGACGTCCAGTCGCCGCATATTCGGACCATGAGCCCGGATGATGGTGCGGATGGGCGCTTTGTCACGCTGATGGGGACGGATTTTGGCGCTGCTCCGGGCCAGGTTTTGTTTAGGAAAATAGGTGGCAATAGTTTTCCTGGCGACCAGCCAACCTGCGATACCTGGTGGACTGACACTCAGATTATTGTGAAAGTGCCGGTCGGATTTGCCGTCGGTGATCTGTTGCTTGTTCAAGTGGTCAGAAGTGATAACCGTCGTTCAAACCTGAGCCCGTTTGAAATTAGCACTAATACGGGGCCCGGTGTGTGTGATATTACTCCGACTTGCGGTGGTGACGGTACGGACGTAACGCTGACCGGCGACGGCTTTGGCACGACGGGTGATTTACTTTTTGGCACGAATACGGTGACAACCACCTCGTGGAATGCCACCGAGGTAAAGGCGACGGTGACCGATGCGCAGGTGCCAGATCGAGCGGCTCCCTATCCGGTCAGAGTGCGCGTCGGTGGAAAAAACAGTAATGCTGTGTCGTTTGATAAGCCCTGTGCCGCCGGTTCTGACGAACATTTAGCCTGCGCGGCCTTGCAATGTATTCCGGTCAGCGGTGCCGCGCCGGATGAATGTAGCGGCGATCCCGATTGTACCGGGAGTGGCGATACCCACACGGAATGCAGCGGCACGGACTGCGTCGTGGTGGCGGGTGCCGGGGGCAACCAGTGTTCAGACGGTTCGTGTGCCGCCGGTTCTGACGAACATTTAGCCTGCGCGGCCTTGCAATGTATTCCGG
>CAYJKP010000002.1:0-46138 GCA_964371245.1 uncultured Gammaproteobacteria bacterium | reverse complement strand
GGACTGCGTCGTGGTGGCGGGTGCCGGGGGCAACCAGTGTTCAGACGGTTCGTGTCAAAATGGTTCTGGTGCATCATGCGATACCGATCCGAGTACGCCGCCTCCCCAATGCGATGCACCGAATTGTACGAACCCCGAAGTCTGCCGTCCATCCGATTGCCGCTGCTGGATTCCACCGACCTATGCGTGCAGCTCCGATGTCTGGACGTGTTCGCCGATTGATAATTGCCCGGGCGTGCAAGGATGTACCGAGAATTGCGAATGCGCTGATCGGCCAGTCGTGATTGATCGTATGCCAGCGGCTGGCGCAGTCGATGTGTGTCGCAACGCCGTTGTGCAAGTGACGTTTAATAAACCGATGATGGGTTCGAGTTTTGGGAATGGCGCTTTTGTAGTCTATATCGGCGCTGGCAACAACGATGATGCGTGCGCCGTTCCGACCGATTGCCGCTCGGGGGTTTGTAGCGCAGCCCTCAAATGCGTCGGCGATTCAGTCGA
The DNA here is from genome assembly GCA_964371245.1 of uncultured Gammaproteobacteria bacterium. Classification (GTDB taxonomy): domain Bacteria; phylum Patescibacteriota; class Patescibacteriia; order JAHIZJ01; family JAHIZJ01; genus JBAZLK01. Next base: position 45,640 of record CAYJKP010000002.1, on the reverse strand, counting down.
GGGCCAGCTCCGCTTTTTGAGCTCATCAATCGTCCAATATAACATGGGTCTGATGTTGAAAAACGCGACCCATCACGTGTATCTACGCGATGGCCCGACGGGGGTGAAGAGTACGGATGGGTTAACGATGGCCGGACCGGAAAATTATTCATTTACCACAAATAATTCGGATAACCCGTGTCAATTAACACGCGTTCGAATAACGCCTGGGTACCGTTTGTTTACCCAAGCGAACGAGACACAGGCGTACATTGCCGATGGCATGTACATTAACCAGCCGATTACCGAGATCCCGGGCGTGTATGAATGGGATTGGTCGTGGGAATCAGACGATGTCAGTATTGTTACAGTGACGGGCAGTACGACCGAAAGTGAAACCGGTACTATTGATAATAAAAACGGGATTACGTTAATAAAGGCAAAGGCAACCGTCACCACCGTACCGTTCCAGAAAGAGGTTGTCGGTCAAACCAAAGTCGAGGTCGCACTCTGCGAACACCCGTGGCCAACCGCCGGCGCGCCGTACATTGATGCCAACACGGGCTTTTCGACCTGGTACTGTCTTGATGGCGGCTTGCCTGCGCTCGAAGAGCCGCCGATCGAAAGTCTAGGTGGGGCGCCAGACGTTATTAAATCAGTCTTTTTCCGCGGACTCAATTTGTGCGAGGAGACGAAAAAGGATTGCAGCGCTTATGCTGGCGGGCCGGCTGTCTGCGGCGATCCAGCAAAATGTAAAGCGTATAGTTTAGACGCCGTTGGCGTCCGGGTGATGATGAACACGGATACGAAATATTCGCCGAAACTTTGGTTTGAGAAGAATGTGCCTGACCAAGGCGGGTCCACCTCTCCCTACGGCGCAGTCGATGGCTATCAATCAATGAGGGTCTCCCGCTCCACCTACATCGCCGCAACCCATCTTGCCGGACAGCTCTTCGCCAACATGTACATCCTGTCATACTCTGAAAACGCGCAGTCCGTTACCGAAGAAATTGCCAAAGCGATGCTGAAAAATCTTCGCTTCAATGTTGGCATCGACGAATCGACCAAGGACCAGTACCGGCGCGACATGGCTCGGATGGGCGCACTGCATGATGTCAGAGAATACACCGAGCGGTTCTATGAGAAAAACAAATATTATCCGGATTTAGAAGTCGGCAGCTATCTAAAAAACATTTCGACCAGCGCCTGGCCGTCCTGGCAGGCAACGCTGGGTAATGCGCTCGGGAAAAATCTGCCGGTCGATCCGCTGAACGTCTTCAACATTGCCGCCTGCCCTGCCCCGCCCTACGAACAAGAAACCTGCTGGGACGAGCCAGACAAGAAATTTACCTGCCAGGACCCTTCCAATATTCTTCTTTATAAGTTCAACGGTCCACCGCCCGGAACAGTCCAATTGTACGGTAGCCTCGAGAATGCCGCCTGGGCCACCGGCGCGGGAAATCCCTGCACCGGCACGTCGAGCTGCGCCTGTTTTAACTATGCTGAAACGATAACGCCACCCTAATGCCGGCACCAACGAACACAACCCAGCCGCCCGATGATATTTTTCGCGAAGTTGACCCGGCGAAGAAAAGGAGCGGGGCAAAACGACCGGCGCGGTCAATTCAAACGCCACCGAGCGGAGCGGCCATCCCCCCGAACACGGGCGCAGCTTTGTCAAACCGACGAAAATACCTTATACTGATTGGGATCGTCGTGATTTTATTCGCTCTTGGCGGCGGCGCCTATTACTGGCTGACGCGAACGAAAACGGACACTACCGACGGAACAAAAAACGTCAATCAGAATACGAACCAAAACGCAAACATCAATACGAACATCAACCAGCCGGAGAACAAAAACGTCAACACGAACAAGACAAACACCAATAGTCCGCCGACGAATAGCGTCGTTGTTCCGGCTGATGCCGATCACGATGGCTTATCAGATGCAGAAGAGCAACAACTTGGGACAAATCCAAAAGCCAGCGATACCGACACGGACGGTCTTTCGGATAAACAGGAAGTCGTGCTGTATAAAAGTGATCCGAAAAAATCAGACACGGACGGAGATGGAATCAACGACGGCGACGAGGTTCGAAACGGCTATAATCCGGCCGGCGGAGGGAAACTATACGATATTAACAAAGCGATAAATAGCGCGCCCTAAATATGTTCGGACGAGGCAAGAAAAAAGCAGCGCCAGTGGCTGAACCAGAGACAGCACCGGCTTTGATGGCTCCAGTCAAAACAGACGGCATCCGGACGATGCCGGAAAAATTTCTTGATAATAAAATTGCCCAGCCGGGAAAGAAAAAGAATTGGCTGATCATCGTCATTATTTTAGGGGTTTTGGCGCTGCTGATTTTGGCGGCGATTATTTTGTTTAGCCGCATTATCAAACCGACAAATCAAAATGCCAACGTTAATCAGAATACGAACCAAAACGCGAACACGAATACGAATACCAACGCCAACGCCAACGCAAACACGAATACCGTTGTCAAAATAGAAGAACTGAGCGATGTCGTGTTAACGAAACAAGAGCTTGGCCACGATTTCATTGCCTATACTGAAAGCGAGGTTGAGGTCGACGAGGCGTTAATTGCCGATTTGAATGTTATGCGGGCGCGCGCCTTTTTTGCGCTGGAACAAACCGACCAACAAATCAGCATTGAGCAAACGGTGTACGAAGCCGCCTCACAAAAAGACGCCGAGACAATCTACACCCTTGATAAGACCAACCGAGACAAGCAAGTCGAGAAAAATGAGGGCGAATACCAACCGATCGCGATCGGCGATTCGTCGTATTTATATATTAGTCAGAATATCGACGTCATCGACCTGACCTTTACCTGGAAATATCTCAAGGCAACAACGAAAATTCAGATCGCCAAAGGAACGTTGGCAAAATGGGACGTGATCAAGGATTGGAGCGAGCAGGTCCTGGAAAAGATGAAACAGTACGACAAAGACCGGGCGCCGGTAAATAAGAATACCAACACGAACACGAATACAAACAGCAACGCAAATACGAACAGCAATACGAATGTTAATACGAACAGCAATACCAACGCTAACGTGAACGTGGAACCACCGACCCGTAGTCGTGATACCGATGGTGACGGTTTAACTGACCGCGAGGAATTGCTCTACAAAACGAATATCGAGAAACCCGATACGGACGGCGATAATTACTCTGATGGCGCCGAGGTCGTGAAGGGGTATGACCCGACGGCGGCGGGTGGCGCGAAACTAGAGGACTCATCCCTCGTGCGCAGCTGGGAAAACCCGGTCTATAGTTACAGCGTATTATATCCCGCCACCTGGACCCGCCAGAAGACAACCGCGGACGAATCGAGCGCGGTCTTCATGTCCCCCGACACGGGTGAATTCTTCCAGGTTCTCGTCGAAAGTAACACCAAACGGCTCTCACCGAAGCAATGGTATCTGGACAAAGCTGGAGTGAATCCGGACGACGTGAAAGAGGTCATCATCAATGGCTTGATGGGCGTCCAGAGCCCGGACGGACTGAATTACTATCTTGGTAAAACGAACGTGATCTACGTGTTGAACTATAATCTCGGTGAACAGGTTGAAGCGAATTTTATGACGACCTTTGCCATGTTTGCGAACAGTTTCACGCTCACCGGCGAAGCCGTCGCGCCCGTTGAAGAATCTTGCCCGACCTGCGGTAACGCGAATACCAATGGAAACGCAAACCAAAATACAAACGCGAATACGAACAAAAATTCAAACATAGTCGTGCCCGTTAATCTTGAGACGCCCTTTCCAGAATAGCGTGGTCGCGATGACGATTGATATTCGTACTGTCCAGGGCAGGGTATCACGGCCGACCGCCAATCGCCTGAAGCGATTACTTCAACGGGCTGGGCGGTATTTCAAAATTCCGGCGGGCGCAGAGGTGTCGCTGGTTTTTGTATCAGCCACCGAGATGCGTCGGCTGAATCAGCGCTATCGCCAAACGCCACGGTCTACCACAACACTCTCTTTTTCACAACAAACAGTTACCGCGTGGCCGCGTGATCGGGCGAAGATCACGGCTGAATATTTGCCAGTCAGTCCGTTTCCGCTTGGTGAAATATTTTTCTGCCTGCCAGAAATTGCCAAGTATGCCCGCCAGTCCCAAGAGACACCTGCCGACGCGCTTGACGAGCTAGCGGTCCATAGTTTCCTCCATTTGCTCGGCTATCATCATTCAAACAAGAAAGACCAGAAAAAAATGGACAACCTTAGCCGGAAAATCACCACACGCTGATGCCGCTATTCCGTCTCCAACAAACGATTCGAAGTTTTGGGTATGCCGGCCGGGGATTGTGGTATGTGATCAAACGAGAGCGCACCTTTCAAATACACATTGTCGCGGCGATCATTGTCATCATTTTAATGTCTGTGTTCCCCCTCAGCCGGTGGGAACGGATTGTCGTAACGCTTTTAATTACCCTTGTCTTCGTGCTTGAAATCGTCAATACGGCTGTGGAAAAGATTATTGATGTCTTAAAGCCGCGGATTCATTTTTACGTCCAAATTGTCAAAGATCTCATGGCGGCTGCCGTTTTAGTGGTCTCGATTGCGGCACTTATCATCGGTATTATCATTTTTTGGCCACACCTAGCCTCGCTATTTGCCTGAAATCAATATTTTTATTATAATACAGTCATCAAGAAGTAACCCCCTGTTTTTATGGCGCGAGAAGAAATAATATGCGGTTTGGATCTCGGTTCGACGACGATTCGTATTGTTGTTGGCCAAAAAACCGAGGCTGACAACAAAATCCACGTTCTCGGCATTTCCGAGCATCCGTCGGAGGGGATAGCGAAAGGCGTGATTACTAGCATAGAGGATACGGTTTCAAGCATTTCTGGCGCGCTGGAAAAAGCCGAACGCATGACGGGGCTGCCGGTCGAACACGCTTTTGTTGGTATTAGCGGCGCCCATATTACCTCGATCCAAAGCCACGGCGTCGTGGCGGTTTCAAAGGCAAACGGCGAAATTCATGAAGAGGAAGTTGAACGGGTGATCGAAGCGGCGCAATCCGTGGCCACGCCACCAAATTACGAAACGCTCCACGTTATCCCGAGAAGTTTCTCGGTTGACAATCAGACCGGCATCAAAGATCCGGTCGGCATGACTGGTATTCGACTCGAAGTCGATGCCCAAATTATTCAGGGCCTGTCCAGCCAGATAAAAAATATCACGAAGTGCATTTATCGTACCGGTCTCGATATTGATGATCTTATTTTAGGTGTCTTGGCGTGCGCCGAGGCGGTGATTACGCGACGGCAGAAAGAGCTTGGCATTGCCATGATCAATATTGGCGGGGCTACGACCAGCCTGGCTGTATTTGAAGAAGGCGATGTCATTCATACCTCGATTCTGCCGGTCGGCAGCGGCCATATCACGAACGATATCGCCATCGGTCTGCGCACCTCAATCGAGGTGGCTGAACAAGTGAAGCTTGAATTTGCCAGCTGCCTGCCGGACGAAGTAAATAAACGGGATGAAATTGATTTAGCCGAGATGTCGCCGAACGAAACGACGGTTGTCTCGCGGCGACAAATTGCGGAAATAACCGAGGCGCGGGTCGAGGAAATATTTACCCTGGCCGATAAAGAACTGAAGAAGATTGAACGGAGCGGGCTCTTACCGGCCGGCATTGTTCTGACTGGCGGTGGCGCGAAACTGCCCGGTATCGTCGAGACCGCGAAGCGGATTTTCAAATTACCTAGCACGCTTGGCTACCCGCGCGATTTTGTCAGCTCAATCGATAAAATATCGGATCCGGCGTTTACGACCGCGCTCGGCCTGCTGGTCTGGGGCATGCAAGCGACACATCGCGGTCGCGGTTTTGGCGGGCCGAACGTGACGGTTATCCCGCAGGTCATCGGGCGCGCCAAAAAATGGCTACGCTCGCTCATTCCGTAGACGCTTGACGGACGGCGGAAATTTTTGATAGAGTGTGATAATGTTGAGAACCAACGTATGGGTATGAAAAATAAGTATAAAAGAGACATCGGAGAGTCCGGTCTCTCAAAAGGGAATAAATTCATGGAAGTCAAACCAGCCATCGAAACCTTCGCCAAAATAAAAGTTGTGGGTTTGGGCGGTAGCGGCGGTTCGGCAATAAATCGAATGATTTCCTCGAAAATCAAGGGCGTTGAATTTGTCGTTATCAATACCGATGCGCAGGCATTGCACCACAATCAGGCGACGACCAAAATCCAAATCGGCAAGACGACCACCCGGGGCTTGGGCGCGGGCATGGATTCGGAACTTGGTCGGAAAGCCGCCGAAGAAAACCAGGACGAGATTTATGATAATTTGAAGGGCTCGGACATGGTTTTTCTGACCTGCGGGTTAGGCGGCGGCACGGGCACCGGTTCAGCGCCGGTGGTGGCGGATATTGCGAAAGACGTTGGCGCGCTCACGGTTGCGGTCGTGACGAAGCCTTTTTCATTTGAAGGCGAAGAGCGCAAACGGATTGCCGAGAGCGGCCTGTCGCAGCTGATTGAAAAAGTCGATACGATTATCACCATCCCGAATGATCGCTTGCTTCAGATTATCGATAAAAAAACATCACTGCTCGAGGCGTTTAGTATTGTTGATGATATTTTACAGCAAGGCGTCCAGGGCATCTCGGAATTAATCACTGTGCCCGGCTTGGTGAACGTTGACTTCGCCGACGTCAAAGCAATCATGCAAAACGCCGGCTCGGCCTTGATGGGCATCGGCCGCGGCTCTGGCGAAAACCGTGCGGTTGAAGCGGCCAAGATGGCGATCGAGAGCCCGCTCCTGGAAATGTCGATTGAGGGCGCCAAGGGCATCCTCTTCACGGTTACCGGCGGTTCAAATCTGGGCATGTACGAATTAAACGAGGCCGCCAAGATCATTACCAATAGCGCCGATCCCAACGCCAAGATCATCTTCGGATCGGTCATTGATGAAAATCTCAAGGATGAAATAAAGATCACCGTTATTGCGACCGGCTTCGGCGAGAAGAAGGCCAAGAAGGTAAAGAGCGAATTGGCCACACCGTTTAGCCGAGAGGAAAAGACCTCGCCCGCATTTGCGCCAGTCTCGCGATCAGCCGCGCAGCCGGTACGCGATCAACGTCAATTCCGTGAACGCGTCGCGAAGGATGACGATCTCGCCCCACCCCCAAAAACGAAAGAGGAAGAAGAGCTCGATATCCCGGCGTTTATTCGGAAAAAAATGATGTGAGGGTTATCCACAACCTTCAGCCGTTATTCAGGTTGAATAGATATATTATGCACAGACCAAACAGGCTGATTTTTCGCGTTATGCCTGGTTCGTTTCGATAAACAGTTGTCTATCATATAAGTAACAAATAAACACTATGGAAAATATAACACCAACGCCACCGAAACCGTCAGCGAAGCCAAAACAATACATTGCCACCGTGGTTGTCTTGAGCCTCTTGATCGGCGGAATTGCCGGCGGCGCGGTCGGCGCGCTCACCGGCGGGGCAATCTCGCATAATATATCGCCGTGGTTCGATCGAGTAATTCTGGGCGAGAAAACGACCAACACCGCGACCACGGCGAGCACCGGTAGCGCGACGACCCTGAAAGTCCAGGAGGAGTCGCAAACCCAAACAGCCGTCGCTAAAGTCCTGCCGTCGGTCGGGAGTATTATCGTCAAGCAGAACGTCAGTTCAAGCTCGCCGTTTTTCTTCTTCGGTCCGCAGGGGAGCAGCACCACGGGTCCGCAGCAAGTAGCGGCCGGCACGGGCTTTATCGTTTCGAAGAACGGCTACATCATGACGAATAAACACGTCGTCTCAGTCAGCGACGCCCAGTACACCTTCATCACCAACGACGGGAAGGAATACAGCGCCACGCTCGTCGGTACCGACCCGATCAATGACTTGGCCGTACTAGAAATAGATGCCGATAACCTCACCCCGGTGGAATTAGGCGATACCAGCACCGTTCAATTAGGCCAAACAGTTATCGCCATCGGAAACACCCTGAGCGAGTTCCCGAACACCGTTACCAAGGGGATCGTCAGCGGCATCGGCCGGACCATCACCGCCGGCGACGGTTCTGGATCGTCTGAAACTATCGACAAGGTCATTCAAACCGACGCCGCCATCAATCCGGGCAATTCGGGCGGACCGCTGATTAACTTAGCCGGACAAGTGATCGGTATCAATACCGCGGTCAGCCAGCAGGGGCAATTAATTGGATTCGCCATCCCGATCAGTACCGCGAAACCGGTAATTCAAAGCGTCGAACAATCCGGGAAAATCATCCGTCCCTATCTCGGAATCCGCTATCAGCTGGTGACGGCGGATCTGGCGAAAGCGAACAATCTAAGCGTTGATTACGGCGCCCTGATCATCCGGGCGAGCGCCACGGAAACGGCCATTGTGTCCGGCAGTCCGGCCGACAAAGCGGGCCTGGTCGAAAATGACATCATTCTCGAAATCAATAGTCAGAAAATAACCGAAGATAACACGCTGGCCTCAATGATGCAGAGTTTCAGCGTCGGTCAGACGATTACCCTGAAAATACTACACGCCGGGGCTGAAAAAACCGTCACGGCGGTCCTCCAGGAATATCCCACCACGAATTCATAATCAAAATACCATGAAAGAATTGCTAACCGGCCTTCAGGAGTTAGTTGAGAATGTAGGACAAACACGGAGGTTACTTTGACGTTGCTCGCAAAAAACAGGAGCGGGCGGAGTTAGAATCAGAAGCGAGTCGGCCAGAATTCTGGCAAGACACTGAGCGGGCAAAAAAGGTTACCCGCCAAATTGACGAACTCAATGAAGAAATATCCACCTGGGATTCGCTCGAGCGCGATGCCCAGGAGCTTTTGGAACTGGCCCAAGAAGAGTCGTCCAGCCGATCCAAAGATCTGGCTGTTGAATTAGCCGAGCATTATCAAGCGCTCCAGAAGCGATTTTCTCGCCTGGAGTTTGCCGTGCTGTTACGGGGACCGTATGATCAGCGGGATACGATTTTGGCGATCCATGCCGGTACGGGCGGGGTCGAAGCGCAGGACTGGGCGGCGATGTTGTTGCGGATGTATTTGCGCTTTTGCGAACGCCGCGGCTGGTCGGTGCGAGTCCTCGACAAGTCGGCCGGCGAAGAAGCCGGCATAAAAAGCGCCACGGTTGAAGTGCTCGGCCGCTACGCCTACGGCTATCTAAAAGCCGAGGCCGGCGTCCACCGGTTAGTGCGCTTGTCGCCCTTTGACGCCGACCACCAGCGCCATACCTCATTCGCGCTCGTTGAGGCGCTGCCGGTTTTGGACGAAATCGAAGAGGTTGAGATCGATCCCAAGGACCTGCGGATCGATACCTATCTCTCGTCCGGCCATGGCGGGCAAAGCGTGAATACGACCTACTCGGCCATTCGAATTGTCCATCTGCCGACGAAAATTACCGTCACCTGCCAGAACGAACGCTCGCAGCAGCAGAATAAAGAAACCGCCTTGAAAATTCTGAAGAGCCGTTTGCATGCCCTGGCCGAGCAGGAACGGCATGATGAAAAACAGCGCCTTCGCGGGGAGTATGCCTCGGCCGAGTGGGGGAATCAGATCCGCTCCTACGTCCTCCAGCCGTATCAGATGGTCAAGGACCACCGCACCAAACATGAAACAAGCGATACGCAAGGCGTTCTCGATGGCAAGTTTGATGAGTTTATCGAAGCCTATTTGCGCCAGGAAATGGGAAAAGAATCAAAAAAACCGAATAAATAGAGCCGTTTCCACTATTAAAACCATCATGTAGAAATATTATTGACAGCTTACATAGGAGAAAAGTGCCATAATATGGCACTTTTTAATATATCATATGGTGTATGTAGGAAAATATTTGACAATATAATAGATACTGGCTATAGTACCATACGTCTGAATGGACCTTGAAATGGGCCTAGTGGCGATAGATAACCAACGGAATGGATTGGAGGAACTGGAAGATGTGCGGGATTATCGGATATGTTGGCCGGCCGACAGGCGATGAGCTGAAAACCGCCGTGCTCGAAGGCCTGGCCGGTATGGAGTACCGTGGCTATGATTCGGCCGGCGCCGCTTGGATCGATCCGGCTGACGGGCTGGTCCATGTTGTGAAGAAAGAGGGGAAAGTTTGCGTTCTGAAGAAGGCGCTCAATGGCCGGACGATGAGCGGGCAAGTTGGCATCGGCCATACCCGCTGGGCGACGCATGGTCCGCCCTCGGACCTGAACGCGCATCCGCATACGGACCGGTCGAATGGCCGGGCCCGGATCGCGCTGGCTCACAACGGCATCATCGAGAACGCGGCTGGGTTGAAGGAGCGGCTTGGCAGTGAAGGCTGGAAGTTCGTCTCGGACACCGATACCGAGGTCATGGCCGTGCTGATCGGGAAGTTCCTGTCTGAAGGCGACGATCTGGCGACCGCCGTGCAGAAGATGCACACCCTGGTTGAGGGCGCGTACGCGATCGTGGTGCTGGACCGTCAGCAGCCCGATCGGTTGGTAGCCGCCCGCCGCGGCAGTCCACTGGTCATCGGGGTCGGTGACGGCTGCCATTACGTCGCTTCGGACCCGATGGCGTTTGTCAACAAGACGAAGACCGCCCTGGAGCTGGAAGACGACGAAATGGTGGTCCTGACCGCTGATGGCTATGATCACCGGACGATGTCGAACCAGCCGATCAGCCGACAGCTGATCGAATTGCAGATCAGCCTCGATCAGATTGCCAAGGGCGGCTATCCCCACTTCATGCTCAAGGAAATCCTGGAGCAGGGAAGGGTTCTGGTGAACACCCTGGTCGGACGGGTCAGGGCGGATCCGGAACCGTACATCCATCTGGGCGGCCTCATGACCGAGATCCAGAACGGCGGCCAGACGATGACGGTCGGGAAGTTTCTCGAGCAGCGAGTGGAGCAGGTCATCATTACGGCCTGCGGCACGTCGTGGCACGCCGGTTTGATCGGCGAGCGCATGATCGAGAAGCTCACCGGCCTGCCCGTGAAGGTCGTCTACGCCTCTGAGTTCATCACTGGGTATACGCCCGTCAACGACCGCACCCTCTGCATCACGATCTCGCAGTCGGGCGAGACGAAAGACACGATCGGGGCCGCTCGCAAAGCCCGGGATCAAGGCGCCATTGTCTGGAACATCTGCAATGTCGTCGGTTCCTCGCTGACGCGGGTTGCCCACACGGGCGTCTATCTGCACGTCGGTCCGGAGATCGGCGTGGCGTCGACCAAGGCATTCACCGCTCAGGTCGTCGCCCTGGCCATCTTCGCCCTGAAGCTGGTCGAGCTCCGCCATCCTGACCGGGTGCCGTCGGCGAATCGGCAAGCCATTGCCGAAGCGCTGCTGGCCCTGCCGGCGCAGGTCGAACAGGTCGTCGCCGATGCCGCCCATGTTCGGGAGATCGCGTTCCAGTTTGTTTGCCGGTCGTCCTGGCTCTGCCGTTTGCTCCGCGCACTCGGCCAGCATCGGACGCCCGGACTCGTCCAGGTGCTGATCCGGCTCTTCGGACCGTCCGCCGCGCTCTTTCTCGGTCGCGGCTACAACGTGGCGACGGCTCGCGAAGGGGCGCTGAAACTGAAGGAGATCAGCTACATCCAGGCAGGCGCCGAAGCCGCCGGCGAAATGAAGCACGGACCGATCGCGCTCATTAACCGACGGATGCCGGTGATCGTGATCGCGCCGCAGGAGGGGGAAGACGAAGAAACGTACGCGAGGGTCATTTCCAATATCGAGGAAGTGGCCGCGCGGCGCGGACGCGTCATCCTGGTCGCCAGCCGGAACGATCCCACGCCGGAGCGTCTGCGCCGGGAAGGCAAGGTCGAACGGATCATCTGGATCCCAAAGACCCTGGCGATGCTGACGCCCGTACTGGCCAGCATCCCGCTCCAGCTGCTCGCCTACTACATCGCCGAAATGCGCGGCTGCCCGATTGACCAACCGCGCAATCTGGCGAAGAGCGTGACGGTGGAGTAGGGGAACGATTCGTACACGTTTTGTTTGCCGGGTGAACACAGGTTCACCCCTTTTTTTATCCCCTTGCTTCTGCCGCGTGCTATGATATGCTGTCAGTAGTACTAATATCCTTAGACACTTCCCCGTATGGAAAATCTCGAATTCAATTACGACGAAATCTTTAATGAAATCATTTCCCGCATGGAAACCCAGGGCTCGTTCGCGAAGGAAAATTGGGAATCCTTGATTGACGAGATACTCGAGGAAAAGCAGAATGACGGCATCCTGCCCGACGATTTCGATTTCAAGGAAGCGCACGAGAAGCTCGAATACATGCTGGCCGAGCGCTTCCAGGACGCAGAAGTGGAGCAGTAGCGCCGGCGTCATCGCCTAGCTAAGTCCGTTAGCGTTCTGATCTGATGGCAGAGGGGCAGGGGTCCCTCTTTTTAGATTGTAATTTGCGGGTAGAAGGAGTAGGATGGGGATAGGACAGGGCGAAATTAAGCCCAATAATTTGTCGGGTAATAATAACGAGTTATCGGAAAAATTATTTCTCCTGGATTATGAATAGGAACAAACCAATCGACATACTTGAAGTAATGAAGCTGGTAGATAAATCATCGGTTATTCAAGAAAAACAATCCAAAATACTAAAGACTATGGCTGATACTGATGATCGATTGATCGATGTGATTGCATTTATGCAAAAAGTAATATCAGTCCTGATATTTATTATCGCCTTTCTTTTAGTTCAAATATTATTTGGTGATATAATAAATGATCTTATAAAATCTACAAGTAGTCACTGGGGTAGATTATCAGAAGGGTATAGGATATTAATATTTACCTTGGTTGGTAGTATTCCCGCTGGAATTATCACCGCAGTGATAAGTCATATAATTATCAACAAAATTAAGGCTGCTCATAAACCAGAGAAATAATACATCCGATAACACGGGCTAGCCGGTTCGCGAAATATGAGCACAAAGAAAACAATTCATGATTTAGTAGCTGAACTAGAAACGTACCAGAACGCAGAGGATAAAATTTTGCCTTTGTTAAAATCTTTTCTGTATTCCGAACACTATGCCACACGGCTGTGTGAGGAAAACAACATTGAAACAACCTTCACATTCAAATGTAATGATCAAATTACAGGGAGGCGCCCTTTGTCACTACCTGAGAAGATACGAAAATTAATTGATAGTAACATCACCAGCCAAGACTCTTACGAAATATTTAAGCTTCTTAATGATATTCGCAACAAATTAGTTCACGTGATCTCACCTGATACCCAAGAGATCATGCGGTGGATTGGTGATTTCGATCCACCTACAAATCAAGAATTGCTTAAGTTACTTAACACAACAAACACTTGGCTTCGATTCTATCTTTGTTTAATTCCCGCAATTGCGGATCTATATAGTAAGACAAAGGGCGCCCACATAAAATTAGAAAGTATCGAACATAATATTCCTACGGGAAACTGGATTTTCCACTTTCAATGATGTGCTCATATTACGTTCACCCAAATTGCTCGTTCATTCCGGCGGTGCGCTCCGCACAATTCTACCGCCTCCATTCCGTCGCAACTTCGGCTAGCCCGAAACGTTGTACGAAGCAAAGTTTAATTTTAGTATTAAAAAGAAGTTAAAATAATAAAATATCTATGGCTCGATTAGAACCTCTCAAAATTGTTATACGAGATCTTGCAATCCGCTCTAAGAACAAATGTGCCTTTCCCCAATGCGATCATCCAATCCTAAACCCTCAGGGGAACTACGTTGCCGAGTTATGCCATATTGAAGCTGCGGAACCAGGTGGCCCAAGATATAATTCAAGCCAATCAGATGAAGACAGAAGGGCTTATACAAACCTACTATTCATGTGTCATGCACATCACAAAGAAACAGATGACGAATCGCTATTTTCAGTTGCCAAACTTCAAAAAATTAAAAATGATCATGAAGCTCTCCCCGAAGTAGTATTTAATCATAAATTACTACTCAAAAAAATTGAAGCCGTCCAAAAAGAGCAAAAGGAAATTTTTGAATTCATTCAATCAGAAAAATCAGGAGTGTCGGCATCTACTCCATTCCCAATCGTAGGACCATGGATTCGGGAGGCATGGACACCGGAGGATGGTAGGTTCTACGAATCCCAGAATAAAACTGGACCGAGGTTTAAATTTGTATCCAAAAATGGCTGGTTACATATTGAACAGACACTCGCAGATGGGGCTGTCGCGTATTACGAAGTAAATGAACAAGGTAGTGTCCGAAACTCAAAATTTCCTTATCCTATCAACGAGTATCATGTTGAAATTCCGGAATCGTTAGTTCTTTCAAGAGAGGCTATACCATCTTCATTAGGAACACGAGCAATACGCACAAGACTTAAATGGTCCATTGGTGACGTGGTAGAACATTTTCAGGGAGATGCATTTATCGGCGCCGACTGCAACGCACGCTGCACAGTAAATCATCAAACAAGAACAATTCGTATAATGGAACCTAAAAATTAAACTTTGCCTACGTATAACAGCGTATATCTGGCTACGGCTTTTTACAGAGCCTTCACCCATACCCCTCGACAAGCTCGGGGCATCAGATATACGCAAACGTTAGCTGGCACAATGCATTAAGAGCAAGAATTATTTACAAAAGAATGGGCATATTTTCCAAAGTGACACAATCCACCCTCATCATCGGTTTCGGCATCGTCGCGCTCCTGTCGCTGAGTTATACAGTATACAAGGATCAATTCGGACGGTTTGATATCCAGCACGTTCGGTCCAATCCAAACTTCACGTACTCTGACGCGCTTTCATGCCATGTTGTGTATTCCACGTTTCATGATGTTGGTGAACATTTCTTAAAGTATTACGCCAACACGAATTTGCAACTTATCGGCCTCACAACTGATTCACCAAAAATGATTGTTGATGGTTTTGAGCAATCACTGCATAAAATAGAAGAAGGAACTTATACCAGCACCTTTTATACTGAGCCGGTGTCAAAAGACGTTGATGATTCATCTGTTGAAATGATTCAGGTTCAGAAAATTGATGGTACGTTTGTTCGATCATTTGTCGGATTGGGACAATATTTTGGTCCGCGGGAAGTATTCTATCCTGATGGTTTTCAACTCGTCGTCGCCCAAAAAGGCCGGTGCGAATAGCATCGGTCTTTTTTGTCCCTCCGTTGTTCGTATCAGGCCAAGGCTTGAATTTTCCGTTCCACCGCGTTGATAATCCAGTCAGGCGTTGAGGCGCCGGCGGTCAGTCCGACGGTTTTCGCATTTGTCAGCCATTCGGGCTGCAGCTCGTCGGCGGTCTCGATATGATAGCTCGGCTTGTAGTTATTGCAAATTTCGTGGAGCCGGCGGGTATTGCCGCTGGCTTTGCCGCCGATGACGATGATGGCGTCGGCCCGGGCGGCCAAGGTGCGGGCGGCAGCCTGGTGCTCCTGGGTGGCCTGGCAAATGGTTTCCAGCTCGCGGATTTCAGCGGCGTGGGATTTTAATTCGGCCGCGATGCTCCGGGCGGTTTCGATATTGGACGTGGTTTGGCAGATGACGCCGATCTTGGCGTAGCGTCCGAGGACTTTCGCCTCCGCCAGCGTCTCGACGACGAGCGGCTGTTTCAGGTTGCCGACGATCCCCTGGATTTCCGGGTGGTCTTTTTCGCCGATGATGATCACCTGATAGCCGGTCTGCTCCAGGTGCTTGGCCAGGGTCTGGGCCTTTTTGACGAATGGGCAGGTGGCGTCAATCACCTCAAAGCCCAGCTCGATCGCCCGGCGGATGATGAAATCCGGCACGCCGTGCGCGCGAATCAGCAAGGTTTTTTCCTTTGCCTGGTCGAGGGTAGCGACCGGAATTTTGCCCTGTTCGGTCAGCCGATGAACTTCCTGCGGATTATGGATGAGCGAACCCAGGGTATTCAGGCGGCCGGGGTGTTTTTCCGCCAGGTCAATGGCGCGCCGCACGCCGAAACAAAAGCCCATCACGCTCGCCCGGACGATTTTTTTTGGCATATGTAAGGTAATTTAGAATTTAAAATTGATAATGAATAATGAATGAATAATGCAGGTATTTAGCATACCAGAAATTTGCTTTTTCGTGAATATTCAGATATAAAGAAGGCATGACACATACATCTTTGATACAGAAAAGGCCAACAAAAGAAGTGCGGATCGGCGACCTGACGATCGGCGGCCAAAACCCGATTGCCGTCCAATCGATGTGCACGACCGATACCCACGACGTGGCAGCGACCGTTGCCCAGATCAAGCAATTAGCCGAGGCGGGTTGTGAAATCGTCCGGGTGGCGGTGCTGGACCTACCGGCGGCGCGTGCGCTCGGACCGATAAAAAAGGCTATCGCAATCCCGCTTGTCGCCGACATCCACTTCGACTACCGATTGGCGCTTGAGGCGATTCACCAGGGCGTTGACAAGGTCAGGATCAATCCCGGCAATATTGGCGCGCGCGAACGCGTGGAGGCGGTTGTCGAGGCGGCGAAAAAACGGGGTATCCCGATTCGCATCGGCGTCAACAGCGGCTCCATCCCGAACGACCTGATCGAAAAATACCATGGCCCGACGCCGGCTGGCATGGTTGAGGCAGCTAGCCGCGAAATTAAAATTCTCGAAGATTTGGATTTTACGGATATCGTCATTTCACTGAAGGCCACTGATGTACTGACCATGATCCAAGCCTATCGCTTAATGGCCGAAAAGACTCAGTATCCGCTGCATCTCGGCGTGACCGAGGCGGGATTGCCCTGGACCGGCACGATCAAATCAACCGCCGGTTTGGCGGTGTTGCTGGCCGACGGGATCGGCGATACCATCCGCGTTTCGCTAACCGGCGATCCGGTCGAGGAAGTGAAGGTCGGCTGGGAAATTCTGAAATCACTCCAATTGCGCCAGCGTGGCCGGACCCTGATCAGCTGTCCGACCTGTGGCCGGACCCGGATTGACTTGATCGGTCTGGCGAAGAAAGTCGAAGCGGCCACTGCCCACCTGACCAAGCCGATCACGATTGCGGTCATGGGTTGCGCGGTCAACGGCCCGGGCGAGGCGCGCGAAGCCGATATCGGCGTGGCCGGTACGATTGGCGCCGGGCTGATATTTAAAAAAGGCAAGGTAATTGCCACGGTGCCGGAGGGGGACATCCTGCCGCGGCTGCTGAAAGAAATCGAAACATTATGAAAAAACCACGTGTGGTCGTCGCCATGTCAGGCGGCGTCGATTCGTCGGTCGCGGCGGCGCTGTTGAAGAAAGCCGGGTACGACGTCACGGGCATGTTCTTGCGCACCTGGTTTGACCGTTCCATCGACCCAAAAGCTGAAAACCGCTGCTGTTCGGTGGAGTCGAACCTGCTCGCCCGGCAATCGGCAGCCGTGCTCGGGATTCCGTTTACGATCGTCAATGCGCTCGTGCCGTTTCGGGAGTACGTCGTCGACTATTTTTTGGCCGAGCTGCAAGCCGGCCGGACGCCAAACCCATGCATCCCCTGTAACCGCGTGGTCCGGTTTCAATATCTCCTGGCCGAGGCGAAAAAGCTTGGTGCCGACTATCTCGCCACCGGACACTATTTGCGCCTTCAGCCCTCCGGCCGGACGATCCATGTCTGGCGCGGCCGCGATCGGAAAAAAGACCAGAGTTATTTCCAATACACGTTAACGCAGGCAAAGCTCCAGCAACTTCTTTTTCCGCTCGGTTCCTATACAAAATCGCAGGTGCGGAAACTCGCGGCCAAATACGGCCTACCGAGCGCCAGCCGGGAAGAAAGCCAGGATCTGTGTTTTATACCAAAAGGCAAGTACGAACGCTTTCTTTTAAAATACCTGGTATTTCAACCGGGTGAGATCGTTACGACCGACCGCCGCGTGGTCGGTCGGCATAAAGGGCTGCCGCTTTATACGATCGGCCAGCGAAGCGGCTTGGAGATTGGCGGCCACGGCCCCTATTACGTGGTCAGCAAGGATGCCAAAAAGAATCGTCTCATGGTGGCTCGGGCCGATGAAGAATCGCGCTACCAGAAAGATTTTTACCTTACAAAAACCAATTTCATCAGCGGCCAGCCGCCGCGCCTGCCGTACGGTTGCCACGTACAAACCCGGTATCGGCAACAGGCCCAAGCGGCCGTCTTCAGGCAACGCGGCAGCCGGTACCAAGTGGTCTTAAAAAAACCCACTGTTGGCTTGACCCCCGGCCAATCGGCGGTCCTGTATCACGGCGATGAATTGGTCGGCGGCGGAATCATCCGCGGTTGATTTTTGGCCGCAGACGACGTATACTTGACCCATGACCGCTGACGAATTACGCCAAAAATATATCGAATTTTTTCGGGAAAAAGAGCATGCCGCGATTCCATCCGCCTCGCTCGTACCCGAAAACGACCCGACCGTTCTGTTCACCACGGCCGGGATGCATCCGTTGGTGCCGTTTTTACTCGGCCAGGAACACCCGGCCGGCCGGCGGCTGGTTGATGTTCAGCGCTGCATCCGAACCAACGATATCGATCTCGTCGGTGACGATAGCCACCTGACCTTTTTTGAGATGCTGGGCAATTGGTCGCTGGGAGATTACTTCAAACCCCAGGCGATTGAATGGAGCTGGGAGTTTTTGACGAGTCCGCACTGGCTCGGCCTGGATCCAGCGCGTATCTCCGTTTCTGTTTTTGCGGGGGACGGTGACGCGCCGCGCGATGAAGAATCGGCTGAGATGTGGAAGACGGTCGGTGTGCCTCAAGAGCGCATTTATTTTCTGGGCAAAAACGACAATTGGTGGGGCCCGGCCGGCCAAACCGGTCCGTGCGGGCCGGATACCGAGATGTTTTATGACACCGGCAAGCCGTGTACCGCCGGACGCGGAGACGATTGCAGTCCGACCTGTAGCTGCGGCCGTTTTGTGGAAATTTGGAATGACGTGTTCATGGAATACAATAAAACAGCGGACGGCGCCTACGTCTCGTTAGATCAGCGCAATGTTGATACCGGCATGGGGTTGGAACGGACGCTCCAGGTGATCACCGGTCGGGCGAGCGTCTACGAAACGGAGGTGTTTATTCCGCTGATCGCGCTGATTCGGGATCGGGCCAACCAATATCACGAACGGTCAGCGCGGATCATCGCCGACCATCTCAAGGCCTCGGTGTTCATTATTGCCGATGGCATCATACCTTCGAATGTCGAGCAGGGCTATGTGTTACGCCGGCTGATCAGACGCGCCTACCGCCAGAGCCGCGTGATCGGGCTGGATCAACAGGTGCTCACCGATCTCGCCCAGATAGTCATCTCTCTTTATGAAAAAACGTACCCCCATCTCGCCACGCAACCAGAGGCGATCGTTCAAACAATCATCAATGAGCTGGCGAAATTCAGCGGTACCTTGACCCAAGGACTGAAGATATTTCAAAAAGAGCTATCCCTCCACGGACAAACCATGTTTTCCGGCAAGGTCGCTTTCGATCTCTATCAGACGTACGGCTTTCCGAAGGAAATGGTGGCTGAGGAATTGCAACCCTATAACATTTCCATCAACGAGGAGGAGTGGCAGAAAGCGGAAGCGATCCACCGTGAACTTTCCCGAAAAGGAGCGGAAAAAAAGTTCACCGGCGGTCTGGCTGACCACGGCGAGCGCGAAGTGCGGATGCACACGGCCACGCATTTATTGCACCAGGCGCTGCGCGACATTTTAGGCGATCACGTGTTCCAGAAAGGGAGCAATATCACGGCTGAGCGTCTCCGCTTTGACTTTTCGCATTCTCGAAAAGTAACCGCCGATGAATTACATCGAGTAGAAGAGATTGTTAACGAAAAAATCGAAGCCGGACTACCGGTCGTCCGAACGGTTGTATCGATCGACGAGGCGAGAGACATGGGCGCGATCGGGCTGTTTGGGGAAAAATATGGTGACACGGTTTCGGTCTATTCGATTGGAGAATATTCCAAGGAATTTTGCGGCGGTCCGCATGTCGCTAATACGCGCCAGATCGGACATTTCAAAATAGTAAAGGAAGAAGCGAGCTCGGCCGGGGTAAGGAGGATTAAGGCGGTGGTTCAATAAAAAGAAAATGGGACCTTCACGTCGAAGGTCCCGGGGAAGCGGGCGGATTTGAACCGCCTTGCTACGATGCGCTCGATGGCGTCTCCAACTGCAGCTCGTTTCCCGCGAAGGAAAACCGGTGTACGTTTGTACGAAGTGACCAGGCCTGGTCAGGAACGCGACAGGCATCAGACAGGAGGCCCCAGGAAGGATGCCCATAACGCTCCATATAATAATGATAACTCAGTAATAGTACCTGTCAAGCAGTTTATTCACAGTAGAAAAAGGCTCTCCGCGAACGAAGAGCCAGACTGGGCGCTCGGAAGGAATCGAACCTTCGACCTTCGGCTTGTCAGGCCGACGCTCTAACCAACTGAGCTACGAGCACGGTTGTGCGCCAAGCAGGACTTGAACCCGCAACCTGCTGCTTCCGAAGCAGCCGCTCTGCCATTGAGCTACTGGCGCGGTTGTGCAATGAATGTGCCGCAGGATGCCCCGGACTCGGATCCGGGGGAACCACCGACCTTTGGGTTATGAGCTGGAGCGAGCTACCGAGCTGCTCCACTGCGGCGACTGAGCTGGCGAGAGGACTTGAACCCCCGACCCTCCCATTTGCGTGGGCCGCTCTACCAACTGAGCTACGCCAGCAACGATATGGTAGCGCAAAACGGATTTGAACCGTTGTTTCCGGATAGAAAGTCCAGCGTCCTTGGCCAGCTAGACGATTGCGCCGCTAATGTATTCTATAGGGGATCGGAACAACATGTTTATACCAGACGGTGCTGAATCCGTCAATTGATTTATCCACATTAATGACTTCAAAACAAAAAATCGGCGAAGCCTTAAAAGAAGACTGGTACATCCAGGGTTTTAATGCCGTGCCGGCGTTTATTACTCCCAGCGCCTGGAGCGGCTTTGCCCTGATAGTGCAGGAAGGTTTCGGGTATACGAAATTTCTTTTTCATTTTCAGAACGAATACTGTGAAATGCATTACTGGCAAAAGGACCTGGCGCGCCTTTGGCAGATAGTCGAGCGGAAGCTGGCCAGACAGCCGCGGTATCTCGAGCAGATGAAGCGACGGCACGAGCAGCGATTTCAGGAGTTTCGCGCTACGTTCAGCGTGATCGATAAGACAGCATTAGGCAATATATCCGAGGCCGACCTTTTTGCCCTATGGCGGCGGTGCGTGAAGGCTCAAATCGAGTCAGTGGGCGCAAGCCATGTTATTGAGGCGATCAGCATGGCGCTCGAAGACAAAATCGCCAAAATACTCCGCCGGGCAGTCTCTGACCAAAAGGAATATCGTCGGTGTTTTAGTTTGCTGACCGTGCCGAGTCAGCTCTCGTTCGTAAGTCGAGAGGAAAAAGACTTGTTTGCTCTCCGCGCCAGACCGGCAGTGGAGCGAACGACGGCGCTGGCGGAACACGCGCGGAAATATTATTGGATCCGGAATAGCTATGTCCAAGCCGTGGCTGCGTCGGACCGATATTTTTCAGGCCGGCTGGCAACGCTCAAAAAACCAGCCGATAACGCCTCAGCCCGGGCGCAAAAAGCGCGTTGTCTGAAAACACTTGATCTTAGTACGGAGGCCCGTCGGGTGATTGAATTGATCGACCTGTGCACTGTCTGGCAAGACGAGCGCAAGGAAAAAGTGCTGCGCACCATAACCTATCTCGATCGGGTAATCAACGAGGTCAGCCGTCGCGTCGGTGTTACTCGGAAACAGCTGCATTATCTGAGCGCGCTCGAAATGGTAGCGCTCACGTCGCCTGGCCAGGTCACCCAATTGGCGGATGAGTTGCGGAAACGCAGCCGGGGCTTTTTTCTCTTGGGCGGTCCGGAGTCAGAATACATCGTCAGCGGCCGCGAACACGACCGTTTGCTTCGGCACAAGGCCGGCGCCACGGGAAAAATATCGCTCAGAGACAATGAATTGCACGCCACGACCGCCAACGGCGGTACTGCCATCGGCCGGGTCGTTATCTGCAAGGGGCTGCGTTCGCTGGCAAACGTGAAAAAAGGGGACATTATCGTGGCCTCGATGACTCGGCCGGAATTCGCGCCTGCCCTGAAAAAAGCCGGGGCGATTGTCACGGATGAAGGCGGCATTACGTGCCACGCGGCAATTGTGGCCCGCGAGTTCAATATCCCGTGTGTTATCGGCGCGAAAATCGCCACAAAGATATTGCGCGACGGCATGATTGTTGAAGTGAAGGCAAACCACGGCGTTGTGAAAATTCTTAATCGTTCGTAATCTTCGCGCAAAAATGATATACTGACGTTATCATTACTCGCCTAACGCCAATGAGCACACAAGAGCTCCATGATTACATTCACAATGAGCTGAAAAGCGGCAAAAGCCGACCCGAAATCGTCAAGGCGCTGCTGGCGAATGGCTGGCAGCAGGCTGATGTCGATCTCGCCTTTGTTACCATTTCGCGCGGGGTGCCGCTACCGTCGCAAGCTGCGCAGAACGGCCTGAAACCATTCGGCGAATTATTTTGGGAGTCGTGGGCGATTTTAAAACACCGCCTATGGAGTTTTCTCGCCATCGCGGTCATTCCCTCG
Organism: uncultured Gammaproteobacteria bacterium; assembly: GCA_964371245.1. GTDB lineage: Bacteria > Patescibacteriota > Patescibacteriia > JAHIZJ01 > JAHIZJ01 > JBAZLK01. Next base: position 23,068 of record CAYJKP010000002.1, on the reverse strand, counting down.
GCGATTGTTTTTGCCGGCTCGATGATTATAGCTGTTGTTACTTCAACAACGGCCATTGTTACCAATCCGGCCTCGATGGTTACGCGATCGGATGAGCTTTTCACCGCCTTTAGCATCGCCTGGGTGGTCGTATTTATCGTTTCCATGGTCATAACGATCATTTGTAATCTGGCGCTATACTATTTGGCGGCGCACTGGGCTGAACCGGTCGGTTTTCGCGAGGCCTATGCCTACGCCTTGAAAAAATTCGGCAACGGCCTATGGGTTCAAGTGCTCGTGGGCGCGGCGATCTATGGCGGTCTGGTCCTCTTCTTTGTGCCTGGCGTTATCGCTTCGGTTGCCTTGGCATTCGCAATGGCCGTTTTTGTGGCCGAAGGAACCGGCGGGTTTGAGGCCCTGCTCCGGAGTCACGCCTATGTATCAAAGCGCTGGTGGGCGATCTGGTGGCGGATGTTTTTGCTCGGGCTGGTCGCCGGCGGCATTGCGCTCGTACTCTGGCTGCCGGCAATTTTCACGCTCGGACTGATTTGGTCGGTTTTCTTCTTGCTCTGGCAAGTGTTTGCGATTATTTTTACGTTTCAACTGTACCAAAACGCAAAAGCCACGGCCACCCAGCCAACGAGTCCGAATAAAAAAACGCAGTATCTTGTGTATGTCATTATTGGAGCGATAGTGATTATCGGCGCACTGGCGGCACTGGCGATCGGCCTTGCGGTCGGGCTAAATGCCGAGCCAATAAATATTAATCTCAATATTAATACAACAACATGAGCGACGTACCAATGCCATCAACGCCAATGGGGAGCGGCCGAATACGGCCGACCGGCGTTTCGATTATTTCAGTGCTGTATTTTATCGGCGCCGCCTTGATCTTGCTTTTTGGATTTCTTGGAACGGCGGTTTTAAAATCAGTCGTGGGCGGCTCAATCGTAAATGTTGGCGCGGCCGTAGTCTGGATAGTCGTCATCATAATAGTGGCGATTCAAATTCTGATTGGCTGGGGACTCTGGACCGGCAAAAATTGGGCCCGAATTACGGCGATCGTCTTTGCCGCACTGGCCATATTGAGCGGCCTGTCGACAATAGCAAAAGGCGGTTTTGTCACCATCGTGATTCAGGGTCTGTACGTCTGGTACTTAGGGTTTAACGCCTCGGCGAAAGCGTATTTCAAATAAATCCACGATATAGTGGCCGATTCCCGAGAGCGTCCAGCGCGGACGCTCTTTTTGCTTTGGTTGAGAAAAATGATATAGAGCCGTCGCAATCAAGCGCCGTCAGTGGATAAGCTATGTTGACTCACGTTTTTATAGGCGCATACTGAAAGTAGTAAGAAATCAGACAAGGGGAAACAACAGGCTTTCGGGCTTTCCTTATAAAACACATAGTTGAACGATGAGACGGGCATTGTTGCTCGTTTTTTTCGTTCTTTTTACAATCGGAACACTGGTCGAAAGGAGACAAGAATGAACACGCGCAGGTCATATCTCTGGTTTCCGCTGGTGCTTCTCTGTGGTTTGGCGCTCAGCTGCGGAGAAAACAGCGTATTGCCGCAGGCAGGTGACGAATCGGACATTCCGAATACGAACGGCCAGCCGCCCATACCGAATCAGCCGGTTCGCGGAGTAACGCAGGGCTATCCTAACTTCTCGTTCTATCTCAATGTTCCTTGGCTGCCCCAAGTGCCGCCCGGATCATCGTCCGGTACGAAAAACTGCGGGCAGGCCTGCGGTGTCATGCTTGGCGGCTATTTCAACCACGGCGCGGTTGCGCCCTGGGTCATCACGGCCGAAAACACGTTTCTGGCCGACCGCTTCAATGATCCCCGGTATAACAACGCGAATGGTTGGTACACGAATTTTTCGGGTCACAACACGCTCGGCGTCTTGCTGCGGGAGTTCCACGACCTGAATTACACCGTTTACAATGGTCGGGCACCTGACGATGTGGTGAACGAAATGTTGCATGGCCACCCGGTAATCTGTGGCGTGATGATCAAGAACGGTCACCTGGTGGACTCGGGTGGTACTTCTCACTGGGTGCTGGCGGTCGGTTGGGACGGCCGGATTTATCTTCATGATCCTGGAACGAGGTATGGACGGTTCATTCCGTACACCAAGGAAGACTTCGACGCCTCATGGTTTACCTCGGAACGCACCTATGTTCCGGTCAGGCGTTAACATCGGTAGGAGGGTCGGATACCCGGCCTTCCTCCTCTTCACCATTTGAGCTATGATATAAATAAGAATTAAGCAAAAAAGCCATGAAAAAACCTTCAACAATCGTTTCATTCGTTGTGATAATCTCGCTTTCGGTTGTTCTCGGCGCCTGGCTGTTTGCCGTAAGTAAGGCAAAGCCAGATCAGTCGGACTATGTTAGCTTAAACCAACCACAGACAAACAATGCTTGGAGGGTGGATAGCCAAACAGCCGGCGGTACGAGCTATGTCAGCGAGCAGTATGACTTTTCCCTGACTCTCCCAGCCTCTTTTTCGAATTCTGTAGAACCGGCCTTTGGTCAAGAAAAATTAGGTATACGCTTTTCTCGACCGAACGCGAATACAAACGAGCAGCCAAATCGCGATACTCCCGATGGCTTTAATACTTCGGCCGATGATCGAATCTACCTCAGAGTATTCACAAATCCCGATTATCTTGACGCCACTCAAGGAGATATGGTTAGAGCTTGGATCAACGAACATATGCCGAGCGAACTAAGCATTAAACTTTTTGAAAATCGCATGTTTGGCGGCAATGCTGTAATATTCACGCATCAGGAAAATGGTATTGCCGGCGCAATCGGTCAGTATATCTATTTCTTTATCACAGAAATTATTCTCGTTATTGACTCCGGTGACGTCCCTCAAGCAGAGTTACAGGCGATTGCAGCGACCGTTTCTATCGGGCAGGAATAGTGTATTAAAAAGTAGTAACGACTCTACAATATAGACACTTTCTCGCATGCTGAGAAAATGGAAGATATATAGTATCAATACCATGAAAATAAATCCAACGCATTTTACGATTATCGGGATCAGCGTGGTGTTCTGCATTTTTGCACTTGGCTGTAAAAAAACAGAAAATACAACCAAAATAAACCTATCCTTACAAAAAAACGAAAATCAAAACAGCAATCAAGCTACGACTAACAATTCATCATTGAATAGCGAAAAGACCAGTTATGCTGAGGGCGAGTATTTTACTTTTACATACCCAGTTGACTGGAAGATATCTCCAAGCGAAACAGGCGACTTTGTTCAACTTGATAGTTCTGAAAAAACGAGCATCGAGAACAATACCGCGGCGTCAGCGTGCGAAGTAATACTAACGGTCCAACCAAATGACGAAAAACTCACAGTCAATGATTGGATTATCAAACATACGAATGTTCAGAACGAACTAAGCAGACAAGATGTTACTGTTTCTGGAAATCCAGCCGTCAAACAACTCATCCAAAATAAAGGGAACGAGTATAAAGATTTTATCGTAAACACCGTCTTTACTAAAAATAACGAGGTCTATTACTTTTATGTTTTAATAAAGACCGAAGATAAAAACAGTCAAATATTTACGACGTGCGAAAACAAATACAACGACATTATTAATAGCGTACAATTCCAAAAACCGTCGCTGTGAGTTACGGCGAAGTAGTTTAGGATATTGAAAACTCGCTTCGTGTTACAAAAGAATGATGACGCGATAGACGCGAATTGCTCGATGATTACGGCCAGGTGGATAAGCAGACTTGACTGATTCTCAAGTTGGTGTATTATAAGGACAGAAAGAGACGGGCTTTCTTTCTTGCCTTCCGAAGGCAGGCAGAAAAACCGGCTCTTTTTGTTTTCCGCCAAAGCAGATTTGAGGGTAACTGAAATGGTCTGCTGGTTCGGGAAACAAAGGGCCAATGCGGGAAATTCCCGCAAAAAATGTGTTCTGTCACAAGACACAAGAAAGGGGTAATGCCGTGACAACGCTGTTTGTCGAACCGAGTGCCAAAGCGCTCCAGTCGATCCGCGGGAAGATCCAACCCTCCCGCGCGAGCGTACGGAACGACTGTGACACTGCAATCTGCACTGATTGCAACTGCAACTGCGATGACACCTATGGCCGCACGGCCAAGAAGGTGCTCATCGCCCGTTCCTAACTCGTGGAGGAATCGGTGGGGATTGCGACACGCGTCACAGTCCCCACCCGATATTCTGGAGGAAACATGGAAGACGCAGTTGTGTCCTCGGCGAAGAACGCGACCTATCGTTTCTCCCGTTTTTGCCACATCCTGCCCATCGGTACGGAAGCGGCGCTGTATCACTCGCTACGCATTAGCGTCCTCTTCGTTCAACAAAACATTATCTCGCTTCTAGAGCCTTTTCGGTGCGGGGCGACACGTGATAATGTTGTTGAACGGCTTAACGGTCGAGGAGGCGAGGAATTCGAGCGACTTCTTGATCGTATGATCGAACTCGAATTATTGGTACCCGTTGGGACGGACGAACTCGAAGATCTTCGACGTCTTGACCGCGAGTGTCTACAGCGTCCAGAAATCACAGGCATGTATGTCATGCTGACCGACCGCTGCAACTTCGGCTGCACGTACTGTTTCGTTGAAAAGCCGCTACCCGCAACTCACCGTTTCCAGACGATGAGTCCGGAACAGGCGAGACTAGCCATTGACTGGTTCACGCAGTGGTCTTGTCCGGAGTATCTTCGGACAATCATCTTCTGCGGCGGAGAACCATTGCTCAATCGGCCGGCACTCGTCGCGGCGCTTGAGCGAATCGACGAACAAGCGAAGCGTGGTGCTTTAGCCGGAGAGCTGAAACTCCAGCTTATCACGAACGGCTCTCTTGTTGACGACGACTTGGTCAACTTGGCAAAACGCTATCGTCTAAAAGTCAGCGTTTCGCTCGACGGCAAAGCAGAGTATCACGATGCCGCACGACGCACCCGAGACGGACAAAACACGCACTCTCTAGCGGTCGCCGCATTCAAGCGGCTTCAGGAGGCGGGCGTTCCAGTCGGTGTCTCCTTCACGATCAGCGAACGTCATGTCGGTCATCTCCTTGAAAACGTCCTCTGGCTGATTGACGAGCTCGGCATTAAGAGCATCGGGTTCAATACGCTCATGGACATTGATCGCGGCGCGCCCGTGCCGACAGAGTATGCTGAGCAAGTGAATTGCGAAATGATCGAGTGTTTTGAGGTCCTGCGCCAACGCGGAATCTACGAAGACCGGATCATGCGCAAGGTCGAATCGTTTGTCGAAGGCACTCCCTACCTTCACGATTGTTCCGGGTGCGGGCACCAGGTAGTTGTGGCCCCGGATGGTCGGGTTGGCGTTTGCCACGGATATGCCGGTTGGCAGAAGTATTTCGTACGACCGGAAAATGGGTTCCAACCAGCTGAACACCCGTACTGGAAGGAATGGCTGAGGCGATCACCCATCAACATGCCTCAATGTCACAGTTGCGAGGCGCTGGGGATCTGTGGCGGTGGCTGCGGCTGTTCGGCCGACAATCGGAACGGGAGCATCTGGACGATTAATCCTACGTTCTGCGTCCACGCGAAAACGGTGCTTCGCTGGATGCTCAATGATCTTTTCAAACAAACACAAAGAGTGGGTTCCTAACCCACTTTTCCTTACTATAAATCATTCTTTATGCCGAAACTCATTTTCAACATAGATCAAAATTACGATGCCAGGATGATGTACCTATTGCTTCAGCAGGGGAGGGTATCGAATCCTGAGCAACAAGCAACAGGCATGGGAGTTGACGCCCAACTAGCGAAATGGATCAGCCAGCGGACCTGGCAGCGCGCGGAACATCGGATTAAACGGATTATTAGAAAGCGTCACTCGGCGCTACGGCAGGATTTACGATATAGCTGTCGACAATATCAGCGCTCATGGGATCAAATAAATAGCAAGTTTTTTCGGACGGTCGAACATATTACCGACCAGCCCTGGGAATATTCCCGTTATATTTGTGTGGTTTCAGCTTTTCATCGCGGCATCAGTAATTGGAACGGCAATATCATTGGGCGTGTCTGGTCTGAACATCCCCTAACCATGAGACGGTTTACCGCCCATGAGCTCATCATAACTCATATTTTTTCAATATTTCGGAACAACCCTAAATATTGTGGCCGGCTGCCGGAGCGCGGCATATGGGCATTAGCCGAGATCTGCGGTTGGTGCATGACTGGTCTTGAGCCGGCACTACTATCTTTGTGGCCATGGCTTACATCCTTTGAACGATTCTCGACGCACCACAATTATCAATTCCTAGTACCTCTACAGGAGAAACTGAAAGTCTTGTATCTGCAAAAAAAATCATTTCATACATTTATGAGTCATGCCGTTATCCTGACCTCTTCATACCCTTTAAAGAAAGGAGGGAAAAACAAACAGGGCGCCTGATCACGAATCCGGATCCGGTTATTTGTGGTTTACAAAAAAGGAGACATGACATGAGAGCTGATCAGCGTCAAATAGCGGCTGAAGAACCAGAGGACCAGGAACCCATCCAGCCGAGAGCTGGCTTGGATCTGGCGGAGGAAGAAATCGAGATCTATCGACAGTGCCTGAGCAACGGCTCGACGGGGAATCAGCGGCCGATCGTATCTGGGCAAACAGACGGCGCACCTTTTCCGGCATAGTATGCAGGGCGTTCTAATAAAACGCCCATTTTCAAAAAAATGTGTTAAACTATAATTACTATTTATCAGGTATGAAAAGTGAGAAGAGAGATACTGTGATGTTAGCAAGTGTACCCAACAAACTGCTTCAACAAATTTGTCAAAAAGCTGACCACGCATTTTCGTTTCTAGATCTTGGCTTCGGTCGAGGCAAAGATGTCATCTTTATGGCGCAAAACGGCTGGCGTGTTGTCGCCGTAGAAAGTTCGCCTGCCGAAATCGCTGAAATGAAAAAAACACCAGGCTTTGATGGACTACCGATTGAAATCACTCAGGGTTTGGCAGAGGATTTCGAGATCGAGCCTGATCGATATTCCATAATCCAGCTTTTCAATGTCCTTCAGTTTATAGAAAAACCAAAAGCGCTCGACCTGATCCAGCGGGTAAAAAACGCCCTCCATCCAGGCGGGTATATCATTGTGTCTGGTTTCACAGTTGACGAGCCGTCCTACCAAAAACGACCAGACGCCTGTTATTTCCAAAAAGGACAGTTGCGCGATCTATTTTCCGATTTTGATGTTGATTTTTATCGCGAAGCGGTGATTGACGATCCGGGACACCCGGGCAAGGAAGAACCCCATCAGCATCATGCGATCAGGATGATCGCTCATAAGGTTGAGAAAAGTAATAGAACGACAATATGAAAAACCTATGTGTGGAAATAAGCCGGGTTCGTCAACTGCCAAAACTGCGACGTCAAATAAAAAAACAAACGAAAGAATTTGACCGTTTCTTCGGATATAAGCTTTCTGAACCGTTAGTCGTTCTTCTCACCTCGCGACGTCAGATCGACGCTCTTTGGGGAAGAAAAACGGAGGATTGGTCAGTCGGCTGGACGAGAGAACGGGTAATTTATATTCTGAGCCCGGAAAAATACGTCAGCGAGTCAAACCATAGGCGCCGGTCTGAATTTTGGACCACCCTGCGCCACGAACACGCGCATCTGTACATCCGCAGTGTTGCGGGTTGGAATGTGCCGAAATGGCTGAACGAAGGCTTGGCTTGCTGGTTGGCTGGTCAGAGAAAACGCACGCCGCCATTGGCGCTGGCGCTCTCAGTAATAAGACCCATGGGTAACTTCTCTGTCATGGCATATCCGGTTGGGTATTTCTGGACGAGTCTGTTGATCCGCAAATTCGGCGAGAAAAAGATGCTTATACTGCTGCGAAAGTGTGGCCGGACAAATTCACCCGCAAACTTTCCCCGGATATTTCGAGCTGTGTACGGTATCCGGTGGACAAAAGGAGAGTTGGAAGCGTTATATCAAGCTGCGGGGCGGGTGGATAACAGATAGTTGACATAATTTATTATGAAAAAAAAGATTATCATTGTCTCACTTTTAATACTCATTCTTGGCTTTATTTTACCATTGGCTGGACAGATGTTAGAAATTAAACGCGGTAACTTTCCGACCGCCTGCCGCGAAGAGATTAATAAAAGCAACTCATCGTTTGGAAAATATTTGACTCTTTATCTCGATTTAGATTATTTATCAGCCAGCAAAATATACGCCGCTTGGCGCACGATATTTTATATTCAGATACATCATAGGAGTGTTAATATATCTGATATAATTAACTGTGGATAGTAAAAGTTATTGATTACAAGACAATGACTACCAATAAACAACTTATCCGCCTCGTTATCCTCGTTGTATCTATCTGTGCTGTTTTCTTTGTCGGCCGAGAACTGTACTATGCCCGATCGTTCGATCAAGTAATTCTTCCGGCCAGCGTATCATTTGATGAAATGGTCCAGAAAGCCGAAGTTATCGTCCGTGGATCCGTCACGAAGAAACTTGGCTCGCAACGGACGATTGAGAACGGTGAGGTCATGGTGTATACGCGCTGGCAGCTCAATGTTGAGCAGGCATATAAAGGCAACCCAGGCCGGATGATCAAATTGAAAACCGTTGGCGGGAGATATGGTTTGACTGAGGTTCGGGTTGAAGGAGCGGCTAAGATCACGCTCGGTAAACCCGTTGTCTTGTTTCTCTCTAAGCAAAATGATGACTATATCTTTAGATTCAGCTGGCAGGGATATTATGATATCGAGCGAGACGCACAGGGCAAGGAAATATTGGTTCAGCAATTATCGAAAGAAACGAAAACGCTTGATGAACTCACCGCAGCCTTGCCCTAGAGAAACACGGTATTCGATAAAAACCGGGGAGAAAAACGACTTCTCGGTTTTTTTATCCCACACCAAACAGTAAAAATAGCCTGATCTGATTTGGTGTGGAATTTGACTTATTCGCTGATTTTGGTATGATTCTGTATAACACGTAAGACAAATACCATGGAGATCAATCCTGGAATTTACCATAGTCTAGAGATTCAAATTATTGAAGTTTCCTCAATAATTTGTTTTTTTGCACTCCTGGTAATATCCATTACTGTATTTGTAAAAAGTAAGCGGCGGCCAAATCTGATCTTCTTTGCATTGCTAGTGTTAAGTCTTTGTGTGTGGATATTTGCTAACATTTTTTCTGATCTCGTTGGCAACAAAGAAGCTGCCCTTTTATGGGCGAGACTTACTTTTCTCGGACCGGCGTTTTCCCCGACATTATTTTTACTTTTTGCGTATACTCTCTATAAAAAAAAGACGCCATTTTCGTGGTGGCAAATTTTGCTGCTTTTTTTGCCATCCATAGCCATTGTAGCAGTAGTTCCGACAAGGTATAACATTTCTGATGTGGAATATATAAATGACTACGGTTATCGACCGAGTATTAGTCAATTATACCCAGTATACATTATTTACTTACTCATATTTGCCTACTTCGGAATACGAAAGTTATTTAATATTTTTAGAGCAACTACGTCGAAAATTACAAAAATCCAACTTCGATATATTATATTCGCGTTTATTTGCGTTGCGGCATTTTCTCTATTTTTTAATTTACTATTGCCTTCTCTGGGTTATAGTAAGTTGTATCCTCTGAGTCTCTTTGGTTTAGTTGGCTTTACGTGGCTTATCGCGTATGCCATACTGCGGTACCGTTTTATGGATATCAGGATTGTCATGAAAAAGGGCATAGCCCATACGCTCGTACTTATTCTTTTGTTAATTATCTATGGCTATCTGGTTTTGCTTGCAAATGATTATTTAGTCCAGAAATATGATTTTAATCGTGCATTTATTAATTTTGCTTCAGTATTTGTTATCGCTGTAACGTTCATCCCGTTTCGTAAATGGTTGATACGAATAACAAACCGTTTGTTTTTTTCGCGCCAGCCGAATATGAAGCAGATGATCGAGGATGTGCGGCAACGCGTGGTCGGTTTAGTAGACTTAGAAGAGTTTTGCCGAGAGCTATCGGGTGAAATATTAAAGGTCGTGAACGTGAATCGAATAACTTGTTTAATAGTAAACAAGCGCCAGGGAACATATGACTCATTAGACGGCAATATCAGTATCCGCGCAGAAGAAGCATTACCGAGCTTTTTAAAAGATTCAATGAAAATGCTAATTCGCGAGGAGACACCGTTTCTATCTCAGGAAGCATTCGGTCTTGAACAACGACGGCTCGAGCAGTGCGAAAAGGAAATGGACAATCTAAAAACCGAAGCGGTATTGCCGCTCGCTACGCGCCACGGACTTTCTGCGCTTGTTCTTCTTGGTAGTAAGACATCGGATGAACCGTATACAACAGAAGACGTCAGATATTTACAGAATGTCGCGCAGGAGGCGGCCTATGCATTAGAAAATGTGATTCTTTACAAAAACGCGCTAGAGCGAATTGGGGTAAAAGTTTAGAGGTTTCAAATAACAAAAAATCAGAAGCAGGGAGACGTACCCTGTTTTTATATGCGCCAAAAACGTTATTACGTCGAAGACGCAATTTATTTTGTGACGACGAAGACAAAAGAAAATTATCCGTATTTTAGAAATACCGTTTTAACTAAACTGTGTATAGATAAAATTCGGCTAGCCAAAGAAGTCACAGATTTTTGGTTGTTTGGATATGTTGTTATTTCTGACCATGTTCATATATTAATACAGCCAAAAGGAAAATATACAATTTCTAAAATAATGCATTACATTAAACGGAACACGGCGCGAAGTGCAAACATATTAATTATCAACCACGACGTAGGCGAGGGTGATCATCCTCGCCTACGGTTTGGGTGGCAATCATCCTTCCATGACAACATTATTAGAAATGAGGGGGATTTATTCACTCACGTCGATTACATCCGTTACAACCCGATAAAGCATGGGCAGACGGGACCGGACGGAATATATCCGTATGTATTTATTGATCACCAATTGATCGGGCGCTATTACTCTTAATGTTTGGTGTGGGGATTGACTTTTTCGCAGATTTTTGTATAATATCTCTGTAACTAAAAGGCATCCGGCGGGAATCCTAATTTTTCATAGTAGACAAGGATGCAGATACAAAACTATATTATACTTATTGAAGCCGGCTTACTTTTTGCGCTGGCTTTTTTATATGCTTCTTGTGAAGCCATAACAATTAGGTCTCTTACATATACTCTATTTAAGAAAAAAGTGAAATGACTGCGCATGGCGTGGTATTACTGATTATTGCATTATTAGAACTGTTATTGGGATTGTATATATACAACCGTGACAGAAAAAATGCCGTCAATATAACTTTCTTGCTACTTACTATTGGCGTATTGTTTTGGGTTTCAGCGAATAGCGTTTTGGCATTTCCTACGATGTCTGTTGATTTTTGGTATAGGTTAGCGTATTCTGCGGGGATTATTATCTGCTCAAGTTTTTTGTATTTTTCATGGGTGTTTCCGTACCGGCTTATTTTCACTAATTGGCTACGAAAATTAATAACGATTGTGCCAATTGCCGTGTTTGTATATTTGTTCTTTCTCACCGATACATTAATAGTAGATGTAAAAAAAACAGACCTGATCGCTGTCGTTAATTACGGCAATTTATTCGCGTTGTATATGATAGTATTTGTTGTATATTTTGGCTGGGCGTTTTACTCGCTTATCAGGAAGTACCAACGTTCGAATGGGATGCATCGTTGGCAATTGAAATATGTCATTCTCAGCGCCTTGATACCCGTTGTAATAAACTTTATTACTGATATTGTTTTGCCTTGGGCTGGCTACAGCCGTCAGCCGTGGATGGTGTATATCGGAGCGGAATTGTCGGTTGTGTGGCTTGGGTTAACCGCATATGTAGCATTTAAGAAAAAAGTAATTTAACTCTGATGAATTTTATTACTGAAACAAATACGATAATTCTATGGTCTCTTTCTATATTGGAATTAATTCTCGCGTTATATATTTTTTTTCGATATCAAAAAACTCAATCTATCTATGCGCTCTGCGCTATGCTTTTTGGTTTTTCGCTGATGTCTTTCTTAGTTGGGCTTCTTATGACCCCGATTACAGAAACCTCAAAGTTGATTATTGCCAGGGCAGCATTCTACTCTGGTACGGCCAGTTTCGTAAGTCTCCTTGTGTTGGCAATGTATTATCCGCTGCCGACAAATATAAATCCTCTTGTTCGCCGCCTGGTAATATTTGGATCAATATTTATAGTCTTGCCGGCAATAATATTACAGCCAAGCTTCATTAATGATGTTAATGTTAAAGAAGGATTTATCGATATTAAACCAGGTAGCGCGTTCTGGGGGCTCTTTATAATATCGTTGATATATCTATTGTTATCACTATATTTGTTAATAAAAAAAATAAACATTGTCTCGGTGCAACTAAAAAAACAGGTTACCGCTGTTACTATAATAATTGGAATTAGCGGATTAGTAGGCGTGGTCATGGATCGCATCTTTCCCCTTGTTAATTTATCAATTAACATGGCATATTCTCCTCTATTTGCCGGTGTCGTGGCGGTTATGATTGGATTAGTAATAGTCAGGAAATAGTGTTTAGATTTATCAAATGTATAAATGATTGTATAGTTATTATTAATAAACATACTTGTACTGGAGATGATTTGTGGACGATCTGAATTTGAAAACACAAAAAACATTCAAAAAATGGGCAAGTCACTACGATAAAGATAACTGGTCTTGGTATTTTAATTATTGCAATAGTAACATTATAAAAAATATCGGTCCAAAAGTTCGTAACGATGCGAATATTTTGGATATAGGTTGTGGTACAGGAAGTTTAATACATACTTTATCGGATATTGCTATGAATGGAAAAATAATTGGAATAGACGCTTCTCCTGAGATGGCAAATATTGCTAGGAAAAGAAATAAGGATAAAAGTAATGTAACTGTATTACAAGGATATATAGAAGAGTTTGATACAAGTATGACCTTTGATATTATTTTTTGTCTCAACACCTTTCATCATGTAAATGACAAAAAGCTTGTCCTAAATAAAATTGCAAAACTATTGAATAAGAATGGCATATTCGTATATCTCGATCCCTTCAGGGATAACGTAATTAGACTACTTTGGGAATATGTATCAAAATATTTATTATTTCATGAACCATACATTAAATATTTTAATAGGAATTCACTTATTAATATGTTCAAGGATTCAAAATTATATTTAGATAAATCCTACACGTTATTGTACGTAATTCTTATTTGTGTTTTACATAAAAATGGTGAATAAAGTAATAGTAAAAGTAAATTTTATCTTAAATTTAACAGATTGCGATATTAGTTATAATATCTATCTCGAAAATATAAAACGAAATAGTTTATCGGTGCAAACAAAGCCGATATTCACAAAAGGGACATTTGATAATATATGCTCAGACAGTAAATATTATAAAATACTCTTAACCGTAGATGGAGTAATTGAGGGTTTTATTATTGCAACAGAGAACATTGAAGGATATCCTGAGTCACATTATTCATTAGAATATTTTAATAAGAATTATTATTCTGTGGGCAAAAGAGTAATATTTTTTATTGGTGACAATGGGGGGATTAATATATCAAATAAATTATTAAATCACATAAAAAATAATAGTGACGTTCTAGCCGAATTGTTAAATAATGTATTTAAAGAGATTAGTAACATAATAGAAAAACCATTAAACATAATATGGAATCAGTCTGAGCATGCAAACAGAATGATATTACTCCGAGAGCCATTTATGGACTTAATAAAGATTATTAAGAAACAGACCCCAGTATTATTAATGGATAAAGAAACATTTGTTCACATACATTGGATGGATAACATATTTAGAAAATCAAGAATAATCTGGACTTTAAAACTTGCTGGTTATTTTGAAAAAAATAACAATAATGGGACAAACAGTAAACGATTGTATACTACAAAATACATACTTGGTAGAAGATACTACATTGATCATTATAAGGTCATGGATGATGATATTGCCAACGAGTTCTATAATATTTATCATGATAGGTTAAAGGCGATAAACGAAAAATCACCACAAAAGTTAGAATATAGCAAAAAAGACTTTATGGAATATCTAACAACTAGTGCAATTGATAAATATACTTTGAGGGATAAAAACAATACTATTGTGGGGGGGTGCTTATTAATAGGCAAAGACAATTCGAATATAGCGCATTGGGTGACAAAAGAATGGCGTATAGCCGATGCATATATTAAATTAATTTTTGTAAATAAAAATGAGGCGAAATACTCTTATCTATTATTATTTGCCATTGCCGCCTATCACATTTTAAATCGTCAAGGAACGCTTGATAATTCAAGATTACTGGCAGATTGGAGTGATGCAATTAACGGCAGACGATTTAACCAAGCACTGAGTATCAGTCAGGTTCCCTATTTACCACGTTTATTGAGTTCAACAAATAAAATTCAGCCAGATAAATTGTTAGCGAGGATAATGATAAAGCTTGCAAATTTTCACGCAACTTTATTGGATAATGATATGTACTATCAAATCACAATAGAATGATTAATTACATTACATATATACCAAGTTTCATACTCGCGCTGGTGTTGGGTATAATAATTTTAGCTAGACGTGAAAGAAGTTTTGTTAAAACAATATTCTCGTTAATGATTTTATGTGTTGCTGCGTGGGTGGTTATAGTACTCATTGCAGATCGAATAATAATTTCGCCACCTGGGGATATAATTTGGGCAAGATTAACCATACTTGGGCCAACATTGATGCTCCCGCTGCTGTTAATATTTTCAATAATATTCCCAAAGAATAAAAACACATTAAAAAAATATCAATTACTACTTATTTCATTACCATCAATAATAATACTCCCATTTATTACGTCCTCTCTAAATATTAAGGATACTCTTCATAGAGGGTGGGGTGGTGATATACAACCAGGTCCGATATATCTCATATTTAGTGTATATTTCGTTTTTTATTTATTGGCATCTGGATATTTATTATTTAAAAAATATAGAGAATCAACAGGTGTATTCAAAGAACAATTAAAGTATATATTATTCGGTATCATGGTCAGCGCAAGCGTTAGTATATTGTTTAGTGGGATTCTGCCATTAATGAATGTATCCTATTTTAGTATATTTTCGCCGCCTTCTGTATTAATATTTATTGGCGCTACAACATATGCAATAGTACGCCATCGTCTTCTCGACATCCGTCTTGTTATCTCCCGCTCCATTATCTATTTCTTTCTCATTCTTTCTACTACATTTGCTTTTACGGCCGCAACATTTCTAACTGGTCTCTTTATCCAACAGCTCGGCGGGTCGGGATTTGTGGCGACCATTCTTGTTTCACTCGTTATCGTTTTCGGTTTTGATCCGCTAAAGCGTTTACTAGCAAAAATTACTGACGCTATATTCTTCAAAGGAGAGGTGGACTATACCGAAGCCACCCAGATACTGACTGAAATGGTCAGCGTGAAGATCGAGCTCGATGATCTGCTGTCGTCGGTGGAGTGGAAGCTCGCCAGTATACTGAAAATCAAACACGCTGACATATTATTGCTCACGAAAAACAAACAGTCATACAGCAAGCGTAGAAATACCAATGGCAACAATAATAATACGCGCGTCGATGCGAATGGTTCGGTGGCTAAATTCGTTCAAAAAACACAGAAAGTCGTGGTGCTTGAGGAGCTGGAACGAAAAATCTCCGATACGGCCGATGAACGCGAGCGCAAACAGCTCGAGAAATCACTAGCTGAGGTAAAAGCCACGGGCGCGGCCGTGATCGCGCCGATTATGCTCGAGGGCGAGGTGACCGGTTTCTATGTGCTGGGCCAGAAGCGATCCGGCGACGTCTATAGCGGAAACGACCTGAAACTGCTCGAAGTCTTGAGCCCGCTCATGGGTTCGGCGATCGAGAAGTCACGGCTCTATGACGAGGTAAAATCATTTAGCGAAAAGCTGAAGGTTGAGGTCGAGCGCGCCACGGCCGATCTTCAGATGGCCAACGTCGAACTGAAAAACCGGAATATTTATCTCAACGCTCTCCAGAGCATCGGCAATATCATCACCCGGTCGCTGGATTTCAAGAAAGTTACCCAGGCAATCGTTGATGGCATCGCCAATGAGCTGGGGTACATCGGGGGGGTTATTATTTTACGCGGAGAAGGTGAAAAAACGCATCCGGCGGCCATCACAATGACGAAAATCACCCAGGCCGCGGTTAAACTTCTGCCCAAACAGCTTGAACAATATAGCGGTGCGATGTCGGATAAGGATCTCGCGACTGAAGCAATCCGCACGGGCAATATCCAGATCAGCGAATCACTGGCTGATTTTCTGTCTCCGCCGATTCCAAAGCCGATCTGCTATGCTATGCAAAAGCTCGTGGGCGCGAAGACGATCGTGGCCGCGCCGATCTTTTCGGAGAAACAGATCATCGGATCAATAGTGTTTGTCATCCAAAAATCAAAGAAAGAAGTGTCCGAGGACGAGATCCAGATGATGGAGTCGCTAGCCGACCAGATGGGTATTGTCACTAGGAATCTGAAGCTGGTCGAGGAGCTTCGGCTGACCAATAGCGAGCTGGCCAAGGCGAACGATCATTTAAAGCAGCTCGACGAGGCGAAGAACGAATTCATCTCCATTGCCTCTCACCAATTGCGCACGCCGCTGACCGGCATCCAGGGCTGGCTGTCCATGCTGGTGGACGGAGATTTTGGCAAAATCGACGAAGAAAAATTGAATATCTTAAGGCAAGTGCTGGATGGGAGCAAGCGTATGGTCCGGATGGTCAACCTTT
The DNA here is from genome assembly GCA_964371245.1 of uncultured Gammaproteobacteria bacterium. Lineage (GTDB taxonomy): Bacteria > Patescibacteriota > Patescibacteriia > JAHIZJ01 > JAHIZJ01 > JBAZLK01. The sequence continues at coordinate 6,227 of CAYJKP010000002.1, read as the reverse complement.
TCCTTAATATCACGAAGATTGAAGCGGGTAAATTCGTACTCGATAAGAAACCGGCGCAGATCGAAGACCTGATCCAGACCGAGTTGATCGAAATCATCAAGGTAGCTGAGGAAAAAGGCCTCAAGCTGGAGTACAAAAAGCCGGCCAAAAAACTACCCGCCCTGATGGTTGATTCGGATAAACTGAAAGACGTCATTTTGAATCTCGTCGATAACGCGATAAAATACACACCGCAGGGCACCGTCACGGTTTCGGTTCAGAAGATCAACGGCAATATCAGCGTTTCCGTGAAGGACACGGGCCGCGGCATCCCCCCGGATGACGCCAAGCGGCTGTTCACGAAGTTTGTCCGCGGGGAGGGAATCGCCCAAGTCCAGCCGGACGGGTCCGGTCTCGGTCTCTATATCGCCAAACGGATCGTGGACGCGCATGGAGGGCAAATATGGGTTGAGAGCGAGGGCTTGGGCAAGGGGAGCACGTTTATATTTACGCTGCCAGTGGAGTAGATGGGTAATAAAAGAGACAGGGAGATGTATCCCTGTTTTATATTGCATAATAACTCACAAAAACGCTTTTACCTAGATGACGCCATATATTTTGTGACTGCCAAAACGTGTAATAATTATCCATATTTTAAAAACCATGTAGTATCACGATATTTGATGGAAGTCATCAACTGAGCTGTGAATACAAAGAGTGCCGGTTATGGGGTTTTGTGATTATGCCCGACCATTTGCACATTATTGTTCAACCGAAAGGAAAATACACAATTTCGGATTTCATGCATTATCTTAAAAGACATTCATCGCGCAATATACGCACATTAATAATAAAAAAGCTCGTGGGCGAGGATGGCCATCCTCGCCTCCGGGGGAGCGAGATTTGGCAATCCTCCTTCCACGACCACACCATCCGCGATGAAAACGACCTAGAAACTCATCTCGATTACATCAAGTTTAATCCTATTAAGCACGGCGTGTCGGACGAGGGTGAGAAATTTCCATATATGCATATTAACGAATCGCTGATTTGCGAAGATTGATGCCTGCACGGTTCGTTTGACAAATACCGCGGTTTAGCATACCATGAATTATGCATACCAAACAATCACAACAATTTAACAATTTCAATAGAAACGGTCATGACGGGGCCCACGGGAGTTGCCGTCGTTTCGTTTCTAGACAGGGAGAATAATCATGAAGACACTAAACAATAAAGGGATTTCAACAGCTGCCGTTATCCTTATCGTCGTAGTTATCTTGCTGGCTGGAGGATTGGTGTGGTGGGTGGTGGGTAGAAATACTAACATGAACACAAATCAAAATACTAATGTAAATGGCGATACGAATAATAATAAAAACACTAACGTAAATATTACAACCGATCCGGTAACCGGATGGAACGTGTATATTAACGATAAATACGGATATAGAGTGAAATATCCGAAAGACTGGGTCCTCAAACAAGCGCAAAATACTGAAATAGAAAATAACGATGTCTGGACAGCTTCAATTAGTAACCGAGTGCTAGATGATAATAGTTATCATCCACTGCCTGGAGAATTAGTTACTAGCTTTACAGAATACAAGACCGAGAGTAATAATATTGAAGAATGGTATGCAGATTATAAATTAAAATTACGTCTAGAGATTTACGAGTCAGTTGTGTCTGATCACGCTACAATTAATAATCATGAAGCTATCATACAAACAATAATAACAGGTAGTAAACCCTCGGTCCCTGTAGATGTTGAGTGGCTGAATGGTAAGGAAGTTGACATATATGTATTAGGAAATAAACGGGTAATGGAAATATCGTCAGTTGTAACAATTGATTCAGTAGACCTACTCAATGTGGCAGATAGTATAGCGAGAAGTTTTGAGTATATAAAATAAAATATATAGCTCATTGAAATTCTAGATCCTGATCCTAAGGATCTTACGATAGATGCAATGTAACTGAACGGAACGAAGGCTGGAAAAAGGAGGAAACCATGAAGAACAACCTGCTTTGTGTAGTTTTGCTTGTACTACTAAGCACCAGCAGTGTAACCGCTGTTGAGATCCATGCTCCTTGGATCCCAGGTGAAACTTGGGACTACGACAGAACTACGAGTAGGTTTCACAGAGACGTTGACGACAACTGTGTTGACTTCAACAACCAGGACTGGTCTGACAGAGGTTCGCCGATCCTGTCAGTTGCGGACGGTCAAGCGTCTTTGAGCGAGTGGAGTAATTCGTACGGATGGAATGTGAGGGTTGAGGAGGCAGATGGATCGATTGATCTGTATGCCCACCTTCTTCAGAAGCCCTCAATATCTGTTGATGAGCAAGTGAAAGCCGGGCAAGTTATCGGTCTCTGCGGGTGTACGCCCGATGGTCCTGGAGGCGAGCATTGTGGTGGCTATCATGTCCACTATGGCCACTACGTAAATGGCGAGAGTGAGAGAATAACCATCATTGACAGCCAGGCTATCGACACAGGCTGTTGTCCAAGGATCGTCTCCCACAACACCGCCATACTCGACCAGGCCTACAACCGCTACGGCTCGGCCATGATCGGCTACCCTGAGTACCGGATGTGGGATCTAGAAACGGCCCGGCGGGCCAATTCCAACCATCCCTGGTACTACCCCTGGGACGCGAACGATCTCTATGACGCCAGAGGTATGCCTCGAAATTGCGCTATCTGGCACTTCGACGGCGGGTTCTTCGGTGACAACGCAATCATCTATGACGCGCTGGGAGGCGCCCGGGCCGCGATCGTCCTGCATTCGGGTCTATGGACTTTCTGGACGCAACGAGGCGGTCCGAGATGTCCGGCCAATATGCCGATCCGGGACGAGAGCAACGTATCGTCGAATCTTCGGAGCTACTACAAGGAAAACTTCAGGGAGAACGGCGTTACGCGGCTTGATGGCATCTCCGCTATTCAGGAATGCACAGATGGTGTGATGCTCTGGGCCAACGGTCAGCCGCATTTCGCCTGGTATCCTTACTGCGCTCCCGGCTACTACGAGGATGGCTGGCACGCTGACACGGGCTACCTTTTCGTAGAGTGCTACAACCGCAACGGCGGATCCCAAAATCTGGGACACGCCTATCCGGTCAGCCCTGAGCGTCCTTCAAGGGTTCACAACTGGGGCGACTACAAGGTGCAGGATTTCCAGCGTCCTGATGGGTCAAAGGCGATTATCTTCTACGACCCCAACGGCGCCGCGCACAATTCCTGCACGGCCGAAGCTCACTGCGTCTACGACCGGAAGATCCTGCCATACTTCGAAGCTAATGGCAACGTGAACAGGTTTGGCTATCCGACTACTGACCAGTTTGAAGCCAACAATCGGATTGCCCAGGAGTTCTACGAACACAACAGCGGCAAGCACTGGCGCCTGGAAACCGATGGCGCAAACGTGTTCGAGATCGACTTGAGCCGGTGCGTTGACGAGAACAAGATGGCCAAGGCGATGTCAGAGGAGTGTTATCGATCACCGGACGATCTCATCGCGAACGGCAGTTTCGAGAGCTGTCTTGACTGCTGGGAAACTCCGATCTGGCCAACCGAACACTGCGACATCAACCTGGCGCCGCCCATGGCCGAATTCGTCATGCACGGGAATGCCGACATCTGGAGCGTCCAGCTGTCGCAGACTCTGCCCCGGATTGCCGTCGGCGAACGAATGATCCTGACGTACGAACAGCAGAGCGTGCGGACCGTCCATACCATACTCGGTCTGACCGAGCAGGTGAACGGCCAGTACGTCAACTGCGGTTTGTGGCAGGACTATCGTCAGTCGCCGGGCGGCTGGGAAGAGCACCGTTTCCCCATCACCATCACCCGGACGACCTCGGGCGCGAAACTGACATGGGCGTTTGGCGAAACTGGCGGGAGCATGTTCCGGATCCGCAATATCCGGCTCGTTCCCGACAATTCTCCGCCTCCTCCACCGCCACCCCCGCCAGTCTGCACCGGCGAGGACGATCCGGGAAGCTTTATCAGCAACGGCGACTTCACGCACGGTCTCGATTGCTGGCAATTCACCAAGCCAGCCGGTCTCGACTGGCTCGTTCCGGTGGTCCAGCCGGATCACGCGCTGCGTGTCAGTGTCGACCACGCCCGGCAGTGGCACGAAATCTCTTTCTTCCAGGAATGGGTATATACCCAAGCAGGGACAGAGAGCGAACTCGTGTTCACCGGCGCGGCCAATCCTCCGTGTACGATCATCGCGGCCATCGAATGCTCTGACGGTTCCAAGCCGCTCTGGCAAGAGGTAACCCTGAATCCGACCTCTGCCAATCAGCCGATCGCATTGTCCTGCTGGCCTTCTTCCACGAGCGCCAATGCCAAGCTCGTTTTCTACCTGGGCCAGGACGCAGGCTCAATCTGGCTCAAGGACGTGAAGGTCGGGCTGAAGCAGACAGCGCCACCACCCCCACTTCAGACCTGCGCTGGCGAAGACGACCCGGCCAGCTTCATCAGCAACGGAAGCTTCACGCGCGGCCTTGACTGCTGGCAATTCTCGAAACCAGCCGGTCTTGACTGGCTCGTGCCTGTAGTTCAGGACGATCATACTCTCAGAGTAAGCGTGGATCATCCCAGACAGTGGTATGAGATCAAGCTTTGGCAGGACTGGGTCTACGCGCAGGCTGGAAGCGCGTGCGAGCTGGTGTTTACTGGGACGGCGAATCCGCCGTGTACCATTACGGCAGTCATCGAGTGCTCAAACGGCGCCAAGCCGCTGTGGCAGAACGTGAATCTCGGCCTTGCCTCATCGGATCAGCCGATCAGCCTGCCGTTCTGGCCGACCTTTACCGATCCGGGCGCCAAGCTCATCTTCTACCTCGGTCAGGACCAGGGATCGATCTGGCTGAAGGACATCAGCGTCCGGTGGAAACAGCCGGCGCAAGCCAGCATGGCCAAGACGCTGACCGTTTCGCCAAATCCTCTGAACCCTTCGGCTACACTGTCATTCTCGCTTGATCAGACGAAGCCGGTGACAGTGGAGATCTACGACGTATCCGGCCGACGAGTGCAGACGCTGTTCACCGGCGAACTGCCGTCCGGCCCCCAGGCCATTATCTGGAACGGACGCGACGAGCAGAATCAGCGGGTTCCAAGCGGCATCTACTTCTGCCAGGTCCGGGCCGGGACTGAATTGACTAGGCGCCGTATGATCGTGGTCCGCTAACAAAACACAAAAGACAGCACTACGTCCTCTGGGCATGAACGCAAGTTTGTGCCCTTTTTTATTGCTGGGAAAATATCATATGAAAAAATTTATAAGTGTAGTATACTGTAATCAGCCTTGAAAGGCCGTCCAAGCCTATAGCCAGGAATGCAGAAAAATCGGAAATATTGACCATTTGGCATTAAAATAGCTACGTATGCGTAAAAATTTTTGGTACTTTGTCATTTTTCTGCTGGCGGCGCTCGCCGGAGGTGCGGCGGTGATGTACGGTTTGCGATCAGTACCGAGCTTCGCCACCACGATGTGCTCTGTGAAAACAAACAGAAATACTGAAGTGCCGCCTCTGACCGAAACGTTCCAAGCCCAGGGAATCACCTTCATGTACCCAAAAAATCTGACGCTTCTTTCGATTTCGGCTGAAAACGGCTCGACGACGGTGGGCGAACTTGAGTCGACTGAACAGGCGACCATCACTGACCCGCTCTCGAAGCAAGCCGTGACCGAACCATTGATCAAATTGACGATTAGTAAAGAGTTAAACGCCGAAAATCTTTCATTGCCCGATTTCATCAATGCGAAATCCGAAACAGCGAACGAAAAAGTCCGCACCCGCGATGACCGCAACGGGAATATCGGCATCCGCCAATGGATCTGGTTCCAGGGCAACCCGATCACGGATTCATATCACACCTATTATATCCAGACTGGAACAAGTGTCTGGCAGATCCGGGCTGAAATATTTGACCCAAATCCTGATTCGGCTACCTATCTCAAGGCAAGCCAAACGGTGAGCGATATTTTTGACAGCGTAAAACTCGAATAACACGTGCCGGCAGGTTGAAGAAACGGGCGGCTCAGCCCGTTTTTTTATCCGCCGTCGCTTGCCAAAGCCGTCGGTGGATAAGCTACATTGACAGATACTATTGTTGGCGCATACTAAAGGTAGAAAGAAGACGGGCTTTCACAGCTCGTTTATTTATTTTCCAAGAACCAACGCGACGGGCATTGGCCGGTTTTTCATATCCGAAAGGGGTATGAA